>NZ_JBHIPA010000001.1:0-312747 GCF_042195845.1 Bartonella sp. AP4SXKL
CTTGTAATTTTGATTGCAAACCTTTTATCGGCTTGTGCATTAGCACCAAAGCTAAAACAGCCCAATGATAGGAACCGTGTGCCCATTAATAAAACAATCCCTGCCGAAATCAAGCGAGGAGACAGATGAAAACAAAACAAGCAAAACCAGTGAAAGCCGAACAA
The DNA here is from genome assembly GCF_042195845.1 of Bartonella sp. AP4SXKL. Taxonomy (NCBI): domain Bacteria; kingdom Pseudomonadati; phylum Pseudomonadota; class Alphaproteobacteria; order Hyphomicrobiales; family Bartonellaceae; genus Bartonella; species Bartonella sp. AP4SXKL. Next base: position 165 of record NZ_JBHIPA010000001.1, read on the forward strand.
CTTAGAAGTTATTATGAAGAAAGCCGTGGCTTAGAACGTGATCTTATCAATGAATTTATAAGGTCGCGCAGAACGGCATGGCGTGTTGCGAGTACTGTGGGTCTTTTTGGCTTATTCGGTATGATATGTGGAGTTGTTGGATTTTCTCAACCAGCTCCAACTCCCTTAGTATTGCGCGTTGATAATACGACGGGTGCAGTTGATGTTATCTCAATCATGCGTGAACACGAAGAAAGCTATGGTGAAGTTGTAGATAGATATTGGCTAAATCAATATGTGCTTAACCGCGAAACTTACGACTACGATACTATTCAACTGAACTATGACACAACAGCACTTTTAAGTGCGGCATCTGTTCAACAAGAATATTATAAAATCTATGATGGAGAAAATGCACGGGACAAAGTGCTTTCCAACAAAGCACGTATTACAGTTAAAGTACGATCAATCCAGCCTAATGGACTCGGTCAAGCAACTGTACGTTTTACGACTCAGCAACTTGACAGTAACGGTGCTGCTACTGGACCAAAACAGCACCAAATTGCAACAATTGGTTACACCTATGTTGGTGCACCCATGAAATCATCTGATCGATTGCTTAACCCCCTTGGTTTTCAAGTAACAAGTTACCGTTCTGACCCAGAAATACTGTTGAATGATTAAGGAATTGATTGTTATGAAAAAACTTGCGTTCGTTGTTCTATTGTCTTCGTTTTCTTCTCTTTATACGGTACCTGTTCAGGCGCTCAAAAGTCCATCAAATTCACAATATGATCATCGCATTCGCTATATAACATATAACGAAGCCGATGTGGTTCAAATTGAAACAGTTCTTGGTGTGGCAACACATATTATTCTTGAAGAAGGTGAACAGTACATAACTCATGCCTTTGGCGATTCTGAAGCCTATGCCTTTGCTCATAAAGGGCGGCATATTTTTATTAAACCAAAAGCAGAACTTGCCAATACCAATCTCATCGTTGTAACCGACAAACGGAGTTATAAATTCCGACTACAATTTCGGAATGACCGTGCGGGATCAACATATGAATTGGCTTTCCATTATCCCGATTCAAACGATGAAAAGTCAGAAGAAAACAATCGACGCCTTGCGATTGAACGTGGTTTTCACCAAAGCGTCAACGGCTATAATCTCAGTTATACCATGAGTGGTCACCAAGATATTGCTCCGATAAATGCTTGGGACAATGGGCGTATTACTTACTTTAAATTTCCCGCTAACATGGATATGCCATCGATTTATGTCGTAGATGCTGAAGGTAATGAAAGCTTAATACCACGCACCGTTATCGGCAGTTCTAATGATATTATCGCCGTTCATAAGGTCAATCCTAAATGGCTTATACGGCTTGGTAAACGCGCTCTAGCTGTTTTTAATGAAGCCTATGACCCCAATGGCGTACCAAACACAACAGGGACAGTATCTTCGGTGGTTTATCGTATCAATAAAGGAGGAAAATGATGTTTGACAATAAGGAAGGAGAGGGAAAAGGTACAAAACTGGACAACGTCGAACAAAAACATATTGAAGGTACCTATGGAGGGTCCGAACTAGGTTCTGAACGTCGTCCAACAATTCCAGGTACCCGTGCATTGTTAATGGTAGGACTTATTGTCATAGTAGCGATACCGATTGCCTTGACTTGGAAAGCTTTTAAAATGCGTAATACCGTGGAGGTTGAGGAAGAAAAACCACAACAAATAGTACAGCAAATTATACCAAACTATGTCCCTCGGATTATAGAAGAGCCAAAGATTGTAGAAGAAGCAGAAAAATCAACACAAACAGAAGATTCAAACTTGGATATTCCACCGGCATTGAGTAAACTTCTTCAAACAGCCATTCCTCCACATATGCTCCAAGATTCTGAAGAATTAGCACGCAAACGTATGCTCAGTTCTAGCCTTAACAACGGTGGTAGCGAAGGATCTACAGATACAAATAATAAAGCATCGAATAATGATAGAGGTAATGGCGTATTATTTGATAACCTTCAGCCCGTGCGTTTAGGTCAATCACATGCGATGCAACTTCGTAACCGTGACTTTTTGATTACACAAGGAACGCAAATAGATTGTACGTTAGAAACAAAAATCATTACATCACAACCCGGAATGACGACGTGTCATTTAACACGCGATATTTATTCCACGAGTGGACGTGTTGTTTTGCTTGACCGTGGTTCTAAAGTTGTTGGTTTTTACCAAAGTGGCATACAACAAGGACAAACGCGCGTGTTTGTGCAATGGTTACGCATTGAAACGCCTTCTGGTGTTGTTGTCAATCTTGACTCACCAGGCACAGGTCCTCTGGGTGAAGCGGGTATTGGTGGCTGGGTTGACAGACATTTTTGGGAACGATTTGGTAGTGCAATTATGGTAAGCATTATCGGTGATTTAGGAGAATGGGTAAGAGGAAAAGTTGGTAAAAGCAGCAAAGAAAATAAAGATAACTCACAAAATAAAGGAGCTCAGAATGCTGAATCTATAGCAATCGATGTTCTTCAAAATTCCATCAATATCACACCAACACTTTACAAAAACCAAGGCGAACGAGTAAATATTTTTGTTGCTCGTGATCTGGATTTCAGCGATGTCTACAGTCTCGTCACACGTTAACCCGATACAAAAAGATCAAGCAGTTTTTCAGCTTCTGCAACCGCTTGATTGTTTTTTAGAAGATCCCACGATCACTGAATTATCGATTTGCCGCCCCTGTGAAGTATGGACGAAAAGCTTTAAGGGTTGGCAACTACACAGCGTACCAGAGTTAACAACCACTTTTTTGCAAACGCTTATTACAGCTATTATCGTTTATAACGGTATGGCTCCCAGAAGTATTAATTATGTGCTCTTGCCTGGTGGACAACGTGGTACAATTATACAAACACCAGCTGTTGTTGATGGTGCTCTTTCCTTTGTAATTCGTAAACATTCTCTCATAGTTAAAACGTTAGAAGAACTCAAAGAAGAAGGGGCATTTGACGATTTTTCTGATGTAAGTTTTAATAAGCCTTCAGCAAAAGAAGCCAATAACTTGTTATCGAGGCAGGACTTCACACGGTTGGAACCATTTGAAGTTCAACTCTTACAAAGTAAACGTGAGGGAAAAATTCTTGAATTTTTGGAAGAATGCGTCCTTCACAAACGCAACATTATTATTGCAGGCAAAACAGGATCTGGTAAAACAACATTTGCTCGCTCTTTAATTGAAAAGGTCCCTGTAGAGGAGCGTATTATCACAATTGAAGATGTTCATGAGCTTTTTCTACCCAATCATCCCAATCATGTACATATGATTTATGGTAACAATGTAGGCCGTGTTTCAGCTGAAGAATGCCTAGATGCGTGTATGCGTCAGTCGCCTGACAGAATTTTTCTCGCTGAATTGCGAGGCAATGAAGCATGGGAATATCTCAATTCGCTCAACACTGGTCATCCCGGATCGATTACAACAACGCATGCTAACAGCGCTTTGCAGACATTTGAGCGATGTGCCACCTTGATTAAAAGATCAGAAATTGGCCGGCAACTCGAGTTAGAAATGATAAAAATCGTTCTCTATACAACAGTTGACGTAGTGTTGTTCTTTAAAGATAGAAAACTCTCTGAAGTCTTTTACGACCCGATTTTTGCTAAATCAAAAATCGCTTAAGGGGAGCTTCCTCTCTCGGTAATATGAAGCAAACAAAAATAGCCGTAACTAATTGTTACGGCTATTTATTTAACTTTTCCTATTCTCTTTGCTTCTCCGATGGATTTTCTACACTCTTCATGAGGAAAAAAGTTAATAGACAACAACTCTACGAGAAAACCAAATTATACATAAGGTTCTCTTTATTCTCTTGCCTTTGATCATTCTTTCCATTTACCTTTTGAAAAAGTATCTTTGATGCAAAAAAGAAAAAATAGCTGCAAAATAAATATTTAAACAAAAGAAAAGAATAAATTTTGATTCGCCTATCAATGAAAGCTTCGTAAAATAGGTACTTTCGATCATCACAAATAATTATCGTCATCAAGACCAAAACTTACCGTTTAAAAATTCTAAGCGCTATTTTCAAGTGATTAATAAATATGTTTTTTAACCAAACAATCTCCAAATACGGAAAACCTCATACGAAATAAATTATCATTTCGATTTAGCATCCATAAACCACGTTCTATTTGGTAATAAAAAGTATAGTAGTATATACGACGTCTTCTTCGGACGAAGAAAGATTCTTAACCTCCAGTTGTTCGTAAACAACCAAATTTCTCTTAAGAAAGCTTTGCTAACCATATCACGTGGCTTATGTCCCTCTCCTAAAGATGATATCCATAGACTACATAAGGTAAGCTCTACTCTGAATATTCCTGCTCTCTTCTCTGCACCACAAAAAGCAAAAATTCCTAAAAGAACAGATCTACAATCACTCTTCTTAAGATGCATCACATTGTCTTATAAAGAGTGTTCATTATTTTGCGTGTTGGATAAAAGATCTTAGTACCGTAGGATTCTCTCATTTCAAAGCTGTTTATTAACCAAAACCATGTCTCTTGCACATTATAAGTAAATAAAGCCGTATAGAATGAAACTGTACAAAAAAGCACTAAAAATGCCTTTTATAAACCATCCAAAATGCCAAAAATTGTCACAACATTGGGAGTTTGCAAAGTGTCTAATGGCGCCCAACTTGTTCTTTTATGAAGTGTAAAAATGGAGATGCTCTATAAATTTTATATTATTCATCGGGGCTTTACCATTATACCATCCACGAACTCTGTAGTGAAATAAGCTTAGGCACCTTAAAGAAAGGTTTCTTAAAAACAAGCGTGCAAATTGACAAGCAAAGTGTATTTGGTTCGGGGCGTTCTGTTTTACATAAGGGTTTTGATCTTATTAAAGAACGAGAGAAACAAAAGCGTGAAGCAATGCGTAATCTCTATTATTTAAAAGACATTACTCTAAATGCTTTTGAAAGTCGTAAAGCAGAATTAAAAAATGATGCTAAAAATGGAAACTGGTTTGCACCTTTACAGCTTCATATTCTCCTCAAATTAGGCGGCTGTATAGCAACTTTCAAAGATTACGTCAACAGAGATACATAATACTCTTAACTCCCATTTGATAAGTAAAAGCTGCAACAGCAAAAGCTCTTTTAGAAAAACAACGCCATAAAGTCATTAATAAACCGGCAATGAATTGGAGAAATGTTCCAGATTTTTATCAAACACTCTGCAAAGCAACAATAATGATACAACTGGCTTTGCATCTGCTTATTCTTACAGGTGTTCGTACCCATCTCTTGCATCAATTCGTGAAGATCAGATTGAAGAGGATATATGAACAATTCTTGGCTCGAGAATACGAACGGTCTGCGTGATACTACAGGAGATTTCACATGCCATTATGATCACAAATATTAAAAATTTTAAAATAAGCACGCTTGTTTTTTCGCAATGATTTCTGTTTTCTGTAACCGGTCGTAGTCCTTATTAATGTGAATTTCCTATCACAATATATAAGAGAGATTAGACTAAAAACCTGTCCACGTAGATTTCGCTCTAGTTTACGTAATTGGCTAACAGACTCCACCTATCACACCTCAAAGGACGAAGCCTCTTAACACGCCACTGATCTGCAAACAATCCGCCCCCTCACCTAGCAGATTTCACCTTCTAACCACTCTAATTACCACATCCTAAATAAGATAGTGTTTTACAGCACAACAGAATAAATACCAAAACAATGGCTGATTATACCGTTAATACTTGGACACCTCTCTTTCATGTTAAGAAATATCTTTTATGCTAAAAAATAAAATAAAAAACACTTTTACTGCTTAAATAACTTTCTTCAGCATATATACAAGAAAAAATGAAATCCCCTAACATAATAAATAAGACCTAAATCTAGAAATCTCTATTTTTTATAGATAAAAACATATAAAATAAAAACCCACGAAACTCATAAAAATACAACATGTTTTCTTTGATGATTGAATTCATTCAACTCAAACGAACCTATAAACATCCCTTGTACCACATTCGCAACACGTGTTCTTAGAATTCTCACTAGCCTTTTCTAAATTTTTAGAAAAAACTATAAATTTGATATTTTTTAAAAACGTCTTATTTGCTCTTTAGTGAATTTAAATCTATGATGTTACAATATTTTTAAATTACTACCCCCTTAACTATATAATCTATCTCTACAATAGAGAAGGATTTTACGTTCTCCATTTTTTGAGAACTATAAATTTTGTTTTTTAATGCGATTAACAATCCAATCTTTAAAATAAAAAATATGACCTTTAAATATATAATGATATTATCAAAAATTCCTAATCCTTGAATATTAGCAATGTTTTCGATATTACAATAAATGTGTCGTAAAATGACGAATTGTCATAATGATCACTCCTTTGTATTTCATTTAGATAATTTACATGCGTTATAATATTTGTATCAGCATTTATTTTTGTGCTATATTTATACAGAGTAATCATTTTTTATAAAAAATGATTACTTAAATCTGCATCAAAGTATAAATTATGATGCGAATTTAATAAAAATAAAAACACATGGCATATTGATTTTATTGTTTTTACATAGAACGCTATTTAAAGTATAGTTTACTCGAAAGACTAATGCCTTTTTAAAGGCAATAATAACTATACTAACCGCCTCATAGAAGCCAATAAATTTTTAGAGATTAAGCCTCAAAGAGGCACAAAAACATGCACAATTTTCTATTTTTCTTTTTACTGTTCGTTAATCGGTCAAATTTCAAAGATAATATTCAACTATGAGTTTTCTGCTCAGCCATTGCAAGGATTGCTTCTACAAGGATTGCTTAATTTTTTAGGGATTACTTCACTTTTAGAATGATTATAGCTACTGCACCCTCATAAGCAGCCGATCTTCTTTTAGAGATTTAATTGCTAAAAGGAGATACAATTTTTTCCACCTTACGCTTTATTTTGATCAATCAGTAAATTTTCAAAGGCGGCGTTCAACCATGAGTTTTTTAATTTCAGCAATCGCTTTCGCTGGATTTAATCCCTTTGGACAAGTTTGCGCACAATTCATAATCGTATGGCAACGATAAAGGCGGAAAGGATCTTCTAAATTATCAAGACGTTCACCACACATCTCATCACGTGAATCCGCAATCCAGCGATAAGCTTGAAGCAAAACAGCGGGCCCCAAATAACGATCACCGTTCCACCAATAACTTGGACATGAAGTCTGACAACACGCACACAAAATACATTCATAAAGGCCATCGATTTTTTGGCGATCGGAGTGACTTTGTAACCATTCTTTTGCAGGTTCAGGAGAAACTGTTTGCAACCAAGGCTCAATGACTCGGTGTTGTGCATAAAAACGCTTTAAATCAGGAACCAAATCTTTAACAACCGGCATGGAAGGCAACGGATAGACCTTAATGGGATGTTTTACATCATCCATCCCTTTGGTACAAGCTAATGTATTGGTTCCATCAATATTCATCGCACATGAACCACAGATGCCTTCACGGCATGATCGACGAAGTGTCAAAGTTGGATCAATATGGTTTTTAATAAACAAAAGCCCATCAAGAATCATAGGACCACAAGCAGAACGATCCACATAATAAGTATCTAAATGAGGATTTTCCTCATCATCAGGCGACCAACGATACACGTGAAATTCCGTCAGCTTTGTAGCACCTTCAGGTTTAGGCCAAACCTTTCCCGGTTTTACTTGAGAATTTTTGGGAAGCTTAATTTGTACCATATTTCATTCTCCCCTTAATAAACCCGTTTTTTAGGTGCAATGCGCTTTAAATCGATCCCACCATCAGCTTCAGATGTTAACGGGTCCACATGGACAGGTCGATATGATAATGTCACCTTACCCTCTTTTGACAAATGTGAAATCGTATGTTTACGCCAGTTTTTATCATCACGCTCTGGATAATCTTCACGAGCGTGAGCGCCACGGCTTTCTGAACGTGCTTCGGCAGAATGAACAGTCATGATTGCATTCGCCATAAGATTTTCAAGCTCTAATGTTTCAACCAAATCAGAATTCCATATCAGAGAACGATCTGTGACTTTGAGATCCGACAATTCCCCCCAGATTTTATTCATCCGTTGACATCCCTGTTTCAAAGAATCTTCTGTACGGAAGACTGCTGCGTCTTCTTGCATCGTGCGTTGCATTTTTTCACGCAATACAGCTGTTGGTATTGCCCCTTGTGCAAAACGTAAACGATCAAAACGCGCTATAATTTCGTCAACAGCTTCTTCATTGATGGGTGGAATTTCTGCATTCCGATCAATAACTTCACCCGCGCGAATGGCAGCAGCACGACCAAACACCACAAGATCAATTAATGAATTTGACCCCAAGCGGTTAGCTCCATGAACAGAAGCACATCCTGCTTCTCCTACCGCCATCAGCCCTGGTTGAATACGATCAGGCGAATCAGCCGTTGGATTGAGAACTTCCCCGTAGTAATTGGTAGGAATCCCACCCATATTATAATGAACCGTTGGCAAGATGGGGATAGGCTCTTTTGTTACATCCACCCCTGCAAATATCCGTGCTGATTCTGAAATCCCTGGTAAACGCTCATGCAAGATTGCAGGATCAATATGATTGAGAACCAAATGAATATGATCCTTCTTAGGTCCAACGCCACGCCCTTCACGAATTTCAAGTGTGATACAACGCGAAACCAAGTCACGTGAAGCCAAATCCTTAAAGGAAGGTGCATAACGCTCCATAAAGCGTTCACCTTCAGAATTGATTAAATAGCCTCCTTCACCACGAGCTCCTTCTGTAATTAAGCAGCCAGAACCGTAAATCCCTGTCGGATGGAATTGCACAAACTCCATATCCTGAAGTGGCAATCCAGCACGTGCGATCATTCCACCACCATCACCCGTACAGGTATGCGCCGATGTCGCAGAAAAATAAGCGCGTCCATAACCACCGGTTGCAAGAACAACCATTTTGGCAGAAAAACGATGTATTGTACCATCATCGAGATTCCATGCCACAACCCCCGTACAAACCCCATCCGTCATGATGAGATCGAGTGCAAAATATTCAATAAAAAATTGCGCATTATGCTTTAAGCTTTGTCCATAAAGCGTATGCAAAATGGCATGGCCTGTACGGTCAGCTGCTGCGCAAGTACGCTGAACAGGCGGACCTTCACCAAATTGTGTCGTATGTCCACCAAAAGGACGCTGATAAATTTTGCCTTCTTGCGTTCGCGAAAAAGGAACGCCATAATGTTCTAATTCATACACAGCAGCAGGAGCATTACGCACCAAATATTCCATTGCATCGGTATCGCCCAACCAATCAGAACCTTTCACGGTATCATATAAATGCCACTGCCAATTGTCAGGTCCCATATTTGAAAGCGATGCAGCAATTCCCCCTTGTGCTGCAACCGTATGTGAGCGCGTTGGAAAAACCTTCGTAATACAAGCTGTCTTTAATCCTTGTTCTGCCATACCCAGTGTCGCACGTAATCCTGCACCACCTGCCCCAACAACAACAACATCAAATTTATGATCTACAGTGCGATAAGGGGCGTTACCTGCTTTAGCACCCAGAGATGATCCTGTACCCGCCATACTTGTTTAACCCCCTAATGCAATTTTCAAAAGAGAAAAAATAATGATACCACCTATGAGAAAACAAAATAAAATATTTAACGTCAAAAAGAATATCCGAAAACCTTCACGTGGAATATAATCTTCAATCACTACCTGCATACCAAGTTTCATATGATAAAGGACCGAAAAAGTCATCAATCCCATCAAAATAGCAACAATAGGATGTGCAAGTCTTGCACGCACAATACTATAATCCTTTCCCACAAGCGAAAGAATAAGAACAATAAAAAATATCAAAAGTGGTAGATTGATAAACCCCGTCAAACGTTCTAGCCAAAAATGCTCTGTTCCTTCATGAGCACTGCCACGCCCCCGTACTTTTCCAAGTTCCGTTCGAAAATCTTTTTTCATGTCTCTTTTCACCCCCAGCTAAACAACGGTATATCCAATAATCCAAATCGCAAAAGTAACAATAAGAGAAATAAACACTGTCGCCCAAGCAGTGACTGTTGCCTTTTCTTTTGCCAAAAGGCAAGGCTTCAGATCCCAAACAATGTGGCGAACACCACCAACCATGTGATGAACCCCTGCCAAAGTATAAAGAAACAAAATACACAATCCAAACCAAGAACTATAAATTTCGTAAACTGTTCTAAATGTCTCCTCGCCACACGCAATAGCAATTAACCAAACAGCAAGAAAAACCGTTCCAACATAAAGTGCCATACCCGTAATGCGGTGTGCAATGGACATGGCCATAGTAATTGTCCAACGATAAATACTTATATGAGGGGAACGAGGGCGCTCTTTTATCCTAGTTGTCTCTATCATAAAATATCCTGACCTGGTTTATCATAAAATATCCTGACCTGGTTTTTGCAACCGCAATGAACGAGAAAGTTCGCGCAAAACGACTAAACATACTCTCTCGTTTTTACTTGTTTGGCATCTCAAGATACCGATATTACAGGTCGGTTGTCTCAAATAACGGATTAAAGGTCACGCATAAAAAAACCGATTACTCCCTGGATATGATCCGCAAAACTCGCCTTAATCTAATACACTTTTATCTTCACGTCAAAGGTCTAAAATCTTTTCCAAATATAAACAGACATTTTTTCAGATTAAACTTATCCTTTTGAGTATTCACGATATACGCAATAGTCTCTTAAACTGCACCCATAATTAAGAATAAAAAGAGGAAAAATTGATAGATTGAACATTTTTATGTCCACTCCAAGCCTTTTAAAAGGCAAAACGAATCAAGAAAGACACAAATAAGCGGCATAAAAGCCGCTTTTGCATAAAGTTTAACCGATATAATCTTTACTCAGAAACTTGCTTTTCAACATCTGTGCTGACAGATGCTGCTTCTACTTTCTCAACAACCTTTTCAGCTTTTTTCCGATAATCTCTCTTTTCAGCTATACGTGCAGCTTTACCTCTCAAGCCACGTAGATAATAGAGTTTTGCACGGCGCACTTTACCACGGCGCACCAGCTCAACACCTTCAATCAAAGGAGAATAAACAGGAAATACCCTCTCCACCCCTTCACCATAAGAAATCTTGCGTACTGTAAAGGTCTCATTCAACCCACCGCCTGAACGCGCAATACAGACACCTTCATAAGCCTGAACACGCGTCCGTGTACCTTCTGTCACACGCACCATAACACGGACTGTATCTCCTGGCTGAAATGCTGGAAATTGGCGCTTTTCTTCAATTTTTGCACATTGTTCAGCTTCAAGCTGTGCGATAATATTCATTTCTTTTATCCTTCATGTTCTTTATCGAACAGTCAGAGCGCTCAACTCTTACCAAAAAAGCCTTTATTAAGAATAAGGAGCTCTTTAGGCTATGTCTTACACAGGAGCGAATACACCATTCCTTCATTTTAATTTTGGAACTACAGAAAACCTTTTATAAAAAACTCTCTAAAAAGAGAGCCATGCAATACACCACCTTATCATATGAATCAAGTTTTCTGATGATTTTTATTATAACGCGCATAAAGATCAGGGCGACGTTGACGTGTTAACAATTCGGCTTGGCTTTGACGCCAATCTGCGATCGCTTTGTGATGACCTGAGAGCAATACAGGCGGAATACCCCGCCCTTCGAAAAGAGAAGGGCGGGTATATTGCGGATGTTCCAGCAAGTCATTTTCAAAACTTTCACACCTTGCAGAAGCTGCATTCCCCATCACTCCAGGCAGAAGACGTATAATAGCATCTAAGATAACCAATGCAGCTGTTTCACCCCCTGAAAGAATATAATCACCAATAGAGACTTCTTCTAGTTCTCGTGCCTCTATGACTCGCTCATCAACCCCTTCAAAACGTCCACAAACTAACGTTACACCCGTATCACGAGCCAAGCTATGCGCGTAAGCTTGGTCAAAAGGACGCCCACGTGGACTCATCAACAATCTTGGCGAATCCTGTGGACAGCAGTCAAGAGCAGCCGCCAATACATCCGCCCGCATTACCATACCAGCTCCCCCACCAGCAGGTTTATCATCAACGCTATGGTGTTTGTCTAAAGCAAAATCCCTAATCTGTACCGTCTCCAGTGACCAAATTCCACGCTCTAAAGCTTGCCCTGCTAAAGAATACCCTAAAAAACCAGGAAACATTTCAGGATAAAGGGTTAAAACGCGCGCCTGAAATTTCATTTTATTTCTTATCCTTATTTTCTTAAACAGACTCTTAATAGCAAAAATAGCACAAACAAGACTTTTAACGCCATAGCGTTAATCTGAGTCTTCTTGATCTGCGCCATATTCAATACGATCCTTCTAAATACTTGCACTAAAAAAGACTCTAAAAATTCAGGACTATTTCGAGATAAAGTGCTTACAATATCTGCTCAAAAGAGCATTTTTAATATTTTCACACATTCCACTTTTTATTGACGAAATTCATCTGTTGTTTTTTACCTTCATCTTTATTTTTAGATTCAAGCTATTTCCTTTTTATCATTGTCTCCCCCATCAATTAAACCAGCGGCCATGGGATCAACAACAAGAAAACCAGAATCCATACAAATTTCTGGTACCGCCGCCTTACTAAAGGGAATAAGAACTCTTTTACCTGTATTCAAACGTATTTCAAGCAAATCACCAGCCCCGAAATTAAAAAAACCACACACTTCACCTAAGATTTTCCCCCCACAATCTTGGACACACAAGCCTATTAAATCGACTTGATAAAACTCATCCTCCATCAAATCATCAATTAATTGATCACGCGTCACATAAAGGCGAATCCCTTTTAAAGACTCAGCCGCATTACGATTTTCTACCCCTTTAAAACGTACAATCGCCTTATTTTTTTGTATGCGAAGAGTTACAATTTCATAAGAACGCCCCATATCATCATAAAGAGTGCTGTAAAACTTGAAACGCTGTGGCTCAGCACTTAGAATTTTAACAAAAACATCTCCTTTTATACCATGAGGCATACCAATAATGGCAAGATAGACTTTATTTTTAAGCTTTTCTTTATTATACTTCATGCAAAAATATTATCTCTCAAAAATGAACCCTTCAATCTTATAGTTTTCTATTCAATCTTGTTGCCATATGAGACAATCTTCTAAAAGACCTTTCTTGGTAACAAAAAACAAATTAATAAAGGAGAAAGTCTTATGGCAAATATTATGCTATTTTACAAAGATATCACACCAATCAACAAAATTTCCCATAAAAATCTAAAATTTGCTCCTCCAACTGATATGTCTTTTGCCAAGGATACTCATTGGGTTCCTTTAGCAAGTACTGAATATTTTCAAGCAGCGCTAGACTATCCTATTTTATTTATGTGCGCCGAAGATGAACAAAAAAAACGGCACTACACATCCGCAGCTCTTGTCGGTCTTTCTAATGACGAAAATGACTATATCGCTTCTGATAAAAGTTGGAAAAACAATACTTATGTTCCAGCTTTTGTCCGTCGCTATCCTTTTGTTTTGGCACAAATTAGCAATGAAAAAGAACTTTCTGTCTGCTTTGATCAACAGTCCGGTATGTTTAATGAAGTTGCAGGAACAGAACTTTTTAATTCCGATGGCTCTATTTCTCCTTTTATGGAAGAACGTATTCGCTTTCTTGAAAGTTTTAAAATCGCTATGGAGAAAACCTCTGAGTTTATTGATGCTCTTGTAGAAATGGATCTTCTAAGCCAAAAATCCATCAATGTGAAAAACGATAAAGGTCTCTCAGCGCAATTGGAACATTTTTGGGTTGTTGATGAAGAAAAATTGAATAAATTATCAGCAAGCCAACTTGCCAAACTTCATAAAAATGGCTTTTTAGGATTAATTTTTGCGCATTTGATGTCAACACACAATCTTGTGAAAATACTCTCTCTCAAAGGTGAAAAGCAACTTATCAATCGTGAAGAGCAACCCCAAAACAAGAATGGTCATTCTAACGATGAAAAATCTAAAAAGAAAGAAACTCTCAACTAGATAATGCCCATCAAAAACGACAAGAGAAAAGATGAAAATATTCCTCTCATTCCAGCAGACCATGCAATTTTAAACGCAAGGAAAAATTGGTTAGAGTGTCTTACCCAAACACGTCGTATGTCAGCACAAACAGTGCAAGCCTATGAACGTGATACGCGGCAATTTTTGTCTTTTCTCTGTCAACACTTAAGCCATACACCAACCCTTACAGATCTTGCTCATTTACGCATCAGTGACTTGCGTGCTTATCTTGCTTATCGGCGTACAAACAATATAAGTGCGCGCTCTTTAAGCCGAGGGGTGGCAGGCATCCGTTCTTTTTTCAAATACTTATCACGTGAAGGAATCGTCAATGTTCCCGCGGCTCAACTTATCCGAAGCCCCAAACACCCCAAATTGCTCCCAAAACCTTTAGCGATAAAATCAGCACTTCACATAGTCAAACAAGAAAATCAACTGGAAAATGAATCTTGGATTAGCGCTCGTAATGCTGCTGTCCTCATGCTTCTTTATGGCTGTGGAATGCGAATATCAGAAGCCTTAAGCCTCACACCAGAACAATTTTCTGATCCTAAAAAAACAAGTTTATTTATAACAGGAAAAGGCGGCAAAACACGCCTTGTTCCTCTCATCAAAATTGTTTACGAAGCTGTACAAAATTATCTCAAATGTTGCCCATATCCTTTATTGGATAACCAACCCATATTTCGTGGGGCGCGAGGCGGTCCCCTACAGCCTGCCATTATTCAAAAAGCTGTCCGTAATTTACGTGCAAGCCTTGGTTTACCAGAAACTGCAACGCCTCATACACTGCGCCATTCTTTTGCCACCCATCTTTTATCACGGGGGGGAGATTTGCGCACGATTCAAGAACTTCTTGGGCACGCTAGTCTTTCCACCACACAAATCTATACCCACGTCGATACAGACCATTTGTTAAAAATCTATCAAAAGGCCCATCCCCGTTCCTAAAAACGTCTCATCAAAAAATTAGAGTGTTTCAACCTCAAGTGCCAAAGCATGAACACAAGTAGCTAACTCTTCTTGTAAAACTTTATAAATCGCTCGATGTATTTCTACGCGTGTCATATTAGAAAAAGAAGAAGATAAAATTTTCACTCGAAAATGTGTTTCTCCTTTACCATCAAAAGCATGTTCATTATGAGGATGCCCCTCATGAAGATGACTTTCGTTAATCACTTCAAGCTTTTGCGGATGAAAAGCATCCTGAAGCTTTCTCTGAATTATTGTTTCTATAAACATTTTTCATTCCTCAAACAAAATGAACGTGCAAAAATACACCTTTTTCATAATAGAATAAGTGTGAAAACAAATTTTTCAAAAGTCAATTCTTGTAAAATTAATCAATTTTGCATAAACCAATAATATGACAATAACATCTAAATTATTCGATTCAATTCGCATAAGCTCAAATAAAAAACAAAAAGCTGAGCCAGAAGCACAACAGTGTCAGTGGGAAGGTTGTGAAAAAACAGGGTCCCATAAAGCACCAGCAGGTCGAAATCACGAAGGACAATATTTATATTTTTGTATTGAACACGTACGCGCCTATAATAAAAATTTTAATTACTTCTCTGGTCTTAGCAATAAAGATATCGCAAAATTTCAAAAGGATGCTCTCACAGGACATCGTCCGACATGGCCTACAGATCTGAGCAATGGTACATCGAAAAAAACAGCCGCGAATTATGCAAAGATTCGCTCTGGAACAGCTGCCTATCAAAATCGCATGCGCGATCCCTTCACGCTTTTTACTGGGCAGCATTCAAACAATAAGTTCTCACGAAAATTAAAGCCCTTAGAAGCAAAAGCTTTTGATACACTGGGACTACAGGCAAACGCTTCAGCAGAAGACATCAAAATGAAATATAAAGAGTTGGTAAAAAAGCACCATCCTGATTCCAATGGTGGTAATCGTGCTTCAGAAGAGCGCTTTCGTGATGTTTTACATGCTTACAATTTGCTAAAAAAGTCTGGTTTGTGCTGAAAACATGCGCTTATATGAGTCTATTTTCATTTAGACCATCATTATTTGCGCAAAATGTTACTTTTTTTGCAAAACATTATAGAATACGTAAAAAAATCTTTCTTCAATATCTAAGGCTCTCATTATAGAGCATTGCATAAATACTTTAACTCTTGTATCGTTTCTAATGAATAAATAGCGTCCTCTCCCTTCCAGAAACATAATGACAAATCTTACCGTTGAAAATTTGCCCGATATTACACTTTGTGCTCGCGATCTATTTCATATTGAAACAGATCTGAAAGTCCCTGCTTTTAGCACAAAAAGTCCCCATGTTCCTGATATCGATCCTGATTATCTTTTTGATCAGCAAACAACTTTAGCGATTCTCGCAGGTTTTACCTTTAACCGCCGTGTAATGGTTTCTGGCTATCACGGTACAGGGAAATCAACGCATATTGAACAAGTTGCTGCACGTCTTAACTGGCCTTGTCTTCGCATTAATCTCGATAGTCATGTAAGTCGTATCGATCTTGTAGGAAAAGATGCTATCGTTTTAAAAGATGGCTTACAAATCACTGAATTTAAAGAGGGCATTTTGCCATGGGCTTATCAAAATAATATTGCTCTTGTTTTCGACGAATATGATGCGGGGCGTCCCGATGTTATGTTTGTCATCCAACGCGTTCTTGAAACCTCTGGAAAACTAAGCTTACTTGATCAAAGCCGTGTCATCTCTCCACACCCAGCATTTCGTCTTTTTGCAACGGCAAACACCATTGGTCTTGGTGATACAACCGGTCTCTATCATGGTACCCAACAGATCAATCAAGCTCAAATGGACCGCTGGTCTATTGTTACGATACTCAATTATTTACCCCATGATAAAGAGGTTAATATCATTTGTTCAAAGGTCAAATCTTTTCAAACGGCTGAGGGAAAAAAGACAATTTCACAAATGGTTCATGTTGCTGATATGGTACGCCAATCTTTTATCAATGGAGATCTTTCAACTGTCATGAGTCCACGTACCGTCATTACTTGGGCAGAAAATACAACAATTTTTCAAGATGTCGGCTTTGCCTTCCGATTAACCTTTCTCAATAAATGTGATGAACTCGAACGTGCCACTGTTGCAGAATTTTATCAACGCGCCTTTGGACAAGAGCTTCCCGAATCACTCATTCATGGTGTTTCGCCTTAAGGAATCTGTCACTCATGGCTACCGATATTGGCGACAACAAAAATCCGGCAAAAGATTCTTCCAACAACACTCTTAATGCTGAAGCTTTTAAAAAAGCACTTTCCGCCTGTATGCGTGCGATTGCAGGCACAAACAACCTTGAAGTTTCCTTTAGTCATAACCGACCATCTTTAAGCGAAAGTTGCGCGCGTTTACCAGAATTACCTCAATACGCAACGAATAAAGACATCACTATTACCCGCGGACTAGGTGATTCCATGGCTCTGCGCAAAGCATGGCATGACAACCGCATTCACATGCAATTTTCTCCACTAGAATCAGAAGCACGTGCTGTCTTTGATGCCCTCGAACAAACACGTGTTGAAGCAATTGGTACTTTAGCCATGGAGGGACTTGCAAAAAATCTTGATGTCATGCTCGCCGATAAATACAAAAGAGCCCATTATCATAAAATTAGCAACCAAAGTGAAGCCCCCATCCAAGAAGCGATTGCACTTTTATTGCGTGAAAAAATAACAAAGCGCGCAGCTCCAAGAGAAGCGGGTTCTGTCTTAGAATTGTGGCGTAAAGAACTCGAACAAAAAGCAGCATCACAACTCAATGAACTCCCACATCATATTTACAACCAACAAGCTTTTGCACAGATTGTTCGCCAAATGCTTGTTACACTCAAAATGACAGTGCAACAAGCTGAAGCTTCTAACAGTGAAAACAATAAAAAATTAAAAAATGCGTGTGAACCTCAAGACCAAAGAGAAGAAGAGAGTAAAAACAAAAAACACGCTCAAAGTGAAGAACAAACCAGCACTGAACAAGAAAGTGATGTGCAAGATGATGGAAAAACACAAGCGACACAATCAAACAACAATGATCAAGCTGACGGCGAGCAAAAAAATGGACCTTGGCAAGAAAAGCCGAGCAAACCCAAACACCTTTTTTCTGATTCGGAACAAATGCAAAGACTTGGCAATTATAAAATCTTCACCCGTCAATTTGATGAAATTTTGGAAGCAACAGATTTTTGTTCTGAAAACGAGTTAGATCACTTACGCCGTTATCTTGATAAGCAAATCAATCATCTGCAAAACATCGTTGGACGTTTAGCAAACCGTCTCCAGCGCCGCTTGATGGCGCAACAAAATCGCAACTGGAACTTTGACCTTGAAGAAGGATATCTTGATACAACACGGCTTCCACGTCTAATTATTGACCCCATGCAACCCCTTTCTTTTAAAATGGAAAGCAACACCCAATTTCGGGACACAGTTGTTTCACTCCTCATTGATAATTCTGGCTCAATGCGCGGACGCCCCATTAGCGTTGCTGCAAGTTGTGCTGATATTTTGGCACAAACTCTTGAACGTTGTGGTGTCAAAGTTGAAATTTTAGGTTTTACCACCAAAACTTGGAAAGGGGGAAAATCGCGCGAACAATGGCTTACCCAAAACAAACTCCATAATCCTGGACGCCTCAATGATTTATGCCATATCATCTATAAAAGTGCTGATACCCCATGGCGTCGCGCACGACGCAATTTAGGTTTGATGATGCAAGAAGGATTATTAAAAGAAAATATCGACGGAGAAGCTTTAATTTGGGCTCATCAACGCCTTTTATCACGGCGTGAACAACGTCGCATCCTCATGGTCATTTCTGATGGCGCTCCTGTTGACGATTCGACACTATCGGTCAACTCCAGCAATTATTTAGAAAAACACTTACGCGCAGTGATTCAAGAAATCCAAACACACTCCCCTATCGAACTCATTGCCATTGGAATTGGTCATGACGTCACACGTTATTATCAACGTGCTGTAACAATTATGAATGCTGAAGAACTCGCCGACGCCATAACAAAACAATTAGAAATACTTTTTAGTGATAAAAGAACTCATATTCATAAGAAATGAACCTGCCTTGAATTAGCAACGATTACATTTTAAAAAATTATCTCTATCATTAAACCATCGGAATTTGATGGCTAACAACCTGAGAAGATAATCCCACAAATTGAATATCGAATTTTAAAGAAGCTTCTACTTTACTGGATGCATTATGAGCTCTAAAAGAAATGCTCCAACCATCTTCAAAAATTGTAATGAGTTTGTTTTTACTTTCTGGTTATATTGCGACTGATAAAGTTTTGCTTAGAACTTTCCATTTACGACCATATCCCAGAGTACCATTCAAATTCAAAGACTGAATAATCACCCATTTTTGTCTCGATCTTGTGTTATTTCATTATATTGAAATACACGTATATAGAAAAATATCTCCACTAGACATAGCTCTAAAATGCTGCTCTCACAGAAAATATAATGCCTAAACTTCCACCTTCAGTAATACAAAAAGATAAAAGTTGTATTTATTATACGCAAAAAAAGAGGATATTTTAAACACTAAGAATTTCTTTATAAAAGAATCGGCATAAATGGATTCATAGCAATTTTTCGGCAAAAATTGCTAAAGCAAGCGAAAGCCAACCTGTCCCCTAACCTTCCCAAAACAGTACTCACCACGGGTGATCTATCAACATAAGCTCCCATCTCATGGATAAAAGAAAAAATCTTTACTCACATAAAATATAAGAAAAACACGAAAAAAAATATTACTTCATTCACGAAAAAGAACACACCATTATATATCTTATCCGCACTCCTACATTCTTCCTTGCTTCCAAGCTTATTTCACAACAGCGCCCATATATGGCATAATGCAAAATCCAGAATCATCCTTTACTTTACAAGCTACAAGCCAAAAGCAGAATCCTACTTTCAAGTTTCCAATGTTTTTAAGATAAATCAATATACTTTCAGCGCCTAATATTGCACTTTTATTGCATTAAAGCTCTTCATAAGAAGTATTTCTTTCTCAAATGACGTTGTCCGCACGCCAATTCCTCTTATAACATAGGCAAGCAAATGATTTTTATTAACTCAATATAAGAGTATTTAAAACGCGTAAAATTTTATGATATTGGGCTCTTTCACTCAAATGAAAAATATAAGTTATCATTTTAAATCAATCTATTAATAAACATCAGTTGCAATTTCTGTCACATTGAATCATTTGTAAAAGCATATTTAGCCCCTTCTCAAACAAATGACTTTATCTTTTCCTCACAAGAGAATTTTGAAATAAAAAAGCGTTTTGTGTTGGAGTTCTTACTTAAGTTGGTAAATGATAAAGTATCCATTATAACTAACGTGTCACACCAAGCATAGCGTACAATTTTCTTGGCTTCAGGAAAACAAAAAGACAAAAATCCTTATTTGTGACAAACAAAAGAGGAATCATCTTTTGAATGACATTGATAAAGAGGAAGCTTTACGATGTTAAGAATTGTCCCATAAGGAATCAACATCAACAGACTCATAATAATTTTTACCGAAAAATCACCAAAAGCAAGCGATAGCCAAACTGGCATGCCTATCCCTCCCAAAACAGTACTCTCCACCAGTGAACTATCTGCATACCCTGTTATCTTATCAAAAACAGCAAACGAGCTAGAAAAAGCAAGAGCAAAAAACAGCACTGTATCCAAAGCTGAACCAACCAACGCTGCTGCTAAAGGTGCTTTCCACCATGTTTTACGTCGCAAAGGAGTAAAAACCACAATATCAAGGAGTTGCCCAAATAAAAATGCAAAACTAGAAGCAAGTGCAAGCCGTGGTGTCGCCAATATCCAAGAAACAAAGACACCCGTAAAAAAACCAGCATAAACCACACGCCGCGCAGCAGATGGACCATAAAAACGATTGGTCAAATCATTGATTAGAAAAGCAAATGGATAGGTAAAAGCCCCGTAAGTCAACAGCTCATTCAAATCAAACCAATAGACAGGATATTGAACTAAAATATTAGAAGCCGTGACAGCAAGGCACATTGCAAAAATAGAAAAAACAACATACCTTTTCTTTTGCTGTTCTAATAAAAGACCGCTTGAAGACATTTTTTTTAACCTGGGATATGGAACCAATAAAATGAAACGATCAACCTGCAAAAAACTTAACTTCTAGAACAGAAAACCGAAATCAAAGCATTAATAAACCAAAAAGAATGGCGCTAACAATTATGCTGCCTGTTCAGCCTTTTGCTCACCTTCTTGCTCAGCTTTTTTCTTAATGATTTGGCGTTTTAGCAAACGCGCACGTTGCGACAACTCTTTATCGTCTGCTTTAATCAAAAAACCATCAAGACCACCGCGGTGCTCAACAGAACGCAATGCATTTGCTGAAATACGCAAGCGATAACTTTGCTGTAACACCTCTGAAATCAATGTCACATTGCAAAGATTTGGTAAAAAACGACGCCGAGTCTTATTATTCGCATGGCTAACATTATTACCATACAGAACCGTCTTCCCTGTCAATTCACATGCACGAGACATAAACTTCACCCTTAAACTCTAAGAAACTTTCAAATCCCCATACCCAAAGGACACAATGAACGCAAAACACGCGCAATGCAACCTTGAACGGGCATCATTGGGAAGTTTCTTTCTAATAGGGGGTCGACAACAAAAGGTCAAGTCTTTTATAAAACCTTTTTCATCTCTTGTTGGCTCATTTTTCATCTTTTTCCTCAATAAGGCGTGCAAATTCTGCCAAAAAGCGTACAAAATGTTTCTTTTAATATATACCATGTTAGAATAAAAGCCTATTGTCCCGAAAGGAAGCACAAATCATGAGCAAAAAAGACCCCCCCATGACAAAGCTTCAGGGAAATTCTTGCCGTTTTTCTTCTTTTTTATTTGGAACTTTATGTATTTGTTTTTTTCTTCTCTTCAGTGCATTAGGTATATGGCAAGTACAACGGTTAAACTGGAAAACAAATCTTATCACCAGTACCAATCAGCGCATTCATTTACCCCCCATAAAAGCCCCTCCAAAAAATCAATGGTCAGATGTTACTTTTGAAAAATATGAATATCAACCTGTTATTATCACAGGAAAATTTTTAACAGATAAAAATATTTTAGTCACTGCTGCCGCTCAAAATACTACAGGCTATTGGGTTTTGACTCCCTTACAAACTGCTGATAATATACTGATCTTTATCAACCGTGGCTTTATCCCTATGGATGAACGTAACAATTTTCAAAACACAGAGCAATCGCATACAAATGCCTTATCTCAGCAAAATTCTACCACGGACACAGAACAAACAACGATTATAGGTTTATTACGCATGAGTGAAAAAAATGGATTTTTCCCGCGTAAAAATAATCCTGACAAAAATTTATGGTATACGCGCGATCTCCCCGCTATGGCACAAAAACTTGGTTTGTCCACTGTTGCCCCTTATTTCATTGATGCCAGAAAAACATCTCCACAAGCAAAACTTCCCGTCGTTGGTCTTACGATTATCCATTTTCGAAATAATCATCTCGTTTATGCAATCACGTGGTTTATTTTAGCTGCTGGTGTGTTAGGAGGTTTTCTTTTTCTGCTACGGCAAAAAAACTAAAAAAATACCTCTTCCATCTCAAGTAACAAAAATTTTTAGAATCTTGAAAACTGATAAAGAGAATAAAATCTACCAACTTGCGCCTTTGTTAAATATCGTCATAAACGCTTTTGAAAAATATAAAGTTAAATTTAAAAATGATAGGAAAGATGAGCACTCATTTTTGCCTTTATAATTTTATATTCTTGCTTCATTAGATTATTTCCCATTTCAGAGATTACTCCAATTGATATACGCAATACTTTCGCCTTCATCTAGTATAAAGGCTAATATAGCAGAGAACATACGGATGCATTTTTTGTTTCAAAACTGCTATGAAGATGAGATATTGAGTTATAAGCAACAAAAAAATATTTAATGTCTCAATGAGACTTTTATACCTATCACCACACCTCAAATGAGAGGTTTTTACAGGATAATAGAAAAAGGTGAATCATCCTATATTCTAAAAAGACAGTTTATCCTTTCAGTGTATTTTGCTAAAGGCTTATGCTATAAACGTATAAGCGTGTTTTACTAGAATTTTAACTCTTTCATTTTTAAGGCTTCTGTTATGGGTGTTGTTGCCAAAAATTTTCCCATACCTGATCTTCATCGGGTTCGTCGTGTTCTCTTTTCTGTGTCTGATAAAACGGGTGTGGTTGCTTTTGCACAAGCCCTTCATGCTACTTACAATGTTGAATTAATTTCAACAGGAGGAACAGCAAAAACCCTCATAGCAGCTGGTTTACCCGTAAAAGATGTTGCTGAAGTTACCGGATTTCCTGAAATAATGGATGGGCGTGTAAAAACACTCCATCCTTTGATTCATGGTGCTTTGTTAGGGGTAAGAGAAGATCCTAACCATAGGGAAGCTATGGAAAAGAACAGCATTCATGGAATTGATCTTTTAGTGGTGAATCTTTACCCTTTTGAAGAGACGATCCTTTCGGGAGCTGATGGGCAAACGACTCTTGAAAATATTGATATCGGTGGACCGGCGATGATTCGCGCTGCGGCAAAAAATTATGCTTATACCGGTGTTGTAACAGCGATAAAAGATTATGATTCGATTCTAGCTGAATTAAAGCAGCATAATGGATGTTTAAGCTTATCTATGCGTCATCAGCTAGCAATGCGCGCTTATGCACACACCGCTGCCTATGATACGGCAATAGCATCGTGGTTTGCACGGGATTTAAAAATTGAAACTCCATCATGGCAGAGTTTTTCCGGTCATCTTGAAAGTGTTATGCGCTATGGGGAAAATCCACATCAACAGGCAGCATTTTATCGCAATAATGAAAAACGTTTTGGTATTGCAACAGCAAAACTTTTACAAGGCAAAGCGCTTTCTTATAACAATCTGAATGATACAGATGCAGCCTTTGAACTTGTGGCAGAATTTGATCCGCAAAAAACCGCTGCTGTCGCTCTTATTAAACATGCCAATCCTTGTGGTGTTGCGGAAGGAGAAAATTTGAAAGACGCTTATTTGAAAGCTCTTATGTGTGATAATGTATCGGCATTTGGTGGAATTGTTGCTTTAAATCAAACCCTTGATGAGGAATGTGCTGAAGAAATTGTTAAAATTTTCACAGAAGTGATTATTGCTCCTGATGCCACAATGGCGGCACGTGAAATTATTGCCAAGAAAAAAAATCTTCGTTTGCTCATTACAGGTGGAGTTCCTGATCCACGCTGTGGAGGACTTCTTGCGAAAACACTTGCAGGAGGCATTTTAGTACAATCACGTGATAACGTGGTAGTCGATGATCTTAAATTGCAAGTAGTGACAAAGCGGGCACCAACTCAAGATGAAATGCGTGATCTTCAATTTGCTTTTCGTGTAGCAAAGCACGTTAAATCAAATGCTATTGTGTACGCGAAAAATAGCGCAACAGTTGGAATTGGAGCCGGACAAATGAGCCGCATCGATTCAGCAAAAATTGCTGCAAGTAAAGCAGCAGAAAGTGCGCAAAGAGCAGGCTTAACAGAAACTCTCACAAAAGGATCTGTTGTTGCATCAGATGCATTTTTTCCTTTTGCTGATGGTTTATTAGCAGCAGCTGAAGCAGGAGCAACAGCAGTTATTCAACCAGGAGGCTCCATGCGTGATGAAGAAGTTATCGCCGCTGCTGATGCACAGGGGTTAGCGATGGTTTTTACAGGAACACGTCACTTCCGCCATTAATAATTTTGCTGCTTTTCTTTTCGTATGAGACAAATGTTTCAAGGAATTTTTCATAATTATCGTATGACTATTGATAACTGTTGAAATGGAAGCAGTTATTCAATCCAAAGAAGCTACACGTGAAGAAGTTTATCACCGCAGAAAATGCACATAATTTAGCCATTGGTTAGGGATAAGATGTTCTTGTTGATATTTTTAATGGTTACCCTTTCGCATGAGGAAAATGTTAAAGGGACATTATCTTGTATGTAGATGCATACCTGCTATGATATTATAACACAACTCTTTTTAGTAATATACTCTATTCTTAAACTAAAGAGTGTAATGAAAAGTTTGAGTAGGGGATATGAATATTCTACGTTTTTATAGTAATTGGCGCCGTTATCGTCGAACCGTTAATGCGTTAAGTCGTCTTTCAACATATGAACTTAGTGATCTTGGAATTTGTCGAGGTGATATTGATTCAATTGCACGACGTTATTCGCGTAAATCTTTATGAAAATTGTTTAAGATATTTGAGAGAATGCTTTGCTATAAAAAAGCGCGCATTTTGTGGTTTGTTATTATAACTTCATTTTTAGTATAATAACAAAGAGCAGAAGAGTTATTTTTCTCGGCCATTGTTATGTATTGTTTCTCGAATTTTCAATGCTTCTGTGATGTACAACATTTGATTTGTAATAATAATTTAGCGTTATTCATATTAAATTAGAACCCCGAATACCGTAAAATTCTTCCATTTCAAATCTGTGTATGTTGAATCAACCAAAACCATTCGCCTGCACGTTACAAGCGCGGGGAGAGCTGTATGGATAAAAGCTATTAAGAAAAGGCTAAAAATGCCTCTTATGAACTATCTCTAGTGCCAAGAGCTTGTTACAAACATTGGGCACTGATCAATAGTGTGATAGTGCCGAACTGCTCCTTCATAAGCATAAAGATGGGGGGGGCTTAATGGATTTACCGTTATACCCATCACGGGCATCGTCGCAAAATAGCTTGGAAGCGTTAAGGAATTTTTCTTTAAAATAAGTTCGTGAATATACAATACAATAGCGCTCTGTTTTTCGTGAAGAACGTAATCCTATTAATGCAACTCTCTCAGAGAGAAATATTGATCCCAACAGCACACTTAAAAATTTATCGAAGATAAGAACGACTTAATTTTCTCTCTATATCTTTAAAGGATCAAAATCCTTAACTAGTACTCATCTGTCAACAATGGTCTTTCAAAAACCTTTTTTTCTGAAGCCAATTCCTTTAGCATCACCTCATGAGATTCTATGAGCAAACCTTGCCTAAAAACATCCAACCCATACTCCCAAAAAATGCTTCGTGTATAAAATTGATATGATCTTCAAATTTTGAGAATATTACCACAATAAACGATGATGTTTTGCGACACGCAAGATAAAACGCAATATACTATGGGTTGGAACAATGTTCTAATTTTTTATCAAACGCTTTACGGATAAAACGCCAACGAACTTTTTCCTGAAATGCAGGACGAAAATATAAAACAATCTGTTGTGTCCGTTGTGGACCTGTTAATTCTGCAAAATCAATCGAATCTTCAAGACAAATATCTGCGTCAGGCGATATAAAATACCATATTTGTTCACTCTTCACGTTCTCATTCTTTACGGCTAAACACACACGTTTGCCATCATAGTTAACTTCAACTTGTGGATGAAGATGAAACCGAACAGCAACATGATTTTGTTCATTTTGCACACTCTTGTGTCTCTTTCCCCCTTTATTTGGCATAAAAAAGCGATCAAAACCTTCAATCGTATCTCCATTTGTCGCCAAAATAAGACCACGCTCATGAATAAGATTAAAGGGTCGCATATAACCATTATGACTCGCAATAAAACCCGTCTTCTCTGAATCCTCTATACGGCACACTTGAACGTCTGTTGGTCCATCAAACAAAAATGGCGCGCCATTTTTGTTTTTATGATAAAAAGCACCCACTGAACAATCATTAAGCGTAGCTGTTGAATGTGCTGCAGTAACACGCCCTAAATGTCGATACTCTTCCCGCCCATCAGGATTAACACCGGCATTGATAATAAAACGGTGCCCTTGTGAAGACATTTCAAAAGACAAACACCCCGAACAAGCCTGCTGTGCTACAGAGCGAGGTGGAAACTTTCCTGTATCTGCAAGCACTGTTGTTTGATTGGCTTTTAAGCGCTGAAATCCTGAATAACGGGCATAACTAAAAGGATGTCCTCCTGTTTCATCAAGCTCCAAAAGTGATGATAACCGTTCCGATACAAGGGGACCAACCCCATTAAAATGGGCCAACGTTTGATCCTCATGGATAAAGAATCGTAAAGCTGGCAACATACGCTCAACAGAATCAATCAAAATACGGGGTGCTGTTTCATTGCTACGCATAAAAAGATGCCGTAACGACAATAAATCCGATAACAAATTCAGCAAAATAACAGGACTACGGGAAATATGCCCACCATCAACTAGGATTTGACGGGAAAGCTCCTCTATAAGTGTGGTTTGTACCTTTTTTTTCACTGCCGCTGAAACAGGCAAAGCAAGAGATGCGAATGTCAAAGCCACTGCTGCTTGTAAACGTTGATCATTGTGCTCCATACTACAAACTGTTACGCGCAAATAACGAAATTGCAAACCAAGTGCACGTAAAAAGCGTTTTTCAAACCGTTCACTTGCCCCTTCTAACAACATTTTCGAATGACAAATCCATGAAATCAAGCGCCGCGCCACAACAGGATCACTCCAAGCAAGCCCTTTTACCTTCTTACCAGCATGGTCAAACCAGTCTTCTAAAAGAGAGCGTGCATGTGCAGAAGCTAAATCACTTCCTGCTGCCTCCATATGGCGCAACCAATGAAAATCATGTAGAGCCGCTTCCCATTCTAGCGTTGGTGGAACCAATGAAAACGGCGAAACAGCACCAGAATGAACAATGTGACCAGCAAAAGCAAAACGACCATGATAAAATTCATGCGCCATCATCGGATCAGCTACATGCAAATCCATGGGATGCGCTAAAATTTTATGAGGACGAAACCCTGAAAATCGCCAACGAAACAATGGTCCAACCCATAAACGCCGCATAACATTCTGTATCGTATCGATACAGGCTGCCACTTTTACCTGAGGAGCTTTTACCGCAACCGCCAAAATTTCATCTCCATTTATGCTGAATCAAATACAATTTCGACCATTTTTGTAAATGAAGCGTTAATTAAGCAATTTTTCGTAAGCGCGCAGCGAAAAAACCATCCATTCCTAAAAATACGGTTTTCTCAGCATCAAAATTTTTATGACAAAAATCCGCAGGCGTTGTCCGTAACATCCCCCCACAAAGCAAATGTTCCAGTGCTCCCATTTCCTCTGGATAAATAGGGTCTAAAACAATGTCATTGCGTATCGATAAAATTTTCTCAATAAGATCTTCACCTTCTTCTCTTGCCAATGAACAATTGGAAAAAACAATCCGCCCCCCCTCCTTCACCAAAGAAATTGCTGCGACAAGCAAATCATATTGCAACGCCGCTAACTTGACGATATCTTCCCTCGATTTCGTCCATAAAATATCTGGATGACGACGGATTGTTCCTGTAGAAGAACAAGGAGCATCAAGAAGAACCGCATCAAAAAGCTGTGTTGAATGGAAATTTTTCACATCGCCCTGCCAAATATGAACTGAAAAATGAAGCCGTTCCATATTTTCTTTTAAACGCTTTATGCGGTTAGCAGAAAGCTCAATTGCAGTCACCTCAGCCCCTTGCAAAGCCAATTGTGCTGTTTTTCCTCCAGGGCTCGCACAAAGATCAGCAACGCGTTTACCCTCAATACTCCCAAGTAAACAAGCAGGCAAAGCTGCTGCAAAATCTTGGACCCACCAAGACCCTTCACGATAGCCTGGTAAATCAGAAACAGAACACTCCAGACGCTTCAATCGAACAGAACCATTGGGCAATACCACACCGCCAAGCCTTTCAGCCCATCCACCACTATCAGATTTCACTGTCAAATCGAAAGGAGGTTCCACACTTTGAATTGCGATAATCTGATGTACCTTTTCTGTTCCATAAGCTGATATTAAAAGCTGTCCAAACCACGCTGGCACACCTTCAATGGTAGGAACTTGTTGGCGTAAAGGCTCTGCCTCACGTGCAACATTGCGCAAAAGAGCATTCACCACCCCTGAAAAACGGCGCATTCGAGGATCAAGTTTCGCCACACGCACAGCTAAATCAATAGCCGCATGATCGGGAATATCAAGATAAAGAATTTGTGCAACACTGATATGCAAAAGATGCTGAAGTGAAAGTGCTTGTGAAGGCAAAGGACGCGCCAAAAAGCGTGAGAGAGCC
Source organism: Bartonella sp. AP4SXKL (assembly GCF_042195845.1). Classification (NCBI taxonomy): domain Bacteria; kingdom Pseudomonadati; phylum Pseudomonadota; class Alphaproteobacteria; order Hyphomicrobiales; family Bartonellaceae; genus Bartonella; species Bartonella sp. AP4SXKL. The sequence goes on from NZ_JBHIPA010000001.1 coordinate 29,465, forward strand.
GCCATAATCTGCCCTCGATGACGCAATGAAGCTGTTAAAATAGCCCGACATAACAAACGATCTCGTTGTGAAAGCTTCAAATATTGTGGATGTCCGTGTTCATTATCCGTCAAACCAGACAGAGGCGTGTACTTATCAACTACCGCCCCCAAAAGACGCACACACACCTGTCGAACAGCTAATCCTGGAACATTTTTTTCAGACACATGCCCCGCTTTTTTGTGTTTCAAAACACCACCTTTATATCACAGTTTTCTCAAGAGCTCTCTCAATAATTCTATGAACGAGATCTTTTTGAATTTTCATAACGAAGCCAAGAAGGACGTTTTGTAACACGCTGAAAAGAACTGTTTTCTTGCTCACCTAATGCATGAGCCTGACCACTATGAAAATCTCCATAGTTCATCCCGCTGCTTTTTTCATGTATAGCGTCTTCTTTATTCCATCCCACACTTTTGGCAAGAGCCCCTTTCATCTCTTCTGCTTGCTGATAAAGAGCAGCGATACGATTTGCAGTTGCTGGATGTGTCGAAAAAAGACTATCCGCTCCCTCACCGCTCAAAGGATTAATAATAAACAGATGCGCGGTTGCTGGATTATGCTCTGCTTCTTCATTATATACCCCACGTCCTCCATCAGCAATCTTACGCAATGCCGAAGCCAACCATAAAGGATTACCACATATTTCAGCCCCTCTACGATCCGCAGCATATTCCCGTGTACGGCTAATCGCCATTTGCACCAGCATCGCTGCAAAAGGCGCCACGAGCAATGCAATAAATCCTCCAATTGCCCCAGCGCCATGAGAATCTTCTGAAGAATTACGCTGTCCTCCCATAAAGAAAGCAAAATTACCAAGCATCGAAATTGCCCCTGCAATCGTTGCGGTTAGAGTCATTGTTAACGTATCACGATGCTCAATATGTGCGAGCTCATGCGCCATAACGCCGGCAATTTCCTCAGCGCTTAACCGCTCTAACAACCCAGTACTTGCAGCAACAGCTGCATTTTGCGGATTACGTCCCGTTGCAAAAGCATTTGGCTGTGCATTCTCAATAACATAAACCTTTGGTTGAGGAAGAGAAGCTTTTTTAGCTAAATCGCTTACAATCTTATAATAAACTGGTGCTGAATGCTGATCAACTTCACGCGCCCCGTACATGCGTAAAACGATTTTATCTGAATTCCAATAAGAAAAAAAGTTTAAACCACTTGCCATCAAAAGAGCAATGACCATGCCACCGCCCCCTCCAACAAGATAACCAACTCCCATAAAGAGAGCAGTTAAAAAAGCCAAAAGCATAGCTGTACGCATTATATTCATTACTCAAAAAACTCCATGATAAAAGTCAATCAATACTATATGATGGTGTTTTCTTTCTGCTTCTTCAATGGAATAGGTGTAAAATGAATAAAAAAGATGAGAAAACAAGCAAAAAAAATGCAACTGTCGTTAAACAGCAATCTCTTTCTCCCGCAGCACAACGCGCCCTTAAAGAAGCTGAAGAAAGACGAAAACGCGCAGCAAAAAAAGAACAACCTTTAGAAAACGGCGGACGCGGCGGCAAAGACCCTTCCCGCTATGGAGACTGGGAAATTAAAGGCCGCGCCATTGATTTTTAAAACCATTGATTTAAAAAAAACGGCGCAATTTAAACAAGCAGCTTTTTAATGAAAATCCGTTTTTGATAGACAAAAACGGATAATATTTATTTTTCTAAAGCTTTTAAAAACACATTGATTAAACAATCATGCTTCTTATGCTGAAGCAGATTCTGCTTCAGCCGCTGCCGCTGCTTCTTCTGCTGCTTGCTTTGCTGCTGCTATACGTTCTTGTGCTTTTTTACCCGGTTCACCTTTATGTGGATTATTACGAGTTGGACGCTTTTTCAAGCCAGCTGCATCTAAAAACCGTAAAACGCGATCTGTTGGTTGAGCCCCTTGCCCAAGCCAATATTGGATACGTTCTTCATTAAGTTTCACCCTCGGTCCATCTTTAGGCAACATTGGATCCCATGCACCAACACGTTCAAGAAACCGCCCATCGCGCGGACTACGAACATCTGCAACGACGATATGATAGTAAGGACGTTTTTTTGAACCTCCACGGGACAAACGAATTTTCAATGCCATATTTTATCTCCTATTGTCAGCTCTGGCTTTCGTTTAAATTGACTTTTTTTGTTTTTTGCTCTTCAGCAATAACTTCATGATGACTCACAACTTCTTTAATAATAAATTTTAAAAATCTTTCAGCAAAATCAGGATCAAGATCACTATCCATAGCCAATTGCCGCAAACGCGCTACCTGATATTGCTCACGCAGAGGATCTACTTTAGGTAAATCATAACGCGCTTTTAAGCGCCCAACAGCTTTCGTACAACGAAACCGCTCTGCTAAGATATGAATCAAAGTTGCATCAAAATTATCAATGGATGCTCGTAAATGTGCCAATTCGTTTAATACTGTTTCCTGCATTATATTCCTTTCCCTCTTTACATCTTATTTTTTCTTAGGATGCTGAGGAAAATTTCCCCCATCGACAATGCCATTGGAAAGACCAGGAAATGTAGGTCCACGCTTAGGAAGTCCGGGCAAGAGCTTCCCTCCATTACCATTTTCAATTTGCTTTTGAAGCGTTGAGAATTGCTTTGGATCCAATCCCGACAAATCCGGCATAGCTGGAGAATCCCCTCCCAAGTTTCCCATACCACCAAAACCCATTTTGGAACCAAGGCCTCCCAACATCTTTCCCATAAAACCACTTTTTCCTTTACCACCCATGGCTTTCATCATATCAGCCATTTGGCGATACATCTTCAAAAGTTTATTAATATCAGCCGCTGTCGTACCAGACCCCTTAGCAATTCGTTGTTTGCGGCTATGTTTTAAAAGCTCTGGATTCGCCCGCTCTTTGGGTGTCATAGATGAAATAATGGCCAATTGACGATCAAACAAACGATCATCAAACCCCGCAGCCGCAATCTGCTCTTTGACCTTCCCCATTCCTGGCAACATGCCCATAATACCGCCCATTCCACCCAGTTTTTTCATTTTCTGCAACTGTTCTGCAAGATCATTCAGATCAAATTTTCCAGCTTGCATTTTTTTTGCAAAAGCAGCAGCTTTCTCGTGATCCATTGTTTCAGCAGCTTTTTCAACCAAAGAAACAATATCCCCCATTCCGAGAATACGATCAGCAATACGACTGGGATGAAATTCTTCTAAAGCATCTATTTTTTCACCAGTTCCAATTGCTTTAATTGGTTTACCTGTAACAGCACGCATAGAAAGAGCAGCGCCACCACGCCCATCACTATCCATACGTGTTAAAATAATCCCCGTAATCCCTACACGCTCATCAAAAGAACGAGCAAGATGAACGGCATCTTGCCCCGTCAAACTATCAGCCACCAACATAATCTCATGAGGAAGGGAACATGCTTTAATTTCAGCCAATTCGAGCATCAAAGCTTCATCAATATGATTACGTCCTGCTGTGTCAAGAAGAAGCACGTCATAACCACCCAATTTAGCAGCCTGTACGGCACGTGATGCAATATCAACAGGCAGCTGACCCGCAATAATAGGCAAGCTTGCAAGTTTTGCCTGTTCTCCCAATTGGCGCAATTGCTCCTGTGCAGCGGGACGGCGTGTATCTAATGACGCCATGAGAACTTTTTTATTGTGCTTATCAGTAAAACGTTTTGCAAGCTTTGCTGTTGTGGTTGTTTTTCCCGAACCTTGCAAACCAGTCATCATGATAACAACTGGAGCTGGTGCATTTAAATCACTCAGAACGCTTTCATTTCCAAGAATATGAACCAATTCATCATGAACAATTTTAACCACCATTTGGCCTGGTTTAATTGATTTAACGATTTCGGCCCCAACAGCTTTTTCCCGAACTCTATCGGTAAAAGAGCGCACAACATCAAGAGCAACATCAGCTTCCAATAAAGCGCGACGAATTTCACGCAGCGCCTCTACAACATCCTGATCCGATAAAGCGCCACGTCCCGTCAAATGAGACAGGATAGAACCAAGTCGCTCTTGCAAGGATTCAAACATCATTTACCTCATTGTTGCATAACAAACAAACCAAAATAGCATCCGAGAACGCATCGCGCCGTCGGATGTTGACCTCTGAGATCTCTTTATACCCTTAAACTGGGGTCTCAGTCGGTGGCTCCAAGTTAATTTTGTCACTGAAAGCTTGCTCCTTCAAACAATAAAACCCCAGCTTTGTCAAGTTTTATCATAAAATATCTTTTTATACGAAGAAATAAAAACAACAAATACTATACTTCAAAACTTTCAACTTCAACACGCATAAAACAACCTGTTTCCTGTTCCATGCTCCATAATTTTCCGCTAGAGATATCAAACCAAACACCATGCAATGTCAAAAAACCTTGATCTTTGCGAAGCTTTATCCACGGAAACGTCTCTAAATTTCTCAACGAATGGCGAATAGAAAGCTGCTCTAATGCCGTCTGTTTTTCTGGCCAAGACAACGACTTATTATTCAAAACGATTTCTGCTGCTGGTGCTAAAAGACTTATCCATTGACCGATAAAATCATTTGATAATAAAGATTTATATGTCTCATTAAGAGCAGTACGAATGCCTCCACAATGGGCATGACCAAAAACGACAATATGTCTCACCTCAAGCAATTGCACAGCATATTCAAGAGCTGCTGATGTTGCGTGATATTGGTCATCAGGAGAAAAAGGAGGAACCACATTCGCCACGTTGCGCAGAGTGAAAATTTCCCCTGGCTTAGCATCAAAAATCATTTCTGGTACTGCACGCGAATCACAACAAGCAATGACCAAAACTTCAGGTTTCTGCCCCTCAATCGCCAATTGCTGATAATCTGCTATTTTATATAAAAAATGATTGTTTATAAAGTTTTGGTAACCACTTAAAAGTCTTTCTGGTAAATGCGCCATTCTCTCTTTACTTTTGCTTCTTTTTTTACTTTCATTTTGTATATTTTAAAAAACAAACTATTAACATACAAAAATACTAAAAGCGCCCTTTCCTTGAAGCAAAATATTTCTTTAAAGTACAAAATATTACTAAAAAATAGCAAAAACAAACTCATTCTTTCCAAATAAAGAGCTATTTTCTTTAGAAAGAAGGTGTTACAGTATATAAAAAATATAATGGTCTGCTTTTAATAAAGACCCCTTAAGAGCAAAAAGGGAGAGTGAATGTGTTGCAACAAAAAAAAACAGAGACAAAAAACACCCAAGATAAAATAGAACAAATCCTTTTTGCCCAAACCGATAAAGAAGATATTGCTTATTATGAAAATGAAGAACTTCAAAAAGCCACAGCCATCGCGGTAAAAGCTTTTAATCTCCATCAGACGGGAAAAAATACCATCTGCTTTGAGCAAAATTTAACCCGCAGTAACAAACCTATAACCGTTATCACGCTTGTCAATGATAACAAACCCTTCCTTCTGGATTCTATTTTAAATGTTTTTAATCAACACAAAAACCATATCTATTTGATTGCACACCCCATTATTGATTGTGCTTCTGGAAAACGCATCAGTCTGATGCAAATTCACATCGAGTCATTAAACAAACAGCAAATACAAAAACTTGAAAATGAACTCACCTTAGTTCTTGAACAGGTTAATGCTGCTGTACAAGACTGGAAACCTATGCTTGAAGAAGTTGAAAAGCATATTCATGCCTACCAAATAAGTCTTCCCCCGCACTACAAACAAGAAGGCGAACAAGCTATTGAATTTCTTCACTGGCTAATGGACGATAATTTCATTTTCCTTGGTATGCGCACTTACAACTTCATTAAAGACCAAAAACCCCTAAAATCCTTTACGGCAAGTAATATTGAACTTGGTATACTCACGGATGCTTCTATTCATATTGTTGACGATAAAAGTATGAAAGAACCTCCTCAAGAAGTTTTATCCTTCATGGAAAGCGATAATCTGTTTATCGTGACAAAAGCGAACAGCCGCTCCAAAATTCACCGTTCTGTTTGGCTCGATTATATTGGTCTTAAAATCTTTGATAAAGAAAACCAACTCTGTGGAGAATTACGCATTGTAGGGCTTTTTACCTCCTCAGCTTATACACGTTCTATTTTGCAAATTCCTTTCTTAAAAGAAAAAGCCCGAACTATTATTCAACGTCTTGGACACAATCACGCCGATTATTCAGGAAAAGCACTCATCAGTGCTTTAGAAACCTATCCAAGAGATGAAATGTTTCGCTCTGATGTTGATACATTGACAGAAAACACTAAGCTTATTCTACAATTAGATGAGCGCCCACGTTTACGGGTTCTTGCCCACACTGATTCTTTTGGACGCTTTGTTTCTATCCTTGTCTACGTACCGCGTGACCAATATAGCAGCAGCCTGCGTGAAAAAGTTGGCGAACATTTTGTAGAGCTTTATAAAGGTGACTTTTTTGAATCTTATCCGCTATTTTTGGAAAGCACCCTTATACGTGTCTATTATATCATCCATCGCAAAGGAAACGAAACTGTTCCCCTTCACGAGCGCTCCACACTTGAACAACATGTACGTTCGATTGCACGAAGTTGGGAAGACAGGGTTCAAGCCATCGCTCTTAACAAGAAAATAACAGAGCAACAAACACGTCTAGCCAGTGAATTCCCCAACAGCTATCGTGATTTATTTTCAGCTGAAGACGCTATTAACGATGCCGGACATATTCTAAGTCTTCATGATGAAAAGCCCCTTTTCGTGATCTTTTATCACGCACAAAACAAAGAAAAACAGTGCATTTCTCTTCGGCTTTTTCACCGCCATGAAGCACTTGCCCTTTCCAAACGTGTACCACTCCTTGAAAATATGGGGTTTCGCGTTATTGCTGAACAAACCCTTGAATTACCAGATGGCAATGGGCGCTCTGTGTATCTTCATGATATGCAGCTAGAAAGTACTTTCCAACGCTGTATCGATTTTGAAAAAGACGGTCAAAAACACGCCGAAACCTTTGAAGCCATTTGGGCACAAAATGCTGATAATGACGGCTTTAATGCTCTCACCCAAACAGCTGAGCTTGATTGGCATGAAATTGTTATTTTGCGCCATTATGGGCGCTATCTCCAACAAGCTGGAATTCCTTATTCGCAAGATCGCGTTGCCCAAACTTTAAATGCTTATCCTGACATTACCCAAGATCTTTATGCTTTATTTCATTTAAAATTTCATCAAAGCCATACAGAAAAAGAACGGAAAAAAAACCAACAAGTTATTCAAAAGCGCATTGAAGAAAAATTACGGAAAGTCTCTGGTTTAGACGATGATCTCATTTTACGCCGTTATTGTAACCTTATCGAGGCGAGTTTACGAACGAATGCCTTTACGACTCTTCCTGATGGAAGTCCACGGCGTATTTTAGCCACCAAATTAAATCCACGCCAGATTGAAGGTTTGCCTGAACCGCGCCCTTACCGAGAAATTTTTGTTTATGGACCAGAAGTTGAAGGGGTCCATTTGCGTTTTGGACCTATCGCTCGTGGCGGCATTCGTTGGTCTGACCGTGCATTAGATTACCGCACCGAAGTGCTTAGCTTAGTCAAAGCCCAACAAGTTAAAAATGCGGTTATCGTTCCTGCAGGTGCAAAAGGTGGATTCTATCCCCATCGGCTTCCCCAAACAAATGACCGTGCTGTCATCATAGAAGCAGCACGACAAGCTTATACAGACTTTATAACAGCTTTGCTCTCCATTACAGACAATCTGATTAACGGCAAAATAAGTTCTCCCCACAATGTCATCTGTCATGATGACCCTGATCCCTATTTTGTTGTTGCAGCGGACAAAGGAACAGCAACTTTTTCTGATACAGCCAACGCCATCAGCCAAGCAAACCACTTTTGGCTTGATGATGCTTTTGCCTCTGGAGGTTCAGCAGGTTACGACCACAAAGACATTGGTATTACAGCTAAAGGTGCATGGGAAGCCGTCAAAAGACATTTTAGAGAATCATTTAATCACGATATTCAAACAACGCCCTTCACCTGTGTCGGTGTTGGCGATATGTCTGGTGATGTCTTTGGCAATGGAATGCTGCTTTCCAAACAAACAAAATTGATTGCCGCTTTTGATCACCGCGATATCTTTATTGATCCAGATCCGAACATAGACGAAAGCTATGCAGAGCGTACGCGTCTCTTCAGACTACCTCGCTCAAGCTGGCAGGATTACGATAAAACCAAATTATCAAAGGGCGGTGGTATCTTCTCACGAAAAGAAAAAACCATTACTCTCTCACCTGAAGCAGCACAAGCCATTGGTTTCGAAAAACAAACAGGAACACCCTTTGAAATTATCTCTGCTCTTCTCAAAGCCCCTGTTGATCTTTTATGGTTCGGTGGCATTGGTACTTATATACGTGCTGCAACAGAAAATGATGCCCAAGTAGGTGATCGCGCAAATGATGCAATACGCATTACCGGAGAACAAGTGCGTGCAAAAATTATTGGTGAAGGAGCTAATCTTGGTGTTACACAACGTGGACGGATTGAATATGTCTTAAATGGTGGTCGATGCAATACGGATGCCATTGACAATTCTGCTGGTGTGAATTGTTCTGATATTGAGGTCAATCTCAAAATTGTTCTTGCATCAGCACTACGTGCCAAAACACTAACCCGCGAAGATCGCAATAAGCTCTTGAAAAAAATGACGCCTCAAGTCGAGCAACTCGTCTTGCGCAACAATTATCTACAACCCCTTGCGCTTTCTTTGGCGGAAAACCAAAGCACTACTGATTTGCCCTATCAAATACGCTTTATGCACGATTTGGAACAAAAAAAGCTTCTAGATCGCAGAGTTGAAATACTCCCTGATGAGCAAATTTTACGACAAAGAACAACCCAAGGCAAAGGTCTTCTCCGTCCAGAACTCGCCGTTATTTTTGCCTATGCTAAATTGACCTTAAAAGAAGAAATTGCTAATAGCCCCATTGTTGATGATCACTATTTCAATACAGCCTTGCTGAACTATTTTCCAACCCAAATTCAAGAAAATTTTAAGAAGGAAGTTATTAACCATCAATTGCGTCGTAATATTATCGCAACGCTGATTGCCAACGATATTGTAAATCGTGGAGGCCCCACTTTTGTTAATAGACTACACGATGCAACAGAACAAAAGACTGAAAATATTATTCGCGTTTTCATTGCCATCCGCGATGGTTTCGAAATTCCTCAATTGTCTGAGCAAATTGATAAGCTTGATAATAAAATACCCGGTCTTGTCCAAAATAAATTCTACGCAACAATGACCCCAATGCTCTTTGAAACAACCAATTGGGGTTTGCACAACATAGATCTCTCACGTCCATTAGAAGAAATTGTAAAAACAATAAAACAAGCCCGTAGCGTTATTGAAAAAGAGCTTATGCATTCTCACGGCAACGATATTAAGCAAAAGATTGAAGAAAAAGCATTACACTACAGCGAAGAGGGAGCACCAAAAGCATTAGCGAAACAATTAGCTCTCTTGGAAGCTGCTTCAACAATCTGTGATATTTCTTTGATTGCAAAACAAAGCAACAGTGATCTTATTAAAACCGCAGAGATCTACTTTTCACTTGCGCAAATCATTCGTATAAACCGCATTAACGAAGCAAGTCGTATAATTCCTGTAGTAGATTATTATGATAGTATGGCTTTAAGCCAAGCCAAAGAAAATGTTTCTGAAAGCTTTCGGCAAATCGTTATGAAAATCCTCAAAAATTATGGAAAGAAAAAAGATCCTTTTGACACTTGGAAAAAAACAGAAGAAGATCATATTCACAACATTACAAACCGCATTAGCGCCCTTATTGAAAATGATCTCAATATTTCTCGTTTTACTTTTGCAGCAGGATTGATTTCTCAACTTCAAAATATTGGCTTTCAAACCTAAAGAAAATACAAAACGACCCCCTCAATCTCCCGTTCTATCCCACCACCACAACAAACCAACTAAGACAGAGCAGAAGTTTGCATTTTAGACATAACACCAAAAATAAAAATCTCGCTATTTATCACAATAGAATTGTTTGCAACAATTTCAAAAAAACAACAGGATTGATTTCTCACCCTAAAAACATAAACTTTCAGACTTAAAAGCAGTACAAAACAGCTAAGCTTTTGCTCCGTTCTATCCATCCATGACTAATCAACAAGGGAAGAACGGAAACCCTATCCCGCATTTTTAGACAGAGCACTCAAAATAAAAAATAAATTCAAATTTTACTGTCAAATATCCTTCATCATAAAAATATAATATATTGATTTACAATCATAATTTTATCATTTTTATGATAATCCGATATTCTAAATTTGTCTCATTTAAAATCTATTTATATTCAATTAATTAACCCCATTTCCCCTTGCATATTGCAAATGGGAAAGCCGAATAGATAAAAACAGTAAAGAAAGGACTAAAAATGCCCCTCATAAACCGCCTCAAGTGCCAAAAGCTGCAGTAAGATTGAGAATTAGCAAATATAAGCAAATATAATATGATGATGTTTTCCCCTAGCTTGTTACTCCGTAACCGAAAAGATGATGGTGCTTAATGGCTTTATCCTTATACCATTCACAGGCGACATCGTGAAATAGGAAGCACTGAGAAATATTTTTTTAACAAATGCGTAAATATGCAATACAAATATATTCTGTTTTACGTGGAAGACATATAGCTTCATTAAAAAATATCAGAAATAAAAGGATAAGCTTAATCCATTATTTAAAAGATATAACTGTAACTGCTTTTGAAATGCGTAAAATCGAATAAAAAATGACAGTAAAGATGGATGTTGATTTTCCCCTTTACAACTTCATATCTTCCTCCAACTAGGCTATTTACTTGTTTTAAGAGGTTACACCCAAACAGATATATGCAATATGCTCATTCCATATATAAAGAAAAAGGTTCCTAACAAGTACCACACCACCTGTATAAAAAGGCAATTCAGCATACTTTAAAATGCCACTTTTTCCATAGAAACACTGTTGCTATATGTAGTTTGACATAAGATTTTGTACTAAGTGAAAAGAGGTTGGACGAGTTAGGAGTAGGTGATAATTTTTTATTTTTATAGCTATTTTTTTACCATTAAATACGCATTTTGTTAAAATAGATTTTGACACTCTAAAATTGCAAAAAAGTGTGAAAATCAGAAAAAGTTGAAATTTGGTAGTAAAAATGAAAAAAGGCTTTGGTACAACACCTAAAGTGGAGCAAGACGACCAAGTTTTAAAAATCCCAGTTTTACCCACCCATTGTTAATGAGCAAGGAAAGAACGGGAGCGCCGTCCGCATTTTTAGGCAAAGCACCCAAAATAAAAAATAACGCTTGAAGATTATTGGCTTGCGCGGGAAATAAGCGCTGCAGAGTGTTAAGAAGCTTCATGGACTGAATAAGGACAAGTTCAAATTTTGCTGTCAAATATCCTTCATCATCAAAAGAAAAAGGTCCACTAATACGCACTGCACCACCTGTATGAAAAGTCAATTCACCTTGCTTTAAAAGTCCACTTTTTCCATACAGTCGCTGTTGCCAATTTTTTTCTTCATGTTCAAACAGAAGAGAGGCATCATTTAAAATCCATTTCAAATTGCCATCAATTTTAGGAATATCAACAAAAGAAGATTTTAAAAAGGGAGAAGCATCAAAACCGTCAAAAGTTATATGTCCCGATAAATCATTCTTTTCATGTTTAAGATCAAGTCGAAAAAATTCTGCCGTTATTTTTTGAGGCATGTCTTGTGGCTCTAACGGCTGAATAATCACGTCATGCGTATTTTGCAAATGTGTCGTTTTTTTATCTGTCGTTGGTGCTCTTAATGTTTCTTGAAGCTTTTGATCTTCAGGGGAAGAGGAAAAAGATGAAATCTCAAGCCCTTCAGCTATAAACTTCAATGTTTTACCCGTTTTCCAATAAGGCTCTGTTTCAATCACCAAATTGCGCCAATGCGATACTATGGGAGTTTTTCCGGAAAAAACAATTAATGCAGGAGAATGAACATTAAACTCGACCAAATGAGGTGCGTAAATTGGTGCACCAGCTGTCAAACGCCCCGTCGATAAAGAAACCCCATGTAAAGGCCAAGAAAATTGAAACTTGTCACAAACAACACCGACACGTAAAGGATAACCATCCTTGTGCACATTCTCACATACCGCCGCCATATTATGGGAAGATACTTTTGTGAATATACCAGAAACATAGTCTTCTATTTTACGCGAAAAAAAAACCAGAGTGCGCTATAAATAAATATCAGAGCAAAACAAAAGAGCCCACAAATTAAATAACTCAAAGAAAAACTTTTTTGTGATGATGGTATTTGAAAGGATTTAGACAATATTCAAACTTTCTTTATCTCTTAACTTCCTCCCCACCCTAAAAAGGATAAAGATTCCCAACCACATTCAGTTTATACACAATCCAACTTCTTAATCGATCGGATTTTATCTACTGATCACTTCAAGAAGTCCCTATACATCGTTCTAAAGTACAGTATCTCATAAGCTCAATAAACAAGATTTTCTTAAAAAAAACCCATTACACCCTTTAACAAAAAACACCTCATATGTAAAGTTTTACATAGATTTTCTACCTCTAGCTTAAACCATACTGTTTTACAGCACAACAAAAATGATAATGAATAGTGTTTCTTAACGATAAAGCCATTGAGCCCCCCATCTTTACGCTTATGGAGACCCCAAAGCCAGCACCATCATTATATTTGGCTAGCCCCCAAATGTTGCGACAGCCCTTGGCACTTAAGACAGTTCATAAGAAGCATTTTTAGTCTTTTCTTATACAGTTTTTGCCCACACGCCAGCCCTACTTGTGACATGCAAACAAGAGGTTTTTATTGAGTCAACATACACAGGTTTGGAATGAAAAAACTTTACTATATTCGGGGTTCTCATTCAATATACAAAACCGTGAATTACCTATATAAATCAATTCGTTGTCAACAATCACACAAGTACGGGCGGTGTACAAAAAATCTGGTGTAATGCGCTTTCAAACCATTGGCTCAAAGCTCGATCATAGATTAAACGACCTTTCAAATGTGCACAAGCAGGTTGAGCACCTTTTTCAGTCAATTTATGTGCCGAACGCACGACCAAACGCCGCATCATAGCGCGTGTAAATTCAGCATGGAACTGCAAGCCCCATGCATTGTTTCCATAACGAAAAGCTTGTGTAGGATATGTATTCCCTGTTGCCAAAAGCATTGCCTCTTTCGGTAAATCATAAATACCTTCATCATGGAAATGGTAGACCATCTCTGGCCAATTCATCAATTCCTTCCCTTGTGGGGTTGCTTCTAGTGGATACCAGCCGACTTCAACAGTCCCATCACTTCTTGTACCAACGCGCCCCCCTAGATTTCGCGCTAACATTTGTGCTCCAAGACAAATACCCAAAAAAGGCTTATTTTCCTTTAGTGATAACGAAATCCAATCAATTTCCTCACCAATATAGGCTTCGCTGTCATTCACACTCATCGGTCCCCCTAAAATAACAACGCCGGCATAATGCTCTAATGTATCAGGGAGTTTTTGTCCAAAAATAGGACGATAAATATCAAGAACAAAACCATTTTGTTGTAAAAATTTTCCCAACCGACCAGTATAGGTAGAGCGCCGATGAATAACGACAGCAATCCTTGGTTTGTTATTTTTTTGTTTTTTATCAAGACATCTCTGATTTAAAAACATTTTTTAACCAATCACCTCTGCTACCAAGCAAAACTTTATTTTTAAAGCATAAGAGAATAATTTTATTGGACAAGACTAACGATATTTTTTCTTCTAGGTCAATTGTTTCTTCTGAGAAAACATTCGTATTATCACATTGGTGCAATTTAAAATAAACGAAATTTTTTCCTCGATAAAGATGTTTCTTCTTCTGTTTTAACCCCTGGATCATCAACATTTAAGTGAGTTTGACTGAACATTTTTACATCTTTTTCTTTTATATCTTGTTTCTCCACCTGCACATTATGCAAAAGAGAATCATCTATAGGTGTTAATTTTTCAAGCTTCTTATCTCCAACATCATCACTTTTTCCCATAACATACTCTTTGTCTTGCCTTTTCGACACAATATTGTCCGCCTCTAATGTGAGAGAAGGCATACAAGGAGGTGCCTTCCATTCAAAACAGCCCAAACGTCCACTGATTGGAGAAACCACTGACCAAGAAGAAAAAATGGCCCCATCACACATCCACACTGGATCACGTTCAGCACGAAGTGCTAAAGAAAGCCATTGACGCACAGCACCTTGATTGTTTCCCTGTGCCTCTTCAATATCTGCCAACAATAAATAAACACTTTCCCGTGGATGACATTGTAATGCTTTTTGTGCCTTCTCTCTTGCTAATGCTGTTTCACCAGCATCCAAAGCTGCTTTAGCAATAAGGAAAGCCGACTCAAATGCATCTTTATTATAAGAAGCAAGTGTCTTAGCCCTTTTCAATCGCCCAATGGCTCCTTCTTCTCTTTCAAGATAAAGCGCTCCCAAGTCAGGATGAGGCTCCTTTTGCCAAGCCGCTATAATCATTTTATCCGCTTTACGCGTTTCGTTTAATTTATAAAGAATATCAGCAGCAATAACTATTATTGGAACAAAATCAGGCGCCAATTTATGGGCTTTCAAAATAGCTTCACGTGCTTGTACAGGATGTGTATCAAACAAAGAAAGTGCCTGCCCACTTAGTAGTAAAACCTGTATATGCTGCCGCTCTGGAGTCGCGCGAATAGAACGCGGGAGAGCTTTTTGCGTTCTTTCAAAAATAGTAAGTGCCTTATCCCATTTACCCTCAGTACTTAACCGATCAAGCACCGCCTGATGCGCCCATAAAAGTGCTGGCGATAAAGTCAGTGCCTCTTCGGCATATTGTTGCGCCGCCTCATAAGCTTTACTCTTCATCGCTTCACGAAACAAACCATAAAGTCCAACCAGTTTTGTCGGATCTTCCTTTCTCATCTCTTCATAAAGACCGATGGCGCGGACAGAGTCATTTTGTAAAGACAAGGTTTGCGCTTGTAAGAGTTTTACCAATGGCTCTTGTTTTCCTGCAAGATATTTAGCAACCCGTTCTTCCATTTTTTGCGCAACCATACTATCACCAGCAAAAGTTGCAAGAATCCCCTTTGAAAGAGCTTCGTAACCACGCTTTTGATGGCGTTTATAAAAATAATTGGAAAGAGCACTCGGTATGGAAAAAAAGAAAGATAATAACCACCATAAAAGCACCAGCGTTATAAAAAACAAAATAAGCACACTTAACACTGTAAGAAATGAAGCAGAAAATCTGAAATGCAAAAATGTGAGAACAAAAATACCATTGTGATTAGCAACCCACGTGAAAGCTAAACCGAGGATACAAACAACAAAAATATAAATAAAAACACGTATCATCTTGGGCCTATTTACATCTTTGTTGCTTTAAAAGATCCTTGTTGCACAGACAATAACAATTGCTGCAACAACTGTTGAATAGCAATATGTCTTTCAAGCTGCTTAACAAAATCCATTGAAACATCTTTTGCACTTTGAGGCAATGATTGCCATTCGCTCAAAGCCTTTTCGTAATCACCAGCTTGAATGGCAACTTCCATGCGTGCCGCAATAGCCCCCAGCGTTGTCCCTTCAACATTTCCAATCGGTCGCGAAACAATGAGCCCTTTTATCCACGCTAAAATTCGGTCAAAAAAACCAGCATCTGACGCAACAAGATTTTGCGTACCAACAATTGTATCAGCAACATGAGCAAAATCAACTGAAAGTTGTGCTGAACTTGGAAGGCCCACAGTAGCTGTTTTTTGCAACACATCAAGTCCATTAATCGAAGGCGATAATTGTTGTAACAGCTTTAATTCATTATTATAAGATCCACCACGCTCTACAGCATTTTTTAATGAACTAATTGCAGTAAAAAGCGCGGTATCTATTTCTCTTTTCTCACTATTTTTAACAGCAGTTTCTTCTTGTAGTGCTTCTAACTGTTGTTTTAACGCAGCAAGATCATTTGCATTGCTCAGCCCAACAGACAAAGCCGTCTCTATCTCTTTCGACTCTCTAACAAAAGTTTGTACAGTTTCTTCAAGAGCTTTTACTTTTTCCTCTAAAATCGCAAAAGCTTTTTTGCTTTCTTCTTTCGATAGTTCATCATTTTTCGTTGTTTTAAACTGTTGTGATGAAAAAGAAGAAAACTCTGTTTTTAACGTATCAATTTCTTGAAAGACCCGCCTCAATTGTTCCTTTGTGTCTTTACCTTGACTTTTTGCGGCTTCAGCAATCTGCAAAGCTTTTTCTCCTCCAGCAGAATTTTCCACAAAAGGAGAAGGAAAAAAACCAGCCCATTGAAGCCCCATAAAAATTCCCAAAGCAATGAATCCTCCCAAAATCCCAGAAAGGGACAAGAAAAGCCAAGTTGTACTAGAGGTACTTTTATCCTGACCTTGCATATTCTGTTTTTCTCGCGCATGAGCTTCTACAGAATTGTGGATTTTTTCCTCTGAATCATGGGGAACAGCTTCATGTTCAATAACTGGTTTCTTACGACGCGTACCAGCATAATGTGGTTTAACTTTTGGTTTTGAAGAATCGACCATCTCTGTCACTTTTCGTGCACACTTTTTTTAATGATAAAATAATAAAATGAAAAAAGTTTTAAAAACGCAGCTTTTCTCAATAATATTTACAAGTATCGCCTTTAATAGACAAGTTTTTAAAAAACATTTGCATTTTATACTCGAAAATACAGCTTTATTTTTTAATCAACGATATCATAAAATTCAAAGAAATAGAAATATCAATTCTAAGAGAAATACTTTGCATCTTTTTCTGTTCATGGTACGCACGCAGGAAAGAAGCTTCCATATAAGGTTTTGTTTAAAATGCGTCTGCTGGGAATAGAAACAAGTTGTGATGAAACGGCAGCAGCTGTCATTGAATATAACAATGAATCAAACAGCCGAATTCTTTCCAATGTTGTTTGGAGTCAAATTGATCACCATGCACCTTACGGCGGTGTTGTTCCTGAAATTGCTGCTCGTGCCCATGTTGAAGTTCTTGATCATTTAATTCTACAAGCACTAACAGAAGCAAACACAAAATTAAAAGATATTGATGGCATTGCAGCCACCAGTGGTCCTGGTTTGATAGGAGGATTGTTGGTAGGCGTTATGAGCGCAAAAGCACTCTCTCTTGCCACTGGCAAACCATTTATTGCGGTAAATCACTTAGAGGGACATGCTTTAACAGCTGTGTTAACGCACAACGTCAGCTTTCCTTATTTATTACTTTTAGTTTCAGGGGGTCATACACAAACAATCATTGTTCATGGAGTAGGCAACTACCAACGTTTAGGAACCACCATTGATGATGCATTAGGAGAAGCCTTTGATAAAACTGCAAAACTTTTAGGTCTTCCCTATCCTGGTGGACCAGCACTTGAAAAAGCAGCTTTATTTGGTGATAAAAATCGCATTCCCCTTCCACGACCTTTAAAAGGTGAAAAACGGTTAGACTTTTCTTTTTCCGGACTAAAAACTGCTGTTCGACAAGCCGCAACAGCCATAGCTCCTCTTACAGAAAATGATATTGCTGACATTGCCGCAAGTTTTCAAGCCGCTGTGACCGATACAGTACATGATCGTATTCACCTAGCCCTACAACACTTTGCCCACCAATACCCTCTCTCTCATGATCAAGAAAAGCGTTCTCCTGCTTTGGTTGTCGCAGGCGGTGTTGCCGCAAACCAAGCCATTCGCTCTACGTTGCAAAAACTTGCCCATCAACATGGTTTTGAATTTATAGCCCCTCCTCTTTCCTTGTGTACCGATAATGCTGCAATGATTGCTTTTGCCGGTGCACAAAAACTCGCACGAGGAGAAACAAGCTCTCTTGACATTGCACCCCGCTCACGCTGGCCATTAGATGAAAAAGCCGCGCCCTTGATCGGGATGGGACGCCGTGGAACAAAAGCATAATAAAATTGACGTCCCACACACACCTTAAAGAACGAAGATTTCTACTCAATCCGGTCTATAGATAGCCCGAATTCTCTATCGAGCAGCTTCCACCTGCTTCCCACTCACACAATTCACTTAACCCAAAGCTCGACACGTAAACCTAAATATTCACCACATATTCTGAAAACCTTCATGTTTCAAAAAACTGCCTTATATCATTACATTTCAAATGACAGTATTTTACAGCATAATAAGATCTACTCTCTCCCACGAAGCATAAATATGAATGCCATTCGTTGACCTCTTCATCTTTGACCATTCATTCGTTTCATTGCCATTGTAATCTTAAAGCTTTTTAGAACCAATTTTCTTCATTTTTTCCAACAAACTCTTATAATGACCGCATTTCAAACCATAGCTAAAAG
Source organism: Bartonella sp. AP4SXKL (assembly GCF_042195845.1). NCBI lineage: Bacteria > Pseudomonadati > Pseudomonadota > Alphaproteobacteria > Hyphomicrobiales > Bartonellaceae > Bartonella > Bartonella sp. AP4SXKL. Next base: position 47,909 of record NZ_JBHIPA010000001.1, read on the forward strand.
GATAAGCAAAGAGCAAAATACCTTTATACAACATGAAATATCAATAGAGCGCGTCTCTCTACTACACGTTATTTTGAAACAAGAAAAAACAGATAATAGCCGTTCTTTACCCCATTTTAAAAATCATCGTTGATGGTATTACAAAGATACTTATAAAAATGCATAACAGTCTATGAAAAAGGAGAACTCATGGCTTATTGGCTTTTTAAATCTGAACCCCATAAATGGTCATGGGAGATGCAAAAGAAAAAAGGAGTTAATGGCGAACAATGGGATGGTGTACGCAATTATCAAGCCCGTAATAATATGCGCGCTATGAAATATGGCGATAAAGGTTTTTTTTATCATTCAAATAAAGGTTTAGAAATTGTAGGAATTGTAGAAATATGTACTGAAGCGCACCCTGATTCTACAAGCTCTGATCCACGCTGGGAATGTGTGGATATCCGTGCACTTTGTGACATGCCAACACCTGTTTTATTAAAACAAATTAAAGCCAATCCCAAACTAGCAAATATGGCGCTGGTCAAAGCCAGCCGCTTATCAGTGCAACCCGTAACAGAAGATGAATGGAAAGAAGTCTGTTTGATGGGCAACCTTAAGGAGGAAATGCTTTTATCTTAAAACAATAATTTTTATTCATTAACTCATATAAAAAGATGCTTCATAGCGCAGAAGAATAAGCTCAACACCCCCTTCTGTTGAGGTATTCTCATGCTAAATGCATAAATATGATATTTTTCTTTGTCATTTTTTATCCTGCACTCTTTCTCAATACAGTCTCCTTCCAAATTACACAAAAAACCTCTTTATGATGCATCTTTTCGGCATTGCTAAAGGCAAAGCTTGCTCAACGATTATAATAAGCAACACCACGAACATAACACTCAATCCCCTTCGCACACAAATGCAACAAAAAAACAAAACTGAACGTGAATAAAAACAATAAAAACGATCGTGAAGTTCTCCTAAACAGTGCATATGTTCTAGGTGTTGCACAATTCTCTTCACGCCTAAAAAACGCATCATATTGCGTGTTCATTGTTTTGCATGTTGGACGAGTGCGCCTCATACCGCAGGATTCTCTCATTCCCAACCTGTTTATATTGAATCAATCAAAGGCTATTTGCTTGCACATTCTAAACGGAGAAAGTCCCATATGGAAAAAACCGTGAAAGAAAGGACTAAAAATTCCTCCTATGAATCGTCTCAAGTGCCAAGAACTGTCCGCAACACCCACGAGCTGGCAAAGTGAATGATAGTGCCACACCTTGTTTCTCCATAAAGCGTAAAGATGATGACACTCAATAGCTAAAACACGTTCTAGAACATAAAAAAACGCTTCCAACCAACACGTAAAATACCCTGCAGACGGAATACCGTCTTTTCAGCAAGCAACCATTAGAAATTATAAAAGTTTATTTTTTAGAAGCGCTCTTTTTTAATTTTCCTCTTTTAATTTTTCTTGCATGAAATCTTATTTTTCATGAAACTATATCAATCAGTGCATCAACATGCCTATAAGGAAAAACATGAACCACTATACTCTTTTAATCGTTGAAGACGATGATCTACGCCCTATTTTAGTAGAACAATTGCAAATGCATCAAGAGTTTAAAATTTTCCAAGCAAAAACAGCAGAAGCGGGAATGAGAATAATCCAAGAAAAAAATATTGATCTCACTATTTTGGGATTTCAACTTCCTGATCTTGATGGCTACAAAGCCGTTAAACAATTACGCACCCAAGGATTTCGTGCCCCCATTATCATGATAATAAATTATGATACAGACTGTGATAATATTTTAGATCTTGAAACAGGCGCCAATGATTATGTAACAAAACCCTTTCGCTTTGCGGTGTTATTAGCGAGAATTCGAGCACAGTTGCGCCAATATGAACAAAATGAAGACGCAACCTTTCATATTGGTCCCTATACTTTTAAACTAAGACAAAAACTTCTTCTTGATCAATGCAACAATAAAATCTGTCTCACAGAAAAAGAAGCAGCGATCCTTAAATGTCTCTATCATGCCAATGATAAAATTGTCAGCCGTGAAACATTGTTAGAACAAGTTTGGGGATATAATGAAAATATTATCACCCATACTTTAGAAACCCATATCTATCGTTTGCGACAAAAAATCGAAAACGATCCCTCCAATGCGCAAATTCTCATAACAGATCAAAATGGTTACCGTTTAAATCTTTAATTCGAGATTTTCTGTTTCAAAAATAATTTTAATATTCTAAATGAAAACAGAAACGAGATGAAAAAACCTTCGCATATAATTCGAATGCTATTACATAGAACTTACTCTTATGACAAAATATATAACATTATGAATAAAAAACGAAATATTCCAACATGAGAACCAAAAACAAAAATGCTTTCAACCCTCACGATATACTTTGTAACTTCTGTTTCACATGCTTTTGTTCTTTCTAAAGTTTTTAATATGTTTCGCATATAAATAATCGTGATATCTTTTAGCAACATTCTTGATCATAACTATCATCTTTAGATGAGTGCTATTTATGATTATTTTTTTCAGAAAAACCGCTCCACGCACTGCTTTATCTCACATTCACTAACCTAACTTGAGAGATGTTTTTTATCTTTATAGTTTTCCTCCATTCTTTATGACTTTATCTCCTCTTAAGAGGTTATATAATTCATGATATAACGCTAAATGTTTATCCTAACGATAAAGCCACTGGGCACCACCATCTTTACGCTTATAAAAGAACAAGCCAGCACCATCACACTTATGTTAGATCTTGATGTTGCAGAGGAGCCCTTGATACTTGAGATGGTTTATAAGAAGCATTGTAATCCTTCCTTGTACAGTTTTTACCACCATAAACCATATTATGTAAGATCTCTTGGACTCTGCTATTTTTACGTTTACGAAGATACCAGCATTTTTTTCTTTTAAAATGTTTCCACTATTCATGAAATATGGTTCGGTATATAGATACTTGAGATTTTTATTCACATACCAATTCCACATATTAATGTACAAAAGAATATTTTTTAATTGTAAATGCAAAAAATTGAAATAAGAGAATGCCTCTATATTTGCGATTCTTATGACAATGACAAAATGATTAATTATCTTTATAAATTAAAATATTTCTTGTCTGTGGTGATAAAGCAGGAATAAAAATACGTCGCGACTGACGACGCTGTACGAGCAAACCCTGATAAACACGTTTTTGTGCCTGACACATTAAGAGTCCACCAAAATAAGGCAAAAGATAGCGAGCAAATGGCTCGTAAAAAAATGAGAGCAACCGCGAAAAATACCCCGTAGAGGGCATATAGTGTACAATTTCTTGTATTGGTCCAGAAACAAAATTTGTTTTTTCGAACAAACGAGTAATTTGTTGCCGACTATAGGGTTCGCCATAACCAAAGGGCGTAGTAATATTGCGCGCCCAAAAGCCAGAGCGATTAGGTACAATAACGATCAAGTGGCCATTGGGTGCTAAAACACGCCATATTTCATTCAACGTTTCAAATGAATTTTCTGTATATTCTAATGCATGTACCAATAAAATACAGTCAACTGACGCATCAGGAAGTGGCAAATCTTCTTCAAAAACAAGCGCTGTAGCAACTTGCTCAGAACAAGGCCAAGGCGAAACACCCTGAGAAGCTGGCATAAAAGCAAAACATTGTTGGGCACGTTCACGCAATGTAGAAAGATAAGGAAGTGCATAACCCAATCCCATAATCCGTTTATCCGTAAGATCAGGCCACCATAAATTCAATTGGTCACACAGCGTTTTTTGCACACGCAGTCCAAGTGCAGAAGCATAAAAATCTTTCAGCGTAACGATATCCAACTCAACATACCATGTAGAAACAAATTTCAAACATTACAGATTTTCATATACCAAACCTATATGGACTTCTGCTTTTTTTCCGCAATAGCGAACATTTCAATATTGCATATTTTAAACTTAAATGATTAAAAAATCAGTACAATAGGATGATTATTGCCTTACAAGCACTTTAATCATTTTTTTGGAGATAAACCCCATAGAGGTTCTTCATATACTGTTTTTGACATCAATTAAGAAAAAAGCCAACACTGGTTAATTAAAATGAAGCAATCTTTCAAGATAGTTTTTTTCTTCTTCTGAAAGATGCTCTTTACCAAGACGTTTGCGAATTTCATCCAAAATCTGCCGCGTACGCATTTGATCACTTTCTTGTGGTAGTGCCTCGCCTTCTTGTTCTTCATCTGTTGTTGAAGAAAGTGGACGTCCTAACGGATCTTTAGGACCAAAATCAGCATTTTGATCATCTCCCGTTTCTTTAAGTGTTTCGCGCATTTTTTTCAAAACATTTTGTGCACCTTGCCTCAAAGATTCCAAAGCATCAGACTGATTTTGTATAGATACCTGATGATTTCCATTATCAAGAGCATTTTCCGCAGAATTCATTTTTTCTTCTGCCCTTTTCAACGCCCCCCCTGTTTCAAATCCTTGTTCTGATAATTCTTTTTCTAATGTTGATAATTCAGATTGCAATTCAGCTTGACGTTTTTTTAAAGATTTTTTTTGTGTTTCCGGTACATTTTCTCCGCGTTTTTGTTCCATCTCTAACTGATGTGTTTCATTGAGAATTTCTTGCTGACGACGCATTAAATCTCCAAGCTGGTCCATCTTTTCTTTCATTTGTGCAGATTGGCTTTTTTCTCCCTCATTTTGATTGCCTTTTTGCACATGCAAATGATCAAGCGTCTGTTCAACTTCCGCCAAGAGTTGTTCAGCTGCTAAAGAAGAGCCCGTTTTAGCCATTTCCTCAATTAAATTTAGCTTTTCTTGTAATGTAGATTCAGAAAGATTAGGACTTTTTGAGCTTTTAGAAACTTGACTATCCGGTGCTTTTTCAGCCAAAGCACGAATATACTCATCCATAGCTTGACGTAAATCTGCCATAAGCCGTTCAATTTCTGCCGCTGAAGCACCGTAACGCAATGCATCACGTAAAGCAGCTTGTGCTTGTTTTAACTTTTTTTGCACGGATTCAAGTTGATTGCCTTCAATACCCAAAGCAATTTGCCATAAATAATCCACCACATCGCGCAAATCCTCGTCTGTTTGTGCTAAAGAAAGTCTTGTCCACGCACTTTGTAGAACAATAAAATGCGATGCATTTTGCAACCCCTTTTCTGGACGTACAAGCAAAGCAGAAAGCATATCAAGTACCCGCTCTCGCGCTAAAGGATTAAGAGCTAATAAACGACGCAGTTCAACCACTGCGCGTGCAACAGGATTCGAAAAAACACGCTGTGGTAATATCATAACAAAAGTTTTGCTACGCCCTTTCTGCCCCGCACCATCTTCTGCCACCAAAGTAATTTTGACTTGCGAACCCGCCCATGGATGCGCTGATATATCCTGTACCATTCGCATTTTCCCCTTTCCACCACGCGGAAGAAGAAGTTCTATTTCCGGAGCATTATAAAGAGAAGAAGCACTTTTATTCTGAGGAAGAAAAGGCTCTATTTCAACAAAAGCCTTTGTCACACCATAATCATCATCCACCACATATCGTAACTCCAATGATCCCGTTAAAATCCTCCCTGGTTTTTCCAACCAATGAATTGTTGGAAGCGTGTCCTTAATTATCTGCAAATGCCATTGCTGTTTTTTACGACGTGATGATACAAATAAATTTATTGGATGCTTTAAATGTGTTTCAAAATGAACAATTGGATCATTCAAAGCTGTTTGTTCCGTTTTCTCTGAAAACGAAACTTCCCTCCCATCTTCTACAGACTTTGCTTTTACTGTAATGCCAGCCCCATTGACAACACGCACAACAACATTACTCCCTTCAGGGATTTCTAGTTGTGTTTTCTCATCTTTTGTCAAATAAATCGGTGCCACACCGGTATAAGCAGGTGGTGTTACCCAAGCATCAATCCGCATGAGTTTTTCATCAACGATAGGACGAAAATCAAAGGCATCAGCCAAACGCCCCCCTTGTGAACCAAAAGAAAAACTAAAAGCGCACACAAAAAGAAGAGCACACAAAGCCCTCAAAGCTAAAGGATCATAATCCGCACTATTAAGAGAGATAAATCCAGTTTTTAAATGGTATAATTGCTTTGCCATTCGGCGTTGATGTTCATGCCAAATAACAGCACTAAAATCTTCATCATTTTCAGAACATAAACGATCTGTCTGAATATTCAAAGGCTGGTGTCTAAGATCATTAACGCGTTCAAGGCGGCAATTTACTTCCCGCATTGTGGGAAACCGAAAACGAATAAGAAAAAATAAACTCGCCCCAGCACAAATAAGTATAACCCCAAGTAAGAGCAAATGTGACCAATAGCCCAAAATACCAAAAAGTCCCAACCAGCTAAACGAACAAAAGAGACTAAGAACGAGGAAAAATGGCAACAACCGTACCCACATCCGTTCAAATGAAAGGATCCCCCACATCAAAATGCGCACACACAAAAGCTTCATTGCAAAACCTTTGATGTTTTTATTTTTCATAAACAAGCATTTATCCCCTTTTATCGTGGTGCATTAAGATCATAAACCCCATACAAAACAATTTCTAGAAAATAAATTGTTTCATCAAAGTTTAGTAAAAATAAGACCCAAAATATTTAATAATGCTCAATCTAATTTGGGCTCAATCCAATCTGGAATATGATCACAGCCTATCAATTGTGCATAATCAAGGCGTGGACGAATGACTGCATAACGCGTATCCTGAACCAGAACTTCCGGCACCAAAAGTCGACTATTATAAGTGCTTGCCATCACTGCGCCATAAGCCCCTGCTCCTGTTAACATCAAAACATCACCCGCTTTTAACACTGGTAAAGAACGTTCCAAACCTAAATAATCACCAGTTTCACAAATAGGACCGACAATATCAGCATTAATCAGAGGGGCATCTATTGGTGTTTTTTTCACTGGCATTACATTTTGCCACGCATCATAAAGCGTTGGACGCATGAAATCATTCATCGCCGCATCAACAATAACAAAATTTCGTCCTTCCCCCTTTTTAAAATACACAACCGATGTCACCAACACACCGGCTTCACCAACAATACTACGCCCAGGTTCTAGGATAATATTGATCCCTAAAGGCGCAATATGTTTCTTTACCAGTGCTGCATACTCAAAAGGAGAAGGTACTGGATGCTTCTCATAACCATAAGGAATACCAAGCCCGCCCCCAATATCGATATGGGTTATCGCATAACCATTATTCCATAATTGACGCACAAAATCTGCAACAATAACAAATGCATCTTCAAACGGTTTTAAATCACAAATTTGACTGCCAATATGGAGATCAACACCACACACATGAAGACCAGGCAATTGAGCTGCTTTTTTATATACATCACCCGCCAAAGACAGTGGAATACCAAATTTATTCTCAGACTTACCTGTTGTAATTTTCTTGTGAGTCTTAGCATCCACATCAGGATTAATGCGTAAAGAAATACGAGCCGTTTTTGAAAGCGCAGCAGCCCGCGCCGATAATTGTTCAAGTTCTGGCTCTGATTCAACGTTAAAACAATAAATATCTTGTGCAAGAGCAAAATCTATTTCTCTCACTGTTTTACCAACACCAGAATAAACAATATTCTGCGCAGGAATACCAACAGCAAGTGCACGCCGTAATTCCCCTTCTGAGACCACATCAGCTCCCGCTCCATTGTTAGCTAAAAGTTGTAAAACTGCTTGATTGGAATTCGCTTTAACCGCATAAGCAATTAAACTCGGCATATCATGAAATGCATTCTGATAATCTTTAAAATGTGCAACGATTGCGCTAGCTGAATAACAATAAAAAGGTGTTTCAACTTCTCGCGCAAGTTCCAAAAGAGAAAGACCTTCAGCGTGAAGCACACCCTGATGATAAGAAAAAAAACGCATAAAAATTCCTATTGTATTAACCGATCAAGAATAAAAGGTTTATCTGTTTTACCTTGAGAAACAAAAGTTCCTTGTGAAGAATTCACTCCTGTTGAAGGAGGTAACTCTAATGACCCTTTACGCCCACACCCAACGATACCCAAGCCCCCAAAAAGGACAATTATCAACCCCTTTAATATAATTTTCATCTGTCCTCTTTCCTCATCTCGATCTCTTTGTTACCTTTAAAATACAATCACTCAAGCGCTCACGAGACGCTTTTTCCAATACGCAATTTGCCGAAGAACCTCTGAAGGCGCTGTTCCCCCAAAGCTTTTACGACTTTCAACAGATTTTTCAACGGTCAAAACATCAAAAAGTGTCGCATTGATATCAGGACAAATTGCTTGAAGTTCATCTAATGATAAATCATGAAGGCGACACTGTTTTTTTTCTGCCAATGCCACAGCACACCCTGTGATGTGATGTGCTTCGCGAAAAGGAATCCCTAAATTGCGTACAAGCCAATCCGCAAAATCTGTAGCTGTTGCATACCCTAAATCCGCTGCTTGTTTCATGGCTTTTTTATTCACTTTCAAATCAGCAATCATCCCTGTCATTGCTGCTAGTGATAATTCCAAACTCAAAGCCCCATCAAACACATATTCCTTATCTTCTTGCATATCCTTTGAATAAGCAAGCGGTAATCCTTTCATCACCGTTAACAATCCCATAAGTGCACCATTCAATCGACCTGCTTTCGCTCGTACTAACTCTGCCGCATCAGGATTTCTCTTTTGTGGCATAATGGAAGACCCTGTTGAAAAAGCATCTGATAAATGAATAAAACAAAACTGTTCACTTGACCAAAGAATTATTTCTTCTGCTAAACGTGAAAGATGTGTTGCACAAAGAGCGCCAGCGCTTAAAAATTCCAATGCAAAGTCACGATCTGAAACACTATCAATTGAATTGCGTGTAGGTTCGCGAAAGCCTAGCGCTTTTGCTGTCATAAAACGGTCAATTGGAAAGCCTGTCCCCGCTAAAGCAGCCGCCCCTAAAGGCGATTCATTCATTCGCTCAAGAGCATCACGCATCCGCGATAAATCTCGACCAAACATTTCAACATAAGCCATCATATAATGACTCAATGTTACGGGTTGAGCCAATTGTAAATGCGTAAAGCCTGGCATAAAGGTATCAACATGTTGTTCTGCGCGAATAAGTAATTGCTCTATCAATCCTTTTAAAGCTTGTGCTATCTTTTGCGTTGCTTCACGTACCCACAAGCGAAAATCAACAGCAACTTGATCATTGCGTGAACGCGCCGTATGCAAACGCCCAGCTACAGGACCTATCAATTCGCTCAGCCGCGCTTCAATATTCATATGAATATCTTCAAGCTTTCGTGAAAAAACAAATTTACCGTCTTCAATTTCTTGGCGAATAAGTTTCAAACCATGAACAATTTTTTCATAATCTGATTGTGAAATGATTTTCGTTTGCGCTAACATAGCTGCATGAGAAAGAGAACCTTCAATATCTTGTCGATAAAGTTTTTGATCAAAATCAATAGAAGCATTAATTTCTTCCATAATTGCAGCAGGGCCTGCCGCAAACCGACCACCCCACATTTGGTTCTTTAACTTCTCATCTGTCATATTCTGAAAACACCCATCCAAAGGACAAAATTATGATTTTTCAAATTTTCATCAGCAAAAAAAACAATAAAAAAAGGCAACTTTCCCTTGCATTCTTTATCATTGCATTGAGTTTATACGCAACCATAAACTACGATACCAAAAGAGAGTTTTTTCTTTTCAATTTCATTTCAGCAGCACAAGCACAAGAAATAAATACTGATAAAGCACGAGCAGAAAAAATGATGGCGATACGAAAAGCAGCAAAAGGCTTTTTTAGCCACATACGATTTGCTGATACGCCCTCAGATATGAATAAACTCTCTTTCAAGGATATTCTAGGAAAAGAGCACACACTCAGCGAATTTATCGGAAAACCAATGCTGGTCAATCTATGGGCTATTTGGTGTGCACCTTGCCGCACAGAAATGCCTGAACTTGCGCAATTAAAACGTGAATTAGGTGGAGAAAACTTTGATGTCATAGCTATAAATATCGATAAAACTGCTTCTCCTGAAAAAATTCAGCAATTTTTACAGAATATTCATTCAGATAATTTGCTTTACTATCGCGATAAAACAATGGATATTTTCAACAATGTTAGAAAACAGGGGCTCGCTTTAGGACTCCCCATTACATTGCTCATTGATAAAGAGGGATATCTCATTGCTTCCTTCAATGGTGCAGCTCCATGGGCCAATGACGATGCCAAAGCACTTATAAAAGCAGTCATTAAAGAAGCCCTATAACTTTAATAACCGCGTCTTTTTAAACGTTGTATAACAAGATCCAGTGCTGACAAAAAAGCAGAACGGTCTTTACGAGAAAAAGGACGGGGACCACCTATTATACTGCCCTGTCCACGCAAATCTTCCATCAAATTGCGCATCGCCAAAGCCTGACCAATTGAATTTACATCAAAAATACGCCCCGTTGGCGAAAGACAAAAACCCCCAGCTTGCACAACCCGCGCTGCTAAAGGAATATCACTGGTAATAACGATACTTGCCTCATGCACATGTTCTACGATCCAATCATCAGCACCATTGAATTCACCAGCAACGACCACTCTTTCAATGAGTGCTTCATCTGGAAGGGACAAAGAACGATTTGCCACAACAAATGTCTTAAGCTGATAACGATTCATCACACGATAAACTTCATCTTTTACAGGACAAGCATCTGCATCAATCAACAAAGTGATAGCAGGCTTTATTGGGATAATCATACCTTGGCTTTCAAGCAATAATAAGCTCTTTCATTTATCTGAATGTTGCAAATCCTTGCGATAAAACATTATCGCCGCGTTTATTTCTCCTCCCAAAATAAAAATTGCACTCAATATGTACAGAAAAATAATAGCAACCATAATAGATGCCAACCCTGCATAGGTAGAAATATAATCAAACATCGTTAAATATTGCGCAAAAGCGATAGAAGCCATAAACCATATAAACATTGTCACCACTATTCCTGGTAAAATATCTATAATTTTCCGCCGCCCTGCTGGAAGCCATTTATGAACAATCAAAAGACTGATAAACAAAATAACGATTGCAACTGTATAACGCCATACACGAATAACAGCAATATATTCAGTCATAAAAAAAGAATGATTTTGCATAATTTTGATCAACAAAGGCGCCAGAATCAATAAAAAACTAATCACAACAAGACCAACAGCTCCAAGGATTACAAAAAACAGACTTTGAAAACGACAAAATAACAAACTCCGTCGATCAGTAACACGGTAAGCTTTATTTAAAGCCGTACGCAAAGCCTCTATCCCATTAGAAGCAAAATAAGCCGCTCCAATGACAGAAAGCGTCAACACACCTCCTCGATGAATGGTTAAAACATTAACAATTTCCTGAGATAAAGGCTCTGCAATAACATCAGGCAATAACTGCACCAGTGCTTTAATTTTTTGCGGTGTATAAGTAAAAGCACCTAGAAAACGAGCAAAAGATGTTCCAAAAATAAAAAAAGGGAAAAATGCTAAAAGCCCCGATAGCGCAACATGGCTTGCAAAAGCACTCCCATTATCACGCCAATAATGACTTACTGCGTCACACAAAATACGATAGCTATACCAAAAGATATTTTTTAACAAAACTCAATACTTTCTGGTAAAACTCTTCCTCAGTCTATTTCAAGTTTTATAAAAATCATCAAAACTCTGCAAATAAACATTTTGCAATGTTGCAATATAACGGTCAATAATCAATACGGTCAAGCCCGACTTTATACCAAAACAAAAACAATAACCCACTCTATGAAGTTCTACAACGACCTCATTTTTTTGTTACTTCTACAGATCAGTAACCTCTTCTGTACATCATATGCCCTATAGAGAACTAAGCAAGATGATCGTGCACACATAAAACCTTTTGAAGTCATGGTTATCTATATCGGAGCAATCGCCACTCTTTTTTATTGCAATCTATGACTGAGTAGAGAAAAAACTTCTTATCGGTTTTTAGAAAAAACCAACGAAATTCAACAAAAACCTCTTGTTTTTACTCACCCTTTTTTAGAAACATTCTGACGCCCAAAATCAGGAGCATCAATTTCCTGTCCAGCATCAATAATATTGCGGCGTACAGCACGCGTACGTGTAAAAAAGTTAAACAGTGTCTCACCATCTCCTAAATGAATTGCCCGTTCTAAAAAAGCAAGCCCCTCACTAAAACGGCTCAACATTTCTAAAATAGCATCCTTATTATGCAAACAAATATCTCGCCACATAACGGGATCAGAAGATGCTAAACGCGTAAAATCACGAAAACCGGAAGCGGAATAAGCAATCACTTCCGAATTTGTTACTTTTTCTAAATCACTCGCTGTCCCAACAGTATTATACGCAATCAAATGGGGTAAATGTGAAACAATAGCCAAAACAAGATCATGATGCTTAGGTTCCATCTTTTCGACACGCGCACCACAAGCTTCCCAAAACGCTGTTAATTGTGCGACAGCAGCAGCATCGCTATCCGCAAAAGGCGTTAAAATACACCAACGATTCATAAATAAATCAGCAAAACCAGCATCCGGTCCTGAATATTCCGTTCCAGCAATTGGATGCCCTGGAATAAAATGAACCGTTTTTGGCAATAAAGGTGCCATTTCCGCAATAACCAACGCTTTCGTAGAACCAACATCACTCACAATCGCTCCAAGTTTTAAATGATCACGAATGGTTTTTGCCACTTCTGCACTAGCCCCAACAGGAACAGAAAGAATAACCAAATCTGCTCCTTCAACAGCTTTTGCATTATCTGTCGTATAAAAGTCCCCAAGCTCCAATTCTCGCGCTCTTTTCAGGGTTTCTGGACGACGTGTTGCAATAGAAATCTGAGCCGCAAGATTTTTCTTTTTAATCACTCTTGCTAAAGAAGACCCAATCAGACCGATCCCAATGAGTGCTATTTTTTCAAACTGAGTATGGAGCATCTTTCACCTTCAAAGATTCTTTGCAAATGGCAATAAAGACTAATTGTAAAATCACAATTTTCTTGTTTGTTTGTTCAAGAGTTATGCGTAAAACATTAAAAAATGACAACTAGGGAATAAAGAATAACGCAGTTTACCAATTATCACCTGCGCAAGCTGACAACAGATCACTTTACCTAGAAAACACATAAAAAATAAATGACGAGAAATCTAACATCACGCTCTAAAACTCCCTCTTAATTACTGATCAAAGCGCATCACCGAAACAAAATAAAATGCACTCTCAATTAGGATAACAACGACTCTACATAAAATCCCATCAGTTTACTTTATCTTACTAATTTACTCACAAAAAAACACATCAAAAGCGTAAGCAGACACTAACTCTTCTCCAATTATCCCGATACGTTCATTAATTTGTACATTAGACCTATATAAAACGTATTGCGCCTCCACCTACAACATCAACATAAGTTTCGCGAATATTGAAAACACCGTAAAACAACGCATACCAAAAGATACCATTAAAAACATTTTCCTCTCCCGATTCCGGATACCGTAAATCAAATAAATATGAGAAAAACACGCCCTCTCAATAAAGAAAAAGTTTGATAACAAAAACACCGAATATCCCTTTAATGGAATCACACCCCTCACGTAAAACAGAACGCCCTCAACAGAATAAATTTGGATTACAAATTCATGGGTTTGTTTTAAAAGACATCTCGCTCCCTAGCCTATCTCACGACAGTGTTCGTAAATGTTATAACTATAAATCTATTAAGCACGACCCTCTTCACACTTAAATAAAACACTATCATTATATTTTCCTACCCCCAATGTTGCAAAAAACCTTGGAATTTGAGAGCATTCATAAGAGGCATTTTTAGTGCTTTCTTGTACAGTTTTTATCCACACGCCCCCCACTTATGACGTGCAAAAGACATTGTTCTGATTGATTTAATATGAAAAATAATAAATTATTAATAATAAACGATGACTAGCTCTGTTTATGAGACACATTCATTGCTAAGATAATCATCTCTGTATCAAACATAAAAGTTTCCCCATAGGTGCTGTGGTTTTCATCATAATCTATTTTGACTTTCTTCTCATCCCATGAAGATTCTTAATTCATACTGATCTGCAAACAATTCATTTTCTTGTCTAAAAGATTCCTCTGGCTCACTATTTTAAGTGATTCAATTAATCTATAATACATTGATTTATAAAAATAATACTTTTTTTCAATTTGAATCATAACTTCGAATACTGTAAAATTCTTCCATCACAAACCCTCTTATCAATTAAAATCTCTTGGCTACACGTCACAAGAAGACATGTGAGAAAAAATGATGAAAAACGCTCTCTAATGCTAAAAACTGTAGTAACATTAGAGGCTAGCAAAGTATATAATGAGTGTCGACTTGCGCTTTTATTAAGCATAAAGATAGAGTTGCTCTATGGGTTTTATATTCTTCACAAGGAACTTTACTTCTACACCATTCATAAACACCGCCGCGAAATAGATATGACGCGCATTGAAAAATATTTCTAAGAAAGCGTATGAATCTACCATACAAGTGTCTTCTGTTGTTTGAGATACTCTGTTTTACATGGGGGTGTTACTCCATTAAGACTCTATGAACCAACCTAATATTCACCAAATACCCACACAAAAAAACATCGAACACATAAAATTTGATATGGGCCTCGTATCACTACCCTAAAAACAGTATTTTACGACACAACAAAATAATAAAACTGTTTCAAAATGGCCTTTTGAAAATAAACTATTTCTTTTGAAGAAAAATTTCTATCAAGCTTTCAAGCTCCTAAAATGCATCCTCAAAAATACAAGTTCCATCAACCTCTACTTGATAGCATAACAGTTTTAATTACTGAAAATACCTCTGTGGTATACCAAAAATAAAAAATCATTATATTTCTAGGCTGTTAAGCTGCCATCTGGCGTCGTGCAATAATTGTAAGCCCTAACAAAACTTGACGAATGATAGCTTCGCCCAAAAGTGGATTTTTACGACTGTCTAAAACAGCACTCTGAATTCTTTCCATTGCATAAGAAATTTGTTCTAACTTCCAATATTTTAAAGCTTGTTCAACGATCTTTTTCCGTTGAAAAAAAATGGGAGGGCGTGCCTGAGAAACCACCGTAAAAGGTGAATTTCCTTCAACCTCTACCTGATAACGCAATAGCTGTAATTGCTGAAAATGCCTTTGAGCTGTACTCAAAATTAAAAAAAGTGCCCCCTGCACTGCTGCATGTCGGTTAAAATGCGCTTCAAAGCCTGATATATCGCCCAATAAAAGAGCATCAATGACTTCATCTTGAGAAAGAGCACTGACATCGCTTACAACAGCTTTCACATCTTCAAGAGTAATATGAACATTTGCAGCGTAAAGACAAAGCTTTTCTAATTCACTGCGTGATACAAGGCGATCCGCCCCTAAACATTCATGCAACCATCTACGTGCATCTAAAGAAAGAGTCTTCTTAAACTGTCCTAAAACCTCATCAATCAAACCGTCAAGAGACCGCATATCATCGGCAAAACAGGGTAAAGCCATCGCTTTTGATGCTGTTTCAACAGCATTGCGCAACCCTGTTCCTTTTTTTAAATCCCCTGCCTCAATGAGAATAAAACAAGCTTCTGGTGGTTTCTCAATTAAAAGTTTTAAGGCAGCAAGAAAACCTTTTTGGTTAGCAGCATTAGAGATCCATATCAAACGATCTCCCCCAAAAAGCGATAACGTACGCGCTTCATTTTCTAAACGTGCAGGATCTTTATCAATTTCAGCAGCATCCAAACGAATTGTCGAAAATGGATCTTCTATTGCTACCCGTGTAAGTTTTGCAAAACATTGTGCACGCTCACAAATAAGACCACGATCTGGCCCATAAATGAGAACAATAGGAAAAGCACGTGAAAAACGCATTAGAAACTGATCAACTTCATGTGCTTTTTTCTGAGCCACACTATTAATCCATTAATAGTTCATCATCATCAAGAACTTCCCCGCGAACTTTCTGAAACATGCCAATTAAATCATTGACATCCAAGCCCTTCCGCTCTTCATGACAGACATCCAAAATCACTTTTCCACCATGCAACATCAAGGTACGATCGCCATAATCAAGAGCCTGACGCATAGAATGAGTCACCATAATAGTTGTTAATTTTTTCTCTTCAACGATTTTTTCAGTCAACCGCATCACAAAATCAGCCATTCCAGGATCAAGCGCTGAGGTATGTTCATCAAGCAATAAAACATCCGCATGTGCTAATGTTGCCATCACAAGACAAACTGCTTGGCGTTGCCCACCTGATAAACTATCCATAGGATTATGAATATATGCTTCAAGACCAATGCCTAATTGAGCAATTTTCTCTCGAAAAAATTGCCGTTTCTCATGATTTAAAGCCGCACGCAAACCACGACGACTTCCTCGAAGAGCAGCAAGAGCCAAATTTTCTTCAATTGTTAAAGAACCACAACTTCCCTCTAACGAATCTTGAAAAACACAAGCAATTTTTCCAGCGCGTTCACTGACTGATTGCCTAGAAACATTTTGTCCATTGATAACCACTTTCCCTGTTGAAGGAAGCGTTGCACCCGCTAAAACACTGAGCAAAGTTGATTTACCAGCACCATTTGAACCAATAACCGTAACAAAACTACCCTGATCAATTTTCAGGTTAATATCAATTAAAGCCTGTTTTTCCAAAGGTGTTTGCGGTTTAAATGTGACCCCAACATGAAAAAACTCAATCACGTTTATGCCTCCTCCAATAGCGTGGCACAATAAGGGTTAAAATAACCAACAGTGAAGTAATCAACTGAAGATCTGTCGACGTATCAATACCAATGCCATTTGCTTCAAATGCAAATTGCACCGCCACACGATAAAGCACAGACCCTACAATACAGCTGATTATAATCCAAAAAATATTGCGCGTACGAAAGAGAGTTTCACCGATAATCACGGCTGCCAATCCAAAAACAATTGTTCCAATTCCACCGGTAATATCTGTTGCAATCGCAGTTTGAATATAAAGAGAACCACCAAGTGCCACACACGCATTGGAAAGCCCCATTCCAAAATATATCAATGCTGATGTATGAACACCTTGCGCCGTCGCCATGCGTGGATTAGCTCCCATTGCACGCATAGCAAGACCAATTTCACTTTCCAAAAAGCGCCAAATCAAAAACGCCATAACGAGCAACACAATACCAACGAAAAGAGGACGCACAAAAATATCAGACAAACCAAACAGATTATAAAAGGGCGTTAACGCCGTATCAGCAAGAGCTAAATTAACATTAGACCCTCCCATAATTCCCATAATACGAAGATTAACCGTATAAAGTGCCGACATTGTTAAAATAGAAGCTAAAAGATTCAAAATGCCAAAACGCAAATTCAACATAGCTGTTAATAAACCAGCCACCATACCTGCACAAAAAGCGCATGCCATAGCTGTCCATGCATTGAAACCCAAGAGAATCAAAACACCACAGACACAGGATCCAAGAAGAAACGATCCATCAACCGTTAAATCAGGAAAATCTAAAACCCGAAATGAAAGATAAACCCCTATAGCAACAAACGCATAAATAAGGCCTAATTCCACAGCACCAGAAAACGCAAATATATTCATGTAAAGACAATCCCCATGAAAACTTAACGTATTTTTATTGTATCAACACTCTATCAATAAAAGTTATTGAATCACTTTTGTTGCACGATCAATAACTGCCTGCGGAATAATAATCCCTGCTTTTTGGGCTGCTTTCAAATCAATTCGAATGTCATTATTAGCCGCCTGCACAACATCAATATCACCAGGCTTTTCACCCTTTAGAATACGCACAACCAATTTCCCAGCATCAACCCCTACATCATAGAAATTCACACCTTGCGTCATAAAAGGCCCACGCCCGATAGTATTAGCATCAACAGTAAATACAGGCATATTGGCTTCCTCTGAGACCTTTATTGCACCTTCTAAAACAGATAAAATCGTATTATCAGCAGGAACAAAAATAATATCGACCTTACCGATTAAAGCGCGTGTTGCTGCCTGAACATCTGAAGGCTTTGGTGCCGATGAGGGAATAATTTCAATTCCAGCTTTTTTTGCTACATCCTTTAACGTTTTAAGTGTCGAAACAGAATTTGCCTCAGAAGCATTATAAAGATAACCAATTTTTTTCAAATCTGGTTTTACTTCTTGTAAAAGTCTAACACTTTCTGCAACATCTATACGATCAGAACTCCCCGTCATATTACCGCCAGGTTTGGTAAGTGAAGAAACGATTTTAGCTCCGATAGGATCAGAAATTGCTGCAAAGACGATAGGAATTGTTTTTGTTGCCGCAAGCATCGTTTGTGCTGAAGGCGTGGTAATTGCTACAATAACATCGGGTTTATCACCAACAAATTTACGTGCAATTTGCGTTGCTGTTGAAATATTACCCTGCGCTGATAAAAAGGTAAGTTGAAAATTTTCACCTTGCTTATAACCATTTGCTGCAAGCACATCTTCCACACCTTTACGAACAGCATCCGCAGCAGGATGGACCATAATTTGCGTTATTGCAACTTTAACGTGTTTAACTTGGTCATCGGCCTTTGCAACACTGTTCATCATAAAAACAGTTGCAATGATAATCCCTAATATATTTATTCTCTTCAACATTATATTCCACCCCTCTCCATGCAAAAATTAAAAAAGGAATAATCTATTACTGAAGAATTTTCTAAAATCAATCTTTATTTCATTTTATTTAAACATGGACAAAATAAATCAAACTAAAATGATATTTTTTTGTTGCAATTCGTAGAAGCCTACGCCATACAGACAAGACATATATCGAATCGGTAAGCGGGTGTAGCTCAGGGGTAGAGCACAACCTTGCCAAGGTTGGGGTCGTGGGTTCGAATCCCATCGCCCGCTCCATTGAATTTTGTATTTATTCGTTCTTGTATGGAGTTATAGTGTAGCTTGCCAGCGGTTTTTGTATATTTTGCCACTGTAGCTTGCCAGCAGGTTTTGTATATTTTGCCACTAGGTTTTGTACCAATTTATTTTTTTCAAAGAGTTTTTAAGGGGTTCTCAAAGGGTCTTCAAAGACCTTTCAAAGATCATTTAAAGGTCTTTTATGTGTATTGTTTCTTTTTCTATATCGCAGTCGATGATGAAAAATCTCTCACGCTAATTGTAATTATTTTCAAACGAAATAACTGTTTTCACCTATTATTTAGAGTAAATTAAGTTTTTTGGATTTCTGGCACATCATTTGAAAGACAAAAGAAATGTTCCCTTGTACTTGTGCAAACAGCGTGGACATCATTTGATAATCCTCTTTCTTGAACAAATTCTTATCCAGAATAATCTTCAATACAAAAATAAATTAATAACTTGGTTTATAAAGATAATTTATAATTATTCATATTGAGCAAGCGTCTAAAATATCATAGGATTATCTCATTCCAAATCTCTATACATTAAAATCACTCACAATCATCTGCTCATGCATAACAGGAAAAATTGAGGCATCAATAAAATTCACTTGAAGAAAGGAATAAAAACTCTTCTTCTGAACACTCTGAAATACCAAAGATTATCGCAAAATTGGGAGCTAAAATAGTATAGGGGAGTACCCCTTTCACCTTGAAAACGTAAAAATGGGAAGCATAATAGCTTTATACACTTCATAGAGGCTTTAGACCATTCACGAACGTTATTATAAAATGGATATGACACACTTTGAGAGAAATCTCTTTAAAATAGACATGTGAATTAACAATATAAATGCATTCTATTTTACATGAGGAGCATAACTTCAAATCAAGGTAAGGTAACATAAAGTATTGAAACCGTCATAGCGCACAATAAAATCAGACCATTTTAAATGTTTAATGGTAACCTCTGCTAAACAACAGAATAAAAATTCAATTTTGAAAAGATTAAACCATATGCTACAGGTCTATTGAAACTCCGATTGTGCAATCGACTACCTTCTCGCTAAAACTTAATCACTATAAATATAAAAACCTTAAAGTCCGCTCTAAATTCGTAAAAGTTTTTAGATCTTGCTGTATTAAATGTTGAAACTCCTCATGGCTACTCATCTGAAACGCCAATAATTTCATAAAGCAGTTCCATAAAAAAGGATAATGACGTTGTAATATCCGAAAAAAATTTACCACATAACCTGAAAGATCATTGATAATTTCATCAGGAAGTATCAATTTCTATTTAGAAAACCCTATCCATGCCGACAAAAACTATATAAATGTTAGATATATAATAATTTTGATGACGATTTTGGCTCATCCTGTTTTGCCACCAATATAAGAAACAGCGAATATAGTGGATCCGCCAGCTTTAATATCGCCTTGTAAAAGGTCTTTCCCTCTACTCTTTTTGCTATCAAATCCTGATTTTACAATTCCTTGCTCTCTTTTTTATACTCAAAATTGCCTCTAAAACAGGATAGATTAATCGTAAAAAATATATAAAAGAAGCAAATTATAACATTTTTTCTTATCCTTCTTAATACAAAATAACTGTTAAGCTACAATACGCTAACATTTATCAGTCATAAGTCCAAAACATCATATAATGACGAAACAAATTCATAGAGTGAAGATTTTTCACTATCAACCGTTGTATTAATCTTTCCATAATGCATAAAAATGATGAAGCGGCCCTCGCCCTTTCCCTACTTTTAAAGCATCTGAGGCAGTTAAAGCGCCATGCAAATAATCTTTTGCTTGTTTAACAGCGCAATCCAAAGGTTGGGTAGGTAACAGAGCTGCAATGGCAGCAGAAATGGTACACCCTGTCCCATGATCATGAGTAGTTGAAAGACGAGAGGCTTCAAGTATAACAAGGTTTTCACAATCACAATAAAGATCTGGACTAGAACAATCGTAATTTTCTGTACTATTTTTGGTCAGCGTATTCAAATGTCCCCCTTTTAACAAAACTGCATGACACCCTAGCGCCAAGAGTCGTGGAGCATATTGATACATAGTCTCTAAAGACCATTGCACTTCACGCCCCAATAACAGTGCAGCTTCAGGCAAATTTGGCGTGATCAAAGTTGACATCGGCACAAGAACATCACGCATAATTTCAATTGCATCAGACTTTAAAAGAACATCACCACTTTTTGCAACCATAACCGGATCAAAAACAATGAAACGCGCTTTATGATAAGCAAGACGTTCTGCAATAACCTGTGCAATCTGAGCATTTGCAACCATACCAATTTTAACGGCATCAACATGGATATCCTCAAAAACAGAATCAATTTGATCTGCAACAAAAGAAGCATCTAATGCCTGAAAAGAACGCACACCCTGAGTATTTTGTGCAACAACAGCTGTAACCACACTCATACCATAAGTTTTCATAGCTGAAAAAACCTTCAAATCCGCCTGCATTCCAGCGCCACCAGAAGGATCTGTTCCCGCAATAGATAAAATCCGTGGAATAAAAAGTTTATCTTTTTGTAATTCCATTAACCTCTTTCCTTCTGTTTTTAAATATCGGAAAATGAGTTACCGAAAAAATAGATGCTTGAAAAAACATAAAGAAGATGTTTTCTCATGTGAATTATATTATATATGAAGTCTTCTTATAGATATAAAATGGAAAATGTAGTGCTTATCCTTCGTTCTATTCTTTTTACGTTCGCTTTTTATACAACAACTTTCATACAAATGATTCTTTACGCTCCCGTTTATTTTTTAATGCCCCGCAAAAAGGCATGGATTGTCCCTAAAACATGGGCGCGCGTTACACTCTTTTTGCAAAAATACATCGCAGGCACAAGTTATGAGATTGAAGGTTTAGAAAATCTTCCCAAAGGACCCTACATCATTGCTCCAAAGCATCAATCGGCTTGGGAAACTTTCAGTCTTGTTCCCTATTTTGATGATCCCACTCTCATTTTAAAACGTGAATTGATGTGGATTCCATTGTTTGGCTGGTATATGGCAAAAACGCAAATTATCCCCATTAACCGCACAACACCCATCAAAGCCTTAAAAATGATTATACAAAAAGCAAAAGAGAAAGTAAAACAAGGGCGCCAAATCTTGATTTTTCCCGAAGGAACACGCCGACAACCCGGTCAAGAACCAGATTATAAGTCAGGAATTGTCGCGCTCTATAATGAATTAGGACTTCAAGTTGTTCCTATTGCACATAATGCGGGTTTATATTGGCCACGCAATAATTTTCGCCGCTATCCTGGAACAATTCGTGTCCGTATTCTTCCCCCGATAGAGGCTGGTTTAAGCAAACGTGATTTTCTAGATCAACTTGTCCAAAAAACTGAAAAAGCGTGTGATGAACTGCTTCTCTTAGCAGCTCAAGATCCTACCCCTCCTCCTATGCCACCATACGCTGTTCAGAAACTTCAAAAACTAAATCATCATGAAACAATGCACTGATTGATAAGAATAATGCATCACTTTGTATATTGAGCGGAGTATAGGGAACAAAAATATAAGAAAGATACTTCAAACTTTCTAATTCAAAATTATAAAACACATGTACATGATAAGAAATAATCAATGTGTAAATTTTTTTGAAAAAGAATTCTTCCTCTCTTTAAAATCATTTAAATAACATACATCTCTTTGATTTATAAGGATATTTTAGCGTTATTCAACTTGAATGAGAACCCTGAATACCGTAAGATTTTCTCATTTCAAATCTACTCTAGGTTGAATCAATTAGAATTATTTTCTTGCACATTACAAGTGGGGATACCTCGTGTGAATAAAACGATACAAGAAAAGATTAAAATACTTTTTACGAACCGTCTCAAGTGCCAAGGGCTATCCTAACAGGAGAGCAAGAAAAATGCATGATTATGCAGATTCATTCCTTTCTGAGAAATTCAATCCCTCCAAGAGCCTGAAATCTTGTACAATCTTCATTATTTAAAAAGTATTTCTTGAGATACTTAAGTCATCAAACCAAATTCAAGGGGAAAATAAAAATGAGAATTGGTTTTTATCCCACAGACACAACGGATACAGCAATTAACCATCTTTCCTTCCTATCCTAGACTTAAATGCTTTGTGTGCTACATTAAAACAATTCTAAATAACGAATAAGAGGGAACTAGATTTAAATTAATGCGACGTCTCTTCTATAATTTATTTTTTTCTGTGATTTTGAGTTTATCCAGCGCTGTTGCTCTAGCGCAGCCTTTTATTTCTGTTGATGTTACAACGAGGCGTATCTTAAAACATAATCAAGCTTTTGAGCGTTGGTATCCTGCTTCCTTGACAAAATTAATGACCGCTTATGTTATTTTTCGTGCCATGAGCCGAGGGGAAGTTTCACCAAACAAACATATCACCATCAGCGAATACGCCGCAAAAGCTCCCTCATATCGTTCAGGCTATAAAGCTGGTTCTGTACTCACACTTGATACAGCCTTAAGTATCACCATGGTTAAATCTACTAATGATTTAGCCATTGCCATGAGTGAAGCTGTTGCGGGTTCACAGAAAGATTTTGTACGTAAAATGAATAGCGAAGCTAAACGTTTAGGCATGTTTGGCACCCATTTTGCGAACGCAAGTGGTTTACCAGATCCTCAAAACTACTCCACGGCACGCGATATTGCTCTTTTAGCCGTTCAAATACGTCGAGAATTTCCACAATATGCTCATTATTTTTCTATTCCAGCCATTGATTTTGGTAATAATCGAAAAATCCAACATAACTCAAACAACCTCATTGGCCGTTTTTATGGGATAGACGGTATGAAAACAGGCTTTATTTGTGCCTCTGGTTTTAATCTTGTTGCCTCAGCCACCCGCAATAAACGTACAATTATTGCTGTCATTCTAGGTGCTAACAACATAAGTGAAAGAGAAGAAAAAGCTGCACAACTTCTTGAAATAGGATTTTTGCACCAAGGAAGCCCCCAATTAACACTAGCAACATTAAAACCTTATGGGAGCAACATAACACAAGCCAACAATATGAGACAACAAACATGCACACCTGAAGCCATAAAAATGCATGCAAATTCATATGATGATCAAGGAAATATTATTCTCACCTCACCTTTTATCACTGCTCCACCTTCTTTTTCTCATCCTTTATCAGTACACCTCATTCGTACGCCACAAACACCTAAAATGACAGTAAAACCACTAAGAAAACCCTATATTCCGTATAAAAGGCACGCAAACCATTCTATAAAAAGCCATAAATCATAATCTACAATTAATTATAATACTTTGATTTATAATCATAATTAATTATTTTGTACCTTATGTCAAAACCACAAGTATTGTAAGATTCTCTCATTTCAAATCTGTATTTGTTGAATCAATAAAACCAGTCTCTTGCGCGCCACAAGGTGGATGAACATGTAGATAAAATAATTAAAACAAGGAATAAAAATCCTTCCTATAAGTCCTTTCAAGAACCAAAAATTATCATAACATTGACGCTAAAAGTGTATAATATACCCACGTGCACCTACCTTTATAAGCGTAAAGATAGTGGTACAATGGATTTCATGGGGGATTAACCATTATATCCCTCACGGACATCATTATAAATTGCTTAGACATACTGAGATATATTTTTTAAAAACAAAACTATGATTGATGATTAACATGAAAATAAAGCGCATCCCTCTCACGCTTATTACGGGTTTTTTAGGCTCTGGCAAAACAACTTTGCTCAACCGTATGCTACAAGACCCTCTTCTAACAGAATGTGCTGTTATCATCAATGAATTCGGCGAAATCAGTATTGACCACCTTCTGGTTGAAAAAACGACAGAAGGAATTATTGAGCTTGCCAATGGTTGCTTATGCTGTAATTTACGCAGTGATCTCATCGACACATTAATTGATTTAATAAATCGCGTTCAGACAGGACAGATCAAACAACTCCATCATATTATCATTGAAACCACAGGGATGGCTGATCCCGCCCCTATTTTACAAATACTTTTAAGCCACCCATTGTTTATTCAAACATTGTCCATAAATGCTGTTCTTGCAACATTTGATACATTAAGTCCACTTTCCATATGTAAGCGCTATCCTGAAATATATAAACAATTAATATTTGCTGATAAAATCATTCTCACCAAAACAGATCTTAGAGACCCACAAACGCTTTCAGATGCACTCCTTAGCACACTTAAAACAATGAATCCTACAGCACAAATCATTGACGCCCATTCTAAAGATTTCTGTTCAAATCTATTAATAAATAACACATTATGGGATGAAAAAGTAGAAAATACAAAACTTAAACAAAATCTTACGACTACCCCACATGATCATACCCCCCATAAAACCATTCGTACCTTTTCACTAAACTGTGAGGGTCCTGTTGATTACGCCACAATTGAAGCTTTTTTAGATCTCCTACAAGAGCGTTATGGTACAAAATTATTACGTATTAAAGCAATTATCGCATTGCGTGATGACCCTTATCGCCCACTTGTATTACATGGCGTACAAACATTTTTTCATCCTCCCATAAGATTGCCGGCATGGCCAAAAGGAATAAAACAAACACGTTTTGTCATCATTGCCGATGGTGTTGAAAAAGACGCAATACAAAAGCTCCTCAATGCTTTTTTTAATAAACCAGCAATAGATACTGCAGACAAAACAGCTCTCTTAGAAAATCCTCTGGTCATTCCAGGAATAAAATTTTAATTTTTTCTCCCCTTCAATGATATAATATTAAATTCATTGGCACCACCATCTTTATGCTTTTAAAGAAGCAAACCGGCACCATTACACACTTTGCTAATTCCCAATGTTGAAACAAGCCCTTGGTACTTGAGACGGTTTGTAAAAAGCATTTTAGTCTTTCTTGCACAGTTTCACCCACGCGGTTATCCCCGCTTGTAACGTGCAAGAAAATGGTTTTAATTTATTCAACATGGAACGGCTTTGAAATGAGAGAAGCTTACGGTATTCAGGGTTCTAATTTAACTTGAATAACACTAAATTATCATTATAAATCAAATTGTTATGATAAAAAATTTAATACCCATCAATCTGCAAACAGATTGTTTTCTCTCTAAATGCGCTTCATCTGCAAACCACTTCATGTGATTCATTTCACAGACCGATTGGCCAAATTCTTGGTTCTAAAATATTCTGCTCAACTCTATGTTTACTCAAGCTAATTGAAATCAAAATCCCTGTTAAGAAAAAAACCAAAATCAGACAGAGGCAATATCGCATTTTAAAATATGTGAATGTATCTTATATAACAGCACGACAAGACAATATTTTACAGCATAAAAGAATAAAACTCTTTGAAAGAAATAAAAAGAGAGGTACATTTCATGTTAACTTACTCTTCACTAAAAACGAAGATTGATACCAGTAACGATGTGCAAACAATCCAACTTCTTTGAGAAAATTCCTCTTGGCTTCCCACTTCATATGATTTACTTACATAAAGCTCTATGAAAAAACTCTGCGCTTTAAAATATTGACTACTCACTTAAACACCTTATGTGCAAAGTTTTTGCATATCCTGTATCACCATTATTAAGTGATAGTGTTTACGGTGCTGTAGGATACAATAACACTCACTGCATTAGAGAAACTGAATTTTTATCAATATCGCGATTAAAAACGTAACGTTTTCCATAAACCTCAACAGTTGGAGGTTGACGATTTTTTTCAAAAAAATCATAACCTTTCTTAAGCATAACCCAGAATTGATAATGAGGATTCTTGCTATGACGTGACATATTATCCTTGGTCATGCGGAAAGGAAAAGCCTGCAACTGAAACTCTCTTTGTCCTCCTTTAAAAGCATCCCGTGCAAACGCATAAATCTGAGCCATGTTCTTATCACTCATAGAATAACAACCTGCGGAAAAGCAAGAACCATGCACCATAAGATTGCTTCCTGTGCGACCATTTTCCTGATCATAAAGGTTAGGAAATCCTATATTAAAAGAGAGATAATATTTTGAATAAGGATTCATTTGGTTTGCGCTAATAGTATAAAAACCCTCTGGTGTCTGAAGATCCCCTTCTTTATATTTAGGTCCAAGCTTACCAGACCATTTGCAAATGCCATAGCGAGCAACCAAGATAAAAGGTCCTGAACGAGATTGCTTCCAAACTTCAGCAAGATTTTCTTCCTTAAAAAACCGCATCATAATCGGTGCATAGGGATCTATATCATACAGAACCATTCTATTTTTGATTTCTTGCGGCAACGGCTGCTCAACTTTAGCGCGAATAGAGGCTGGTAATCTTCCTTCACATGCTGTCAATAGTCCCATTACAAACAACACACACACAGCAAGGAATCTGCTAAATGTCATCGAATAAAACTCCAATCCAACACCCCTCACAAAAAATAACCTATGTTAGAGATCGACCAATTTGAAGGTATTTTTCCCTTCGCTCTTGTTTAAGCACTTGACCATCTTTTCCAGCCATAGCTTTTAAAGCTTCTGAAATAACATCACCCGTTGCATCAATGACAATCTCTTTGCCACGATGCGCTCCCCCTAAAGGTTCCGAAATAATGCCATCAATAATCTTTAAGCGATACAAATCTTGAGCGGTAATACGCATATTCATTGCAGCATCTTTTGCACGAGCTGGATCACGCCATAAGATAGAAGCTGCTCCTTCTGGTGAAATAACAGAGTAAATTGCGTGCTCCAACATATAAACTTTGTTGGCAGCCGCGATTGCTATCGCCCCTCCAGAACCGCCTTCTCCAATAACAACGGAAACCACAGGAACTTTCAAACGCAAAGTTGTAGCTGTTGATTGAGCAATTGCTTCCGCTTGCCCACGTTCTTCAGCGCTTACCCCAGGATAAGCACCTGCTGTATCAATAAAAGTGAGGAGTGGCAAACCAAAGCGGTCAGCCATTTCCATAATACGTACAGCTTTACGATAGCCTTCTGGACGCGCAGAACCAAAATTATAGCGCAAACGTGTTTGCGTATCGTGACCTTTCTCTTGACCAATATAAGCAACGGCCTCACCTTTAAAGCGTGCAAACCCCGCTTGAATAGCCTCATCTTCAGCAAACTTGCGATCTCCGGCCAAAGGCGTAACGTCACTCAATAGGCGTTTAGAATAGTCCATAAAATGGGGACGATCCGGATGACGAGCGACTTGTGTTTTTTGCCACGGCGATAATTTTTTATAAATATCGCGCAACGCTGTTTGGGAACGCGTTTCAAGACGAGCAATCTCGTCACTCATATCAAGACTGCCTTTTTCCTGAGAAATTTTTTTTAATTCAAGAATTTTCCCATCAAGATCAGCAACTGGTTTTTCAAAATCAAGATAATTATACATTTGTGTCAACTCATTCAGTGTCACTTATACACTTATAATTTGCTTTATAAAGTCTTTTTCAAAAACATCACCTTTTCTTTAACGAGCCTTTTGCTCATCGGCAAGTGGATGATGCTCATTGACTAAACGATAAAGTCCCTCTTCCAACACATGGGTATAAATCTGAGTGGTAGCAATATCAGAATGACCTAACAAATGTTGAACGGCACGCAAATCAGCACCATTTTGCAAAAGATGACTAGCAAAAGCATGACGCAACACATGGGGAGAAAAGCTATCACTTCCTATCCCTGCTCTTCTAGCGAGATTTTTCAACTCTCGTGCAACGACTTGACGAGCAATATATCCTGTCTCGGAATGCGCAGGAAAAAGATAAGAACTCGTAGCGTCCTTTCCCTGATCACGCAAATTTAACCACTGTGAAAGAACTTGGCATGCTTTTTTTGATAACAGCACCATTCGTTCTTTTTTGCCCTTACCACGAACCAAAACGCTGTATTCATTCCTTCGAACAGACTGAACCGGCAGACTCACCAACTCACTAATACGTAACCCTGTTGCATAAAGCATTTCAATCAATAGCTGAAGACGCAGTGCACGGAAATAACCTTTGGACCCATAGTCTGCTTGGTTGACTTCTAACTCCGCAAAATCAAGCAATTTTATCACTGCATCTTCACTCATGATTTTGGGCAAAGGACGCCTCTGACGAGGTGCATCAATATCATGAGAGGGATCATCTGCTCTCAACCCTTCAGCATAAAGGAATTGATAAAACTGACGCAAAGTTGATAAACGGCGCGCTTGCGACGATGCCGCAAAACCAAAAGTATGCATAAGTGACAAAAGAGTAATTAAATCTTCTTTTTGTGCTGAAAAAAGCGAAACAGAGTGTGAAGACAATTCGTCTTGTGCCCACTGCAAATCATGCTGATAAGCCGCAAGCGTATGAGACGAAGCCCCTCTCTCCGCACTCATCATCTCAAGAAAATGATCTATCACAGCACCACTTTTCATTTCATTGATTCGCTTCCGTAGAAAGATTCCATGAATTCAAGGGAACATCAATGTACATATCCACAGTTACTGGTTCAACCCAAACCACAAGAGCACCCATTATAATGAAAAGAACAGAAAGCAAAATGAAAAGAATCATCAAAAATCTAGTCAATGTTGGCATAAGACAATAACCTACCCAAAAATATTCTATCTCGTATTATGCCTCACAAAGATTAACAGGAATTGACTTTAAGATGGATAAATGCCGAAATAAAGTTATGAAAAGCAATCGACAAAAACGCGTCCCCATAACACAAATAAAGAATCAGCTCTTATCGTCCCTTGATAAAAGAGCACTTGTCCTTGTTGGTCTTATGGGGGCAGGCAAATCAGTGATCGGAAAACGCGTCGCCACCATGCTTCGTTTACCTTTTTATGATTCTGACCAAGAAATTGAAAAAGCTGCACAAATGACAATCACGGAACTCTTTGAAATTTATGGTGAATCCGAATTTCGTGCTCTTGAACAGCGTGTTATTCTAAACCTCATGAAAAAAAGTCCCCTTGTTTTAGCAACAGGTGGTGGTGCCTACATAAATGAAAATATCCGAAAAGCCATTCACCAAAATGGTATATCCATATGGCTAAAAGTCGATCTTGATATCCTCATGCAACGTGTCTCAAAGCACCCAACACGTCCCCTGCTTCAAACAGCCAATCCTAAAGAAACCATGCAAAAACTCATGGAACAGCGTTATCCTATCTATGCAAAGGCAAACTTAACAATTAACAGTCATAAAGAAAGCCGTCATACCGTAGCACAAAATGTTATACGATCCGTACAGCACTACCTATACACAGAAATTAACAATAGGGATAACCAGCATGCAAACCAAAACCGTCACTGTTAAACTGGACAAACACTGTTACGATATCATCATTGGTCCGGGTCTGATTACACAAGCTGCTTCACAAATTAAACATGCTCTTAATAAAAAAGATCCTCATCAAACGCGCTTGGCACTTGTTACAGATACAAATGTTGCTTCCCTTCATTTGGAGATATTGCAAGCAGAATTAACAAAAAATAAAATTCATACTGTCCCTATTATTGTAGAAGCGGGAGAACAATCAAAATCATTTTCAACCCTGCAAGTTGTTATCGATCAAATTCTTGCTGCACGCTTAGAAAGAGGCGACTGTGTTATTGCTTTTGGCGGTGGTGTCATTGGTGATCTAGCAGGATTTGCGGCAAGTATAATCCGCCGTGGCATGAACTTCATTCAAATGCCCACAACGCTTCTTGCACAAATTGATTCTTCTGTTGGTGGAAAAACGGGAATCAATAGCCAATATGGCAAAAATCTTATTGGTGCCTTTTATCAACCACAATGCGTTATTGCTGACACGTGTCTTCTTGATACCCTGCCACCGCGTGAATTTCGCGCTGGCTACGCAGAAATAGTAAAATACGGTCTCATTAACCAACCTGACTTTTTTGAGTGGCTTGAAAAAAATGGGCAGAAAATTTTCTCTAATGGCCCTATGCGAACAGAGGCCATTGTTCGCTCATGCCAATTTAAAGCTGCCATTGTAGCACGTGATGAGTACGAAACGGGAGAGCGCGCACTCTTAAATCTCGGCCATACATTTGGACACATGCTTGAAACAGCAACCGCTTATGACTCCAACCGTTTAATCCATGGCGAAAGTGTAGCAATTGGGATAATTCTAGCTCATCAATTCTCTGCTCAATTAAATTTAATAAGCCCCACGCTTACACAACGCATTGAAGCGCACTTCAAATCTATAGGATTGCCTACACAATTAAAGGATATCCCAGGGTCTCTACCAGATGCTGAAACTTTAATGACTCTCATTGCCCAAGATAAAAAAGTTTCGCAAAACAATTTGACTTTCATATTAACACGCGGACTTGGCCAATCATTTATTGCAAAAAATGTTTCACCAGATGCAGTTTTATCCTTTTTGGAACAAAAATTAACAGAAATTCGTTAATTCATATTGAATATAATTGATTCGTTTTTATACTTCTATTAAAGATTAAATATGATGATGTCTGCGTAGCTCAGTAGGATAGAGCACAGGATTCCTAAAGAAATTGGGCACTTTGAGGAGAAATCCTCAAAGTGAATCTGCTCAAATTCGGGGAAAGCTTCATGGGCGACTATATGCCAATCCCGAGCCAAGTCTCTTTTCAAATGAGAGAAAGGTGTAGAGACTGAACGGGCAGCACCTAAAGAGCAAAAGCTTCAAGGTGAAGAGACAGTCCAGACCACAAACAGCCGATAAGGCTGGCGGTGAAAATCGAAGTGGTATGAATCCTGGGGTCGCAGGTTCGAATCCTGCCGTAGACACCATCGTATCAGTCAAATTATTCTTTGTGCACAATATTAGGAATATAGGGAAGCATCATGAAAAAAACTTTGCACATTTTAGGATTTTTCACCGCTTTAAGTTTATCACTCTTCAGCTCAAACAATAGCTTAGCTGGTTCTTTAATCATTGAAGTACCAGACAATCCAGAGCCCAAAACAGAGACCATTACCTATCAGTGTGATACTGAAACAGGTAAAGAGCGCGTAGAGGCAGTCTATCTTAATGCTGACAATATTTCGTTGGTTGATTTCAAATGGAACGGTGATCGTGTCATTGCTGCTAATGTCATCGCGGCAACAGGAGCAAAATTTGCAGGAGCTCAGTACATCTGGTGGGAGAAGAACAAAGAAGTCACGCTTTATGACCTTGCTCAGGATCCAGAAGAAAAAAAACCTATCCTCTGTAAAGATGAGTCAACATTATTATTTTAAATAACACGGGAAATATTATGAAAAAAATTTCTTTTACTAAACAATTTTTCATTACTTTAAGTGTGCTCCTCCTCGGTTCAATTAATGCATTAGCAAGTTCTTTAGTCATTGAAGTACCAGATAATCCAGAACCAACAACAGAGACCATCTCCTATCAATGCGATATGGGAACAAGCAAAGAGTATGTTGAAGCAACTTATTATAATGCTGGTAATATTGCGCTTGTTGATTTAAAATGGAACGGTAAGCGCATCGTTGGTTCTAATGTAATTGCCGCTTCTGGAGGAAAATATGTGGGTGGACAATACATTTGGTGGATAACTAAAAATGAAGCCATATTTTACGATCTTATTAATGATCCAAAAGAAGAAAAGCCCATCCACTGTGTAGAAGAAAAAAGCACAGAATAAGGAAGATTCTTACATTTCAAGAACCGCGCTGGCTCTCATCTCTTGATGTTCCTTCTGACGTGGGTAACTTTTCCTCCGTCTTGTGTAATAAAAGAGCCAGCGGTTTTTCTGACTGTTCTTCTGAATGATGTCGATAAGCTGCTGTATGTGAGAGCAACATAGAAGCTACCGGTGCTGTTAAAAACAAAAAAAACATCAGCAACACTTCATGAAAAACAAAATAATGGTCCACAAATATTGAATAAAGAAATGAAGAAATAAGAATACTACCAACGCCCCAACTCGTACATACTGAAAGCATATGCAAACGCTTATAAAAATTGGAAAAACGCACCAAACCTATCGTTGCGATCAATGTCAATCCAGACCCTAATATTAAGAAAACTGTGATAGCAATAGCAACCACAAGCGATATATCATCTTTCATTCAATAATCTCCCCCCGCATAAGAAATTTCGCCAAAGCGATGCTTGAGACAGATCCCAACAATCCAATAATGAGAGCTGCGACAAAATAAGTGGTTGTTCCTGAACGAATATCGAATGTAAGAAACAAAAGAATAGTGGTTATATAAAGGGCATCCAAACCAACAATTCTATCCTGCGCCCGTGGACCACGAATCAACCGAAACAGCGCGAAAATCACCGCTAAACTTAAAAAAAACTGTGAAAAGAAAAGCCCCCAATAAAGAATCACCATACTCATAAAAAAATCTCCAAAAGCAATTGCTCATACCGTTGTTTGATCAACTGTTTGTAATCATATCCATTTTTTAAATTTAAGACATGAAGCAAAAGTTCACCCTTTTTACTATTATAGGCAACCCAAGCAGTTCCAGGGGTTGCCGAAAGGATGCATGCTAAAATAGCCAAAGCAGTGCGATTATGAAGCAGAAGAGGTACTACAATAAAACCAGATTTCTGCTCTCGAGACCTTTTTGTTAAAACAAACCAAGCCACCGAAACATTTGAGAATATAGAATCTATAAATACTCGAAAAACGAGACGAAAAACCGCACTCCAGCTTTTAATAACAACCTTCTCCGGCTCCAGAAGCCGTATCATCCAACCACAAAACAAAGCGGTTAAAATCCCTAAAAGCAATTGCCCTAAACTAAAACCATTTAAAATAAGCCACATAAGGACAATGACACCACTGAAAAAAGGGGAAGGACAAAAACGATTCATTTACTTATCTCCCTATTTTCGAGAGAAAAATCCGTTAAAACGCTCCCAATATAGTTTTGAGGTTCATACAAAGTCTTAGCAGTTTCAGACATATAATGACTAACAGGACTGGCTACAATTGTTATAAGAAAACACAAAGCAAGGAGAACGGCAATAGGCGCAAATTCTATCACTTGCACACGAGGAATACGCCCTTCAAGAGAAACCCAAAAAGTTCGGATACCCGTTCGTGTCAATGCAATCAAAGCCGCAAAACCAGAGAGAGTGACAAAAACTACAAAAAGCCAATCTTGGTAAACCGGAAGAGAAGCAGAAAAATCCTCTCTACTGTGGTTTAAAATTGCCATGAACATCATAAATTTAGCAACAAAACCAGAAAAAGGCGGCAATCCAATAATCAAAATGGCACAGATACCAAAACAAGCTCCAAGAATTGCCAAGGTTACTGGAAAATAGATGCCAACTTCATCTTCTTCCTCCTCTTCATCGTCACCATACACCTCCATTGTGACAGCAAGAACATTAGCAGCCACATCTTGACAGCGTTCTACCAACTCTACCAAAAGAAAAAAAGCTCCCAGTGCTAAAGTTGAAGAAACAATATAAAAAAGTGCGCCTGCTGTCAGTGCTGCATTGCCTATCCCGATCGCAGCCAACAATGTGCCAGAAGAGACAAGAACGCTATAAGCTGCCAAACGCACCAAAACTTGGCTCGCCAATACTCCAATAAAACCAATAATCATAGTGGCAAGCCCACCATAAAACAAAACTGTATGACCAAAATGGTTAAAATATTCACTTTCAGGACCAAACCATAGCAACGTTAAACGTAAAATAATATAAATACCAACCTTGCTCAAAAGTGCAAAAGAAGCTCCAACAGGCGCTGCTGCTGCACTGTAAGTTGGCACCAACCAAAAATTAAGCGGCCACATACCCGCTTTAAGCAAAAAAGCAATACCTAAAAGTGCAACACCTATTTCGAACAAAACAATATCTGTAGAAGATATATATTTTATTTTAACAGCCAAATCGGCCATATTAAGAGTACCAACGACTCCATAAATGAGCGCTATACCAACTAAAAAAAATAATGAAGCAACAAGATTAACCACAACATAATGCAACCCTGCACGCACGCGCGTCTGACCAGAACCATGCAAAGCAAGCCCATAGGAAGCCGTTAACATAACTTCAAAAAACACAAATAAATTAAATAAATCGCCAGTCAAAAAAGCACCATTTATCCCCACCATAAAAAATTGCATTAGTGACTGAAAATGAGAACCAGCTTTGTACCAATGAGCCCGCGCAAAAACCAACACGCTAGTCACCAACAAGCTGGAAAGTAAAAGCATCATAGCGCTTAAGCGATCAAGGACTAAAACAATTCCAAAAGAAGACGGCCAATTACCAAGTCGATAAACATCGCAAGCCGGTGCTATTTCAAGAGTACGTATAATCAATAAAATGGCAGTAACGACCAACAGTCCCGCAGAAGAAAGACTGATGAATGATTTAAGTCTTGCACGACGTTCATCATAAAAAAGAAGAAGTGCTCCAGTGATTAAC
This sequence comes from Bartonella sp. AP4SXKL, assembly GCF_042195845.1. Taxonomy (NCBI): domain Bacteria; kingdom Pseudomonadati; phylum Pseudomonadota; class Alphaproteobacteria; order Hyphomicrobiales; family Bartonellaceae; genus Bartonella; species Bartonella sp. AP4SXKL. The sequence goes on from NZ_JBHIPA010000001.1 coordinate 83,303, forward strand.
GGCAAAAGAATAGGCAAAATAAGGAGATGATGCACTCCTATTTCCATTATTGCACCTCACGTCCATCAACGTGATCAGAACCCGTTAAACCACGTGAAACCAACAAGATAACTAAAAATAAAGCTGTTGTTGCAAAACCAATCACAATCGCAGTTAAAACCAAGGCTTGTGGAAGAGGATCGACATAATTAGCTGGATTAATAACAGTGGTAGGATCAACAATTGGAGCAGCATTACTACGCGGTCTACTCATTGAAAATATAAAAAGATTAACACCATAGGAGATCAAGGACAAACCAAGAATGACTTGAAAAGTACGTGGACGCAAAACAAGCCAAATACCTGATCCGACAAAAACACCGATACCCAAAGAAAGAACAATTTCCATTAATTTTCCTTCTCTTTTAAAATAGGTTTCTTACCGATTCGGTAACTCCTAATTGACTGGTGTGCAAGTGCAATTAAAATGAGAACAGTTGCTCCTAACACAAGAGAAAGCACACCAAAATCAAACAAAAAAGCAGATGCCATGGGAACTTTCCCAATTAACGGAAGATGAATATATCGAAAAAAGGATGTTAAAAAAGGATACCCAAAAAACCAAGAGCCCATCCCCGTTACGACTGACAATAATAAACCAAAGCCTATCCAACGCAAAGGTAAAACTCTCAAATGCGTTTCCACCCACCGAATATCGCGTGCAAGATATTGTAAAATAAATCCTATAGCCAAAGTAATACCACCGACAAATCCACCTCCTGGCAGATCATGCCCTCGCATGAATAAATAAATAGCAAAAGCGATAATAATCGGAAAGAGCCAACCCATAATAACAGCAGGAACAGCTAAATAATTCAATACTGTATCTCCCACATTTCGATTAGGCTGTGCTATATCAAAGGCTTTCTGGATACGTTGTTGAAAAGGCGCATCAATACTCTCAGGCGCAGGACGAAAACGTCGTAAGAGTGCAAAAACAGTAAGGGAAACAACACCCAAAACCACAATTTCTCCCATGGTATCAAAACCACGGAAATCAACCAATAACACATTCACAACATTGCGACCACCAGCATCTGAGTAAGCATGCGTTAGAAAAAAATCAGAAATCGTTGTACCTTGGGGACGTGTCATCACTGCAAAAGAAAGCCATGCTACACCAGCACCTCCTACAAGGGATATGATGAAATCACGGAAACGACGCAAGCGAACCCAAAAATGAACAGCAGCTGGCCCAGGGTCATGCAAACGTTTAGGCAACCACCGTAAACCAAGCAATAATAAAACGACTGTAACAACCTCAACAACCAATTGTGTTATTGCTAAATCAGGAGCAGAAAGCCATAAAAAGGTTGCACAAGTCATCAAACCAGCTCCCCCTAAAAGCATAAGTGAAGCAAGACGATGAAACTTTGCTCGCCAAGCAACTAAAAGCGCACATAATCCGCCAACCAGCCAAAGAGCGAGAAAAGGAATATCAAGTGGAAAAAGCGGTAATGTCCCCACTGGAATGAAACCATCGCACCAAAGTAAAAGACCAACAAAGGCAAAACAGACCCAAAAAATCCAATGCAATTGGATCTGCAAACGGCGTGTTGACAAAGCAGACTCCACCGCACGGGCCCATTTCCAAGAAATAATTACGAGAATGCGTTCAAAAATACGCGGTCCTTTTAAGTGACGGAAAAAAGGAGCCCCATCATCACAGGATAAAAAATAACGATGCCCAACAGCATAGAGCAATCCGCCCCCTAATAATGCAACAAAGCTCATCACTAATGGAGTGTTAAACCCATGCCAAACAGCCAAACTATAAGGAATTGTCATTGGTCCTAAAACAGACACGACCGCATTATCTAAAATAGGTCCTATTGTTAAATTAGGAAAAATACCAACCGCTAAACAAATAAACACCAAAAGCTCCATTGGTAAACGCATGAAATGCGGTGGTTCATGGGGAGTCTTGGGTAAATTGTCAGGCTTTGGTCCTAAAAAAACGCCATGAATAAAGCGTATAGAATAGGTCACACTAAACAGACTAGCTAGCGTTGCCACATAAGGCGCAATCCAATCGAGCCATGATTCCATATGCGTTTCAACAGCTTCAGCAAAAAACATCTCTTTCGATAAAAAACCATTCAACAAAGGAACCCCAGCCATCGCTGCACTCGCAACTAAAGCAAGAGTTGCTGTGATAGGCATAGAACGATAAAGCCCTGACAGTTTACGCATATCACGTGTTCCCGTCTCGTGATCAATAATGCCAGCAGCCATAAATAAAGAAGCTTTAAAAGTAGCATGATTGGCCATATGAAAGATCGCCGCAACACATGCAAGTGGACTACCAAGACTTAAAAGTGTTGTAATTAATCCAAGATGACTAATAGTCGAGTAAGCAAGCAGTCCTTTCAAGTCTTGCTGAAACATGGAAAAATAGGCACCTAGAAGAAGAGTTGAGAGTCCTGAAAAGCCAACCAGCCAAAACCAAGATTCTGTTCCAGAGAGCACAGGCCATAAACGAACAAGCAAAAACAATCCCGCTTTTACCATTGTTGCCGAATGCAAATAAGCCGATACGGGAGTTGGAGCAGCCATCGCGTTAGGTAGCCAAAAATGAAAGGGAAATTGCGCGCTTTTTGTTAACCCTCCCAATAAAATACAAATAAGGATAGGACTATAAAGAGAACTTGACCGGATCATATCTCCAGACTGTAGCACCTTATCCAAATCAAAACTGCCAACAGTATACCCAATCAATAAAACTCCAATAAAAAGAGCAAAGCCGCCAAAACCTGTGATCGTTAGAGCCATACGCGCACCCTCACGCGCACTTGCATTATGGTACCAATAGCCGATCAGCAAAAAAGAAAAAATACTGGTAAGTTCCCAGAAAACAACCAAAAAGACGAGATTACCTGATAAAACTATTCCTATCATTGATCCCATAAAGGCCAAAAAAAAGGAAAAAAAACGCGGTACAGAATCCGCTGGATCTATGTAATAACGTGAATAAATGACAACAAGCAGCCCAATCCCTGTAATAAGCAAGCAAAAAAGCCAGGACAAACCATCTATGCGGAGAATCAAATCGCTTCCCCATTCTGGAAGCCAAGAAATATCTAAACGCACTATGTGGTTTCCGCGAACTTCCGGATAAAGCATTATTGTAAAAATAAGACAGAAAAGTGCGACGACCCCAGCAAACCACGCTTCATTATTTTTTGCTGTCGAACGAAAAAAGCCAATGACAGCACTTCCACCAAAAGGAAGCAAAACGAGCAATACCAACATTGCTTCCCGTGTTGTCATTCTTTAAACTCCATTTTACCTTAATATTTTGTCATCGACAAAACAAAAACTTATATTCTCACCCCCCCCATTCCACACTTAATGATAATAAGATTTAATAAAACTTAAAAGCATTTAAATTTTAAAAAAAACAATGCTTGCATGAAAATACTGCGCACCACACAAGTCTTCTCTTTATTGTAAGAACAATAACGCCCACGACAAGAAGCAATTAAAATTTTATTTAATTTCTATCCTTTAAAAAAGCGTGATAAACACTGCCTACGCCCCCCATGAAAAGGCTGAAAACTATTATCATTTTTATTATAAGAGCGATAACGCGCACGGCAAGATTCAATATGTTGTTTAAGCATCCATGGCTCTTTTTTTTCTAATTTTTCCGAAGAAGACGTTAAAAACACTTTTTTAGCATCTGGTACAACTTTTAATGATGCGCCTTTTGTGCTTAAGTGCGGTGATGTAACAAATGCCACTTCAGGATACCACCAATTATCACTGTATTTACGATAACCACGCCGATAATGACGATAACCTTTGAAACCATTAAGTTCTCTACGCCCCGTAAAAATCAGAGGCACCGAACTATCTTGGACAGAAGTATGAGTAACCAGTTTGGCTTTAGCGTTACTTCTATTTTGCCCCCAATTAACAAGAGTGGTTGTTATAATGAAAAAAATGCTAACAAATACAAAAGCTAAAGCATAATATAATTTTTTTTTCATACTCATAACAAAAAACTCAACATAATAAACAACAGTAATTACAGAAAGCCTTTCTCTTGCTAGACAGAAACAGATTCTTTTCTTAAGATTCTTTTTTCTTGAGACATTCTGTTACTCTTTGTACTAAACGTTGATCTTGGCAATAAGATCCTTCAAAAAAGAATGAATAAATGATGATAAAAACCCCCTATTATCTTATAGACAAATCGAAACTCATCAAAAACATGCAAACAATTTCTCATTTACGGGAAATGTCCGGAGCTAAAATTTTACTTGCTTTAAAATGTTTTGCCACATGGAGTGTTTTTGATTTAATGTCTGAGTTCATGGATGGAACCACATCATCATCCCTTTATGAACTACGTTTAGGAAGAGAAAAATTTGGCAAAGAAACCCATGCTTATTCAGTGGCTTGGGCAGATGATGAAATTGATGAAGCCTGTGGTTATGCAGATAAAATCATCTTTAATTCCATCCAACAGCTTCAACGCTTTTCTGATGCAACAAAAACCATTCAAAGAGGTTTAAGGTTAAACCCAGGAATGAGCGCATCAAATTTTGATCTTGCCAACCCCTCACGCCCTTTTAGCCGCTTAGGAGAAACAAACCAAAGCGCTATCAAAGAAATTCTGCCACTTATCAACGGATTGATGATCCATAACAATTGTGAAAATGCTGACTTTAATCTTTTTAACCAAATGCTTGGGTATATGGAAGAAAAATTTGCAGAACTTTTTTCTGCTGTTGACTGGATAAGCCTTGGCGGTGGAATCCATTTTACGGCTGAAAATTATCCTCTAGAAGCTTTCGCAAAACGCTTAAAACAATTTTCTAAAACTCATGGTGTCACTCTTTTTCTGGAACCAGGAGAAGCTGCTATTACCAAAAGCACCACATTAGAAGTCAGTGTTCTTGACACATTGTATAATGAAAAGAATCTAGCCATCGTTGATAGCTCAATTGAAGCACATATGCTTGATCTTCTCATTTATCGTGAAAATGCTAAATTAGAACCTAATCAAGGACCACACGAAATTATGATTTGTGGAAAATCTTGTCTTGCCGGCGATATTTTTGGAACATTTCAATTTCAAAAACCTCTTAAAATAGGCGATAGACTGTCTTTTCAGGATGCAGCAGGTTATACAATGGTCAAGAAAAACTGGTTTAATGGCGTTACAATGCCTGCTATTGTTCTCAAAGAGTGCGATGGTACATTAACACTTCAACGCCAATTCAGCTATAGCGACTATCAGGAAAGCCTTTCATAAAGATAAACCATAAAAAACGTCATACAACAGTATTAAAAAGGGAGATGGACCTACAATGAAAAAAAATGTTCTCATTATTGGTGCTGGAGGTGTTGCACAAGTTGTTGCACACAAATGTGCTCAAAACAATGATATTCTTGGTGAAATTCATATTGCGTCACGAACACTCAAAAAATGTGAAGCCATCATTGCTTCTATTAAAGAAAAAAACACAATGAAAGAGCAAGGTGTTCTCAAAAGCCATTCGCTCAATGCCATGAATGTAGAAGAAACTATAAAGCTCATCCAAAAGACCAAATGCGAAATTGTCATTAATGTTGGTTCTGCCTTTCTTAATATGTCTGTTCTTTCAGCTTGTATTGAAACCAAATGCGCTTATATCGATACCGCAATTCATGAAGACCCATTGAAAATTTGTGAAACACCTCCTTGGTATGGCAATTATGAATGGCCTCGGCGTCCAGAATGTGAAAAAGCTGGTATAACCGCTATTTTAGGAGCAGGTTTTGACCCAGGTGTAGTGAATGCTTATGCAGCATTAGCGCGCGATGATTATTTTGATAAAATCACAGATATTGATATTATTGATATTAATGCCGGAAATCATGGACGTTGGTTTGCTACAAATTTTGATCCAGAAATTAACTTCCGTGAATTTACAGGACAAGTATGGTCATGGCAAAATAAAAAATGGACTTCCAATAAAATGTTTGAAATCAGCCATGAATGGGATCTTCCCGTTGTGGGAAAACAAAAAGCCTATATGACAGGACATGATGAAATTCATTCACTTTCCAAAAATCTTGATGTAGAGAATGTCCGTTTCTGGATGGGATTTGGTGATCGTTATATCACTGTTTTTACGGTTCTAAAAAATCTTGGTCTCTTATCTGAACAGCCCATTAAGACAGCAGAAGGACAAGAAGTCGTGCCCTTGAAAGTCGTAAAGGCCGTCTTACCCGACCCTTCCTCTCTCGCCCCAGACTACACAGGAAAAACCTGTATTGGAGATCTTATTAAAGGCGAAAAAGATGGAAAACCGAGAGAAATTTTTATCTATAATATAGCCGATCACAAACAAGCTTTTCATGAAACTGGGGCACAAGGCATTTCCTATACGGCTGGCGTACCAGCAGCGGCAACAGCTCTTCTTATTGCCACAGGTGAATGGGATGTTAAAACTATGGTCAATGTGGAAGAATTACCACCCCACCCTTTCCTTAAATATCTTGATCATATGGGGCTTCCCACTTTTATAAGAGAACAACAAGAGGATAAAAAATTACAATTTTAATACCTATAGAAAGCATATGCTTGATTTTTTAAGTTATCACAAAACTGCCCAATGAAAACAAACTTAATATTCTCGTGTAATTATGGTTTTCAAAAAAATTTTAGCTATTCGTTATATTTTGGCAACATTGCGATTTCTTAACAACCCTAAAGAAGAGACATAGCATCTTTTTAAGACATAGCGAGCAATGATCAAGAAAAACAGAGAAGAAAAAACTAATTTAATCACACTGTATAACTTGTCATTATCATCAAAAAGATAGTGTCATAAACAAAAGATATAAAAATACCGCTCTTTTAAAGAAGAGCGGTATTTTGTAGAATATTCAATTCCTCGCCTCTTCATCTTAAATGACAAAGATCCTTAACCTACACCAATCATTAAACAATTCAATTTCTTTGAGTGAATTCCTTTTGACTTCCCTCTTCATATATAACGATTTGATTTATAACAATAAATCATCATTTTCAACTTGATTCATAACGCTGAATACTGTAAAATTCTCTTAATCACAAACTCTCTCACATTGAAGTAATTAAAATCTTTTGTCTGCACATCACAAACAAAACGAGCGTGTGAGGTAAAATGATAAAAGAACAGAATAAAAATTCTCTTATGAAAATTCTCAAATAATAAAGAGCTTTAGCAATATTAAGAACTGAAAAAGTGTATTATAATGCCAGCGTGTACTTTTACTAAACATAAAGATGATGGTGCACAATAGGTCTTATAACAGTTTGAATGAATTTCATATATTTCAAGAGGAACTTTTACAGCTATACCATTCACGAACACCCTCGCGAAGTAGATTTGAGCATTTTGAGAGATGTCTTCTTAACACAAAGCACCCAGATAGGCTCAGAATCCTATCTTAAATATTTTATAACAGTATAAAAACTACCCCATATATAAAACTTTACATAGACTAAACACCACCGCTCTAAACGATAGTGCACAACAGAATAATCAATCAAAACTGCACAACAGATATCTAAAACAGTAATTATCGAAAAGCATACAACAAATGGAACATTTCAATACAATTGGTTATATTCTTTTTTAAAGTTTTAAAATGTTGTTGCATGCTTCACAAATATTTTCTGCCTCATGTGCCTTTTAAAATTTACTTTTTAAAAGCTTTTTAAATATGAAGTGGTTTAGCAAATGTTGCCAAAGCTGCCTCACGCACGGCTTCTGATAAGGTAGGATGTGCATGGCAACAACGTCCCAGATCTTCTGATGAACCTCCAAATTCCATTAAAACTGCAATTTCATGGATCATTTCACCAGCACCAAATCCAAGAATATGCCCCCCTAATACCCGATCTGTTTTTTTATCAGAAAGGATTTTAACGAACCCATCACTCTTTTGCATTGCACGTGCACGACCATTGGCCATAAAAGGAAATTTGCCAACATTATATTCAATACCAGCAGTTTTTAGCTCTTCTTCTGTCCTTCCTACACTCGCAATTTCCGGCTGTGTATAAACAACACTAGGAATAACATCAAAATTAACATGCCCTTTTTGACCTGCCAAAATTTCTGCCACAGCAACGCCTTCTTCCTCTGCTTTATGTGCTAGCATTGGTCCTTTTACGACATCACCAATCGCATAAATTCCTGGAACATTCGTCTGCCAATGAGCATCAATTGCAATAAATCCGCGTTCATCTAACTGAACACCAGCCTCTTGTAATCCAAGCCCCTCTGTATAAGGAGAACGTCCAGTAGCAATAAGCACAACATCAGCCTCTAAAGTTTCAGATTCACCACCTTTGACAGATTCAAAGCTCACCTGAGCAGTTGAGCCAGATTGTGTAACAGCTGTTACCTTTGCACCCGTTTTATATTCAATCCCCTGTTTTTCCATTAATTTCTGAAATTGCCGTGAAACTTCACCATCCATTGAGCCCAAAACTTTATTAAGATACTCAATAATGGTCACCTTAGCACCTAAACGGCTCCAAACTGATCCAAGTTCTGAACCAATGACACCAGCACCTACTACAATCATATGCGTTGGTACTTTTTCAAGTGAAAGAGCTCCCGTAGAAGAAACAATAGTCTTTTCATCAATTTCAACATTCACCCCTGGAATGCCTGAACTCTCTGAACCGGTAGCAATAATAATATTTTTTGTCTCAATTGTTTGTTTATTACCATCTCTGGCAACAACTTCCACATGACCCGCACTCAAAATTTTGGCTGTCCCAAAAAAAGTATCAACTTTATTTTTTTTCATCAAAAAAGAAACACCACTCGTATTGGCTGTCACCACAGCTTTCTTATGAACCATCATTTGTTCAAGATTAAGCTTAGATTTACCAATAGAAATACCAAGCGTTTCAAAACCATGCTGGGTTTCAGAAAACACTTCTGAAGCATGCAGCAACGCTTTAGAAGGAATACAACCAACGTTGAGACATGTTCCTCCTAATGTTGTACGCTTTTCAATAATTGCTACTTTAAGTCCCAGTTGCGCCGCTTTTATTGCTGCTACATAACCACCTGGACCCGCTCCGATCACAGCCACATCATAAGACATCCGTTTCTCCTTTCATCCTGAAAACTGTATTTTACAAATCAAGAACAAGGCGTTCCGGATCTTCTAAGCTTTCCTTAACACGCACAAGGAAAGTCACAGCTTCTTGCCCATCCACAATACGGTGATCATAAGAAAGCGCTAAATACATCATGGGGCGGATCACAACTTGACCCTCAACAACCATTGCTCGCTCTTTAATCGCATGCATTCCCAAAATACCAGATTGTGGTGCATTCAAAATCGGTGTTGACATCAACGATCCATACACACCACCATTGGTAATGGTAAAAGTTCCGCCCTGCATATCAGAAACGGCTAATTTTCCATCACGCGCAAGACGCCCCAAACGACCAATCTCTTTTTCAATCTCTGCCAATGACATTTGATCTGCATCTCGCACCACTGGAACAACAAGCCCTTTATCCGTTCCAACAGCAATTCCAACATTGACATAGTTTTTGTAAACAATATCTGTCCCATCAATCTCTGCATTAACAGCAGGAAGTTCTTTTAATGCATGACAAACAGCCTTGGTAAAAAAACCCATAAAACCAAGCTTAACACCATGTTTCTTTTCAAAAAGATCCTTATAACGCTTGCGCAAATCCATCACCGCTGACATATCAACCTCATTAAATGTGGTTAACATTGCTGCTACATTTTGTGCATCTTTAAGACGGCGAGCAATTGTTTGACGCAATTTCGTCATACGAACCCGCTCTTCACGTGTTTCTTGGACAGGAGGTGCCGAAGAACTCGTCGCAGAAGAAGAGGGTGTAGGAGCATTTGTACTTTGTTTTAATCCACCAAGAACATCTTCTTTAAGAATTTGTCCACGTTTTCCAGAACCTGAAATATCGCTTTTTGCAACATTATTTTCAGCCATCAATTTTGCTGCTGAAGGAGAAGGAGGCATTGCACTGCTCAAAGCAGGCTTCTCCGATTCAGATGAAGCCGCTGGAACAAGTGTAGCAGAAGGTGAAAGTGATTGGGAGATACCAGCTTCTCCAGCTTTCACCACTCCTAAAAGAGCATTTACTTCAACCGTATCGCCTTCTTTTGCAATGATTTCAGATAATTTCCCAGCAACAGGAGAAGGAACTTCAACGGTTACCTTATCAGTTTCTAATTCAACCAAAGGCTCATCCATAGCGACAGCTTCGCCAAGTTTTTTAAACCATTTGCCAACCGTTGCTTCGGTAACCGATTCGCCCAAAGTAGGAACACGAATTTCAGTAGTCATAATATTTTTCCATACATCAGAGTAGTAATAAATTAAGAACCTAACGCGTCTTTAAGAAACGCAGCCAGTTGTTCAAGGTGTTTCACCATTAACCCAGAGGCCGGTGACGCACTCGCAGGACGTCCTGCATAACGAGCACGTGAATATTGCGCATTAATATGCGTCAAAACCCATTCCAAATAAGGCTCAATAAATGACCAAGCCCCCATGTTTTTTGGTTCCTCTTGGCACCAAAAAACTTCCGCCTGCAAAAAGCGCGATAATACATTCACCAAAACTTTTGCAGGGAAAGGATAAAGCTGTTCAACACGAAGGAGGTAAACATCATCAATACCCCTTTTTTCACGTTCTTCATAAAGGTCGTAATAAACCTTACCAGTACAAAGAACGACACGGCGAATCTTATTATCTTTTTGCAACTTAATGACAGAATCTCTGAGACATTCTGCATCATCAAGCAACACACGACAAAAACTTGTTTCTGGCCCCATTTCATTGAGAAAAGAAACAGCTCTCTTATGACGTAAAAGTGATTTCGGTGTCATCAAAATCAATGGCTTCCGGAAATCACGCTTAATTTGTCGACGCAAAATATGAAAATAATTTGCAGGGGTTGTACAATTAGCAACCTGCATATTATCTTCCGCACAAAGTTGAAGAAACCGTTCTAAACGTGCAGAAGAATGCTCCGGCCCTTGCCCTTCAAAACCATGAGGCAATAAACACACAAGACCAGACATACGAAGCCACTTACGCTCTGCGGATGAAATAAATTGATCAAAAATGACCTGTGCACCATTAGAGAAATCACCAAATTGTGCTTCCCAAAGTGTTAATCCTCGTGGTTCAGCAAGAGAATATCCATATTCAAAACCAAGAACAGCTTCTTCAGAAAGCATAGAATTAACAACGTCATAAAGCGCTTGCCCCTTTTGTAAATGATTCAAAGGAATATAACGCGCCTCATTTTCTTGGTCATAAAGAACTGAATGACGTTGTGAAAAAGTTCCCCGTTCAACATCTTCACCGGAAAGACGAACCGGTGCACCTTCCAAACAAAGTGAACCAAAGGCTAAAGCTTCAGCGGTTGCCCAGTCAACACCCTCACCGGTTTCAAAAATTTTAGCACGATTATTTAAAAAACGTTGAATGGTTTTGTGAACGTGAAAATTCGCCGGAATTTCAACAATTTTCTGACCAATTTCCTTTAAAGTTTTTACTTCAACACCGGTTGCTCTAGAATGCTGCTCATCAGAACTACTAAAAGCTTTGAGTCCCGTCCAGCTTCCATCAAGCCAATCAGCCTTATTAGGCTTATAAGAAGCACTCGCTTCAAGTTCACCTTCAAGCTTATCGCGCCATAATTTTTTTTGTTGCTCAATCTCTTCTGAAGAAATCATTCCTTCTGCTACCAATTGGTCACTATAAAGTTGAAGTGTTGTTTTATGATTACGAATTGCTTTATACATAAGCGGCTGCGTAAAGGAAGGTTCATCACCTTCATTATGCCCATAACGGCGATAACAAAACATATCAATAACCACTGGTTTATGGAAAATTTGGCGAAACTCTGTTGCTATTTTGGCAACAAAAACAACCGCCTCAGGATCATCACCATTCACATGGAAAATTGGTGCATCAATCATTTTTGCGACATCTGATGGATAAGGCGAAGAACGTGAAAAACGTGGAGATGTTGTAAAACCAATCTGGTTATTGATAATAACATGAAGTGAGCCTGCAACACGATAACCTTTAAGACCTGAAAGACCAAAAGTTTCTTGGATAACGCCTTGTCCTGCAAAAGCGGCATCACCATGAATAAGCAATGGCATCACTTTTGAACGCTCACTTAATGGGAGTAAATCAGTATGCGCAGGTCCCATAAGTTGATCTTGTTTAGCACGTGCTTTTCCCATGACAACCGGATCAACAATCTCAAGATGAGATGGATTGGCTAACAGCGATAAATGAACTTTTTTACCATCAAAGTCCAGATCAGCGGTAGTTCCCAAATGATATTTGACATCACCGGATCCCTCCACATCATCAGGCTTGTAAGATCCCCCTTTGAATTCATGAAAAATAGCCCTATGCGGTTTGGCAAGAACTTGTGAAAGAACATTTAAACGACCACGATGTGCCATTCCTAAAATAACTTCCCTAACCCCCAAAGCACTACCACATTTGATAATCTGTTCAAGAGCGGGAATCAGCGCCTCACCACCATCGAGTCCAAAACGCTTTGTACCTTTATATTTAGTGTCTAAAAACTGTTCGAATCCCTCTGCCTGAATAAGCTTATTCAGAATAGCTTTCTTGTCTTGTTGTGTGAAAGAATTTTTTTTATCTCGCCCTTCAATGCGTTCTTGAAGCCATACTTTCTGAACCGGATCAGAAACATGCATATATTCCACACCGATTGTTGAACAATAGGTACGATTGAGAATCTCAAGCATTTGCGGAATAGTTGCATATTCCAACCCTAAAACATTATCAATAAAAATGGGACGCTCGTAATCAGCTGGAGTAAAACCATAAGCTTCTGGAGAAAGTTCCTTATAATCTTCTTGTTTTTCGGCCAATTGAAGAGGGTCAAGTTGCGCATGAAGATGTCCCCGTTCTCGAAACGCACGAATCATCATAATTGCATGAACGGAATCACGTGTTGCACGAATAATATCTTGTTCACTGGAAGTTTTTCCCTTTTGTGCAGCACCTGTTATTGCTTTTTCCTTTAATTTATCGCCAAAATATTTTTCAAGAGAAGACCAATCACCATCAAGAGCAGAAATCAATTCACCCTCTGCTTTTAATGGCCAATGATCACGCTGCCATGTTGCTCCTTCAGCATTTTTAAGAACATCCTCTTTATTATCATGAAGTCCTTCAAAAAAAGCACGCCACTGTGAATCAACACTGGTAGGATCTTTTTCATATTGAGCATAAAGTTGATCTATATAATCCGCATTCCCACCATAAAGAAATGATGTCTGTGCAAAAAGGCTATTTATTTCGTCCTGCCTTGCCATATACTTCTCCGGAACATTTATTCCGTCTCCTTATATCTCTTTTTGACCTTTAAATGCTTACAAACAAGCAGTGATTCGAACATTCAAAAAAGTTTTACCTTTTTATACTCAAGCTTTTTCACCTGAATCTAAGAACCTTTTCTTATTCAGGTGAAACTTTCTTTTAGCCTTTCAAAACTGACATCAAAGTCTTACCTATCTGTGATGGCGAAGAAGATACACGAATCCCTGCTGATTCCATTGCCGCAATTTTATCTTCTGCTCCACCTTTACCACCAGAAATAACAGCACCAGCATGTCCCATTGTCCGTCCTGGAGGAGCCGTACGGCCAGCAATAAAGCCAACAACTGGCTTTTTACGACCTTTTCTTGCTTCATCTTGCAAAAACTGTGCTGCTTCTTCTTCAGCAGAACCACCAATCTCACCAATCATAACAATAGACTCGGTTTCATCATCCGCTAAAAACATTTCCAACACATCAATAAATTCAGTGCCCTTAACAGGATCGCCACCAATCCCTATAGCAGTTGTTTGTCCGAGACCTTCCTGACTCGTTTGAAAAACGGCTTCATAAGTTAAAGTTCCCGACCTCGAGACAACCCCAACAGAACCTTTTCTAAAAATAGAACCAGGCATAATACCAATTTTACATTCATTTGGTGTAAGAATACCGGGACAATTAGGACCAATAAGACGAGACTTTGAGTTTTCTAATCGCGCCTTCACTTTAACCATATCCATAACGGGAATACCTTCCGTAATACAGATAATTAAACGAACTTCAGCTTCTATAGCCTCTATAATAGCTGCAGCAGCCCCTGCAGGAGGAACATAAATAACGGAAGCATCTGCACCTGTTTTTTCTTTTGCTTCTGCAACATTAGCGAAAATAGGAAGAGTTTCGCCTTCTGAACCTTCCCATGTTTCTCCACCCTTTTTAGGATTAACGCCACCAACCATTTGCGTACCATGATAAGCAAGCGCCTGTTCTGTATGAAACGTTCCTGTTTTTCCTGTAAGCCCTTGAACTAGAACTTTTGTCTCTTTATTCACAAGAATTGACATAGCTTAAGCTCCCTTCACGGCTGCAACAATTTTTTGGGCAGCATCATCTAAATCATCAGCAGGAATAACATTCAAACCACTCTCATTGATAATTGCTTTACCTTGCTCAACATTAGTACCTTCAAGACGAACAACCAAGGGAACCTTTAAACCAACCTCACGAACAGCAGCAACCACACCTTCAGCAATGACATCACAACGCATAATACCACCAAAAATGTTAACCAAAATGCCCTTAACATTTGGATCGGCCGTAATAATTTTAAAAGCAGCTGTCACCTTTTCTTTTGATGCTCCACCACCAACATCCAAAAAATTCGCTGGCTCTGCTCCATAAAGCTTAATGATATCCATTGTTGCCATAGCAAGCCCAGCACCATTAACCATGCAACCAATCGTACCCTCAAGAGCAACATAAGCAAGATCATGCTTTGATGCTTCTATTTCCTTTGGATCTTCTTCTGAAAGATCGCGCAATTCTAAAATATCTGGATGACGAAACAGAGCATTATTATCAAAAGAAACTTTCGCATCAAGAACACGCAAGTGACCATCTTTCATCACAATAAGCGGATTGATTTCTAAAAGGCTCATATCTTTTTCACAAAATGCCTTATAGAGAATCGGAAAAAGCTTTTCACCATCTTCTCGCGCACTACTTTGTAGTTTCAACGCATCACAAAGTCTTGCACAATCAGCAGAAGTAACACCCTCTACAGCATCAATGGGAAGCGTGAATATTTTTTCTGGTGTCTCTTCAGCAACCGTTTCAATATCCATTCCACCTTCTGTTGAAACAACAAAAGCAATTCGACCAACGCTACGATCAACCAAAAGTGAAAGATAAAGCTCCCGTTCAATATCGGCACCATCTTCAATATAAAGGCGGTTGACCTGCTTACCCTCTGGACCAGTTTGTTTGGTTACCAAAGTTTTTCCAAGCATTTCTTGAACATTTGCAACAACTTCTTCAACAGATTGTGCAAGCCGAACACCACCCTTTGCATCAGGACCAAGTTCTTTAAACTTACCCTTACCACGACCACCAGCGTGTATCTGACTTTTAACCACATAGAGAGGTCCGGGCAATTTTTCCGCCCATTTTTCAGCTTGCTCTACAGAATAAACAGCGACACCATTTGCAATTGGTGCTCCATATTCATGAAGCAGACGTTTGGCCTGATACTCATGGATATTCATGCATTTGTCCTTTTCTTTTATGGATCTTATTAATCCTAAAGTTTTAACATTCTAAATACTTATTTTAATGAATTAAATCTTGTTCAATTTACTTGAGACTAGGTACAAGAGCAATACAAGCTTCACAAAGCTTTTTAACCGCATTTACTGAATGATCAAAAGCACCTCTTTCTTCTTTATCAAGATCAATTTCAATGACTCGTTCAACACCACCTGCACCAAGTACAACAGGAACACCAACGTAAGTATCATTAACCCCATATTCTCCTGAAAGATAAGCTGCAACAGGCACAACACGCTTAGTATCCTTTAGGTAGGCCTCAGCCATAGAAACAGCAGAAGCTGCTGGTGCATAATAAGCAGAACCTGTTTTTAACAAACCAACAATTTCTGCACCGCCATCACGGGTACGCTGGATAATTTGATCAATTCTTCCCTGTGTTGTCCAGCCCATCTTTATAAGATCAGGCAAAGAAATACCACCAACCGTTGAATAACGCACGAGAGGAACCATTGTATCACCGTGGCCCCCTAAAACAAACGCTGTCACATCTTTAATAGAGACCTTAAATTCCTCAGATAAGAAATGACGAAAACGCGCTGAATCAAGAACACCAGCCATACCAACCACTTTATGTGTAGGGAGACCTGAAAATTTCTGCAATGCCCACACCATCGCATCAAGGGGATTGGTAATACAAATAACAAACGCTGAAGAAGCGTATTTTTTAATTCCAGCTCCAACTTGTTCCATAACCTTTAAATTAATGCCCAAAAGTTCATCACGACTCATACCAGGTTTTCGCGCAACGCCTGCTGTTACAATAACAACATCAGCACCTTCAATTGCTTCATAAGCATTAGCACCTTTTAGACTGATATCAAAACCATCAACAGGAGAAGATTCGGCTATATCTAGAGCCTTACCTTGTGGCACACCTTCTGTAATATCAAATAAGACCACATCAGCAAGCTCTTTAAGCCCAATAATATGTGCTAAAGTACCACCAATCATACCTGAACCAATGAGAGCTATTTTTTTCCGTGCCATTTTATTTTTTCCTAACTTTTAGATAATTCAGCGCACACCCAATCAACGTCCGTATACTGAATATTTTTGACTTCAACCATATTCAAACAATATCATAAAAAGGAGTAAAGAAATGAAATTTACAAATTTATCTCCTTACAGAAACAACAACCCTCCGCTGAAACAACTATTAGAAAATTATCACGATGTATCGATAAAGTGAATTTAAAAAAAATACAACAGAATTATTATATTTCTTTAATTTCAAAAAGTTATTGTTTTGACAGTTTACGTAAAGGTAAAAGTATAATCAATGCTTCTTCTTCAAAAGAAAATGTTCTTCCCAAAGTTTTAAATAATCGTAGCTTTGCATTTCGAAAAGACGTGATTGTGTTCTTTGAAATTCAAATGTTTCCGTAATCTGCGCATGCCCTTTATACAAATCCCCTATCCCTGCGGCTGCCGACATAAACAACCGTATGTGGCGCTCATAAAGAATATCAATAAGCAAAATAAACCGTTTTGTTTCATTACGACATGTATCATCCATGACCGGTACATTATCAATAAAAATCGTATGATAATGCTTTCCTAATAACAAATATTCAGCCGCGGCCAAAGGCTTTGCACATAAATCCCCATAATCAAAACGAGCACATCCTGCACCAAAGCGCGGAATAGGAATAAAGCGCCCTTTTATAGAAAGCTCATCAGACATCTCCTTATGTCCTTGCAATACAAGTGTCCATGCTTGATCCATATATTCATTTGCTTGAACCCCCAACGGCGATACATACATCTGTTGTAGATTTGATTTTTCAAGGCGATAATCTGTTTTTGCATCAAGATTAACAACACGAACATATGCTTTCAAAACTTGAATAAAAGGCAAAAAGAGCTCACGATTTAAACCGTTACAATAAAGGTTATCTGGCGCCACATTTGAAGTCGCAATAAAGAAAATTCCTTTATCAAACAGAGCAGAAATAAGCCGCCCCAATACCATAGCATCAGCAATATCCGTTACACTAAACTCATCAAAACAAAGTACTTTTGCTTCTCGTGCAAGATCCTCAGCAACAGCTAAAATAGGATTATCTTGTTTAAATTTTGCACACCCAGATGCTTGACGATAAAAATTAATACGCTCATGCACATCAGCCATAAAATCATTAAAATGGGCACGCTTTTTATGACCTTTAGGCAAACAAGAAAAGAACAAATCCATCAGCATGGTTTTGCCCCGTCCTACTTCACCATAAATATACAGTCCCTGAAAAAAACCTGTTTCATCTCCTTGTTTTACAACACAAGAAATATTTTGTTTTTTCCTTTTAAATATTCTGTTAAAGAAAGAGCAAAATATCCAAGGCAAAGGATGAGAGATATTTTGTTCCGCAATTTTTTTTAATAAATGATCAAAATATTCTGTTATAGCTAATTGAGCGGGATCAAAACAAACCTCTCCTTTAGCGACAAGCTCCTTATAACATGTTGAAACGAGAATCATCCAAAAAACCTTTTTCAAACCGATCTCAATGAAAAATACAAATACTTTTCAAGAATCTGTCCGTCTAGTTTAGTTTGTCATAAACGATCAAAAATGATTTAACGACTTAAAATAACGGGATGATCATCAAGTGTACGTCCCTCAAAACGATCAACATTTGAAGAATAAAGAACGAGGATAACACGTCCAGAGTTATTATAAAAATATAATCTTTTTCCTTTAACAGCCCACGATCTCACTTGGGAAGCAATTCCTGGACAGTGTAAAGGACCAGCACGGTACCCTTGTCCAAACTTTGTTTGTGGAGTTGCAATCCGGCAAACTTTTCCTCCCATAGAAAGATTCCACACCCCAGCAACACTTGCAGGAAATAAATCAGTAGCATTACTTGGCAATTCGAGACTAGCCATTCGTCCATCGCTCTGAGAATCTCCTTTTTCATACATCGGAGCGTTTGCATCTTCAGATATCGACGAAGAAGTAGACGACAGATCAGACGCTTCTAATATTGTCATTTGTTGAGATGGATAAAAAACTTCTAATGCGTTACCATCGTCATTACCATCAAACCGTGTTGTTGAACATCCCCCTAAAAACATTACAGTTGATAGTGCAACGAAAAACGAAACTTTTGAAAACGCCATGTCTGTACTCTCTCCCACGACAATAAATAAGTTCACAAAAAAATTAAGCGAATATTTGTTATAGTTACAAAGATAAATTAACAAATTAAAAAAAACAGGTTAAAATCACTTATTTTAAAAGAAATAATTTATGTGCCCAATTTTATATTTATTAAACACTAGAAATTTATAATATTTTCAGTCATATATCTTTTTATAAGTAATCATTAGAAATAGAGAAGTTTCATGAAAACGCCATTTAGCAAAATGGACGGTCTTGGAAATCAAATTATTGTTGTTGATATGCGTGAAAGCACATACGCTCTTACACCACAAGCAATCCTTGCTTTGTCGGCAGATCCTGAAATGCATTTTGATCAAATCATGGCTATCCACACACCAACCCAGAAAAAAACCGACTTCCGCATAGAAATATGGAATGCCGACGGATCAATGGCTAAAGCTTGTGGCAATGGTACCCGCTGTGTCATCGCATGGCTTAAAGATCACAATTTTGGTGAAAAATTTCATTTAGAAACTCCCGCTGGAATTATTGAAGGAAAATACCAAACCGATAATCTCATTTCTGTTGATATGGGATGCCCAAATTTCAATGCAAAAGAGATGCCTGTTTCACGTGAAATAGTTGATACCAATCACGTAGAAATTATGGCTGGTCCCCTAAAAGACGCTTGTCTCATATCCATTGGCAATCTCCATGCTATCTTTTTTGTTGAAAATGATATTCAACATATTCCATTAGAAAAATATGGGCCAAAACTTGAATATGATCCCCTGTTTCCCGAACGGTGCAATATTTCCATTGCTTGCATAACGTCAAAGAAAAGTCTAAATTTACGTACATGGGAGCGAGGGGCAGGATTAACACAAGCATGTGGGAGTGCTGCTTGTGCAAGTGCAGTGGCTGCTTATCGTCGTGGACTTACAGAGCGCCATGTTGATGTAAATTTACCAAAGGGAACACTTAATATTTTTTACCGAGAAGACGATCATATTATCATGACAGGACCAATTAAATATCACTTTAGTGGTTTTTTAAGCCCTTTAACAGGGTGTTACAAAAAGGATCACTCCTGATGGCAATAGAAATTGTAACTTTTGGTTGTCGACTTAATAGCTACGAATCGGAAATCATTCGCAAAGAAAGTACTTCTTCAGGGCTAGATCAACTTAAAGATGGTGCTATTATCTTTAATACCTGTGCTGTCACTGCCGAAGCCGTACGACAAGCAAAACAAGCTATCCGCAAAGCAAGACGTGAAAATCCTCATGCGCGTATCATTGTAACAGGGTGTGCAGCCCAAACAGAAGCACAAAATTTTGCCTCAATGACAGAAGTAGATCTTGTTTTAGGAAACGAAGATAAACTTCACGCTCATTCTTATCGTCAACTTCCTGATTTTGGTATTAATCATTCTGAAAAGGTGCATATCAATGACATTATGGAAGTACAAAAAATTGCTCCACATATGGTCAGTGCAATGCAAGAGCGCACCCGCGCTTTTGTACAGGTACAAAACGGATGCGATCACCGCTGTACATTTTGCATTATTCCTTATGGACGAGGACCATCTCGTTCAGTTCCCATGGGTGCTGTCATAGAACAAATTAAAAAGCTGATAGGTGGGGGTATCCAAGAAGTGGTCCTTACAGGTGTTGACCTTACAAGTTATGGCCACGAT
The DNA here is from genome assembly GCF_042195845.1 of Bartonella sp. AP4SXKL. Taxonomy (NCBI): domain Bacteria; kingdom Pseudomonadati; phylum Pseudomonadota; class Alphaproteobacteria; order Hyphomicrobiales; family Bartonellaceae; genus Bartonella; species Bartonella sp. AP4SXKL. The sequence continues at coordinate 103,854 of NZ_JBHIPA010000001.1, forward strand.
CTTCCTGGAAAAGCTACTCTAGGAAAATTAACTTCAGCTATTTTGCATCATGTCCCTGACTTAGCCCGATTACGCCTCTCATCTATTGACTCTATTGAAGCAGACGAAGAACTCATAAATCTTTTAGCTTATGAAACAAGAATCATGCCCCATTTGCATTTATCTTTGCAAGCAGGTGATAATATGATTTTAAAACGGATGAAACGGCGTCATCTGCGCGAACATGCCATTCAATTTTGCCAAGAATTGCGTGCCAAACGTTCTACAATGGTTTATGGTGCCGACTTAATTGCTGGTTTTCCTACAGAAACAGAAGAGATGTTTCAAAATAGTCTTGCCTTAATCAAAGATTGTAATTTAACCCATCTCCATGTCTTCCCCTTTAGTCCAAGAGAAGGAACACCTGCCGCACGTATGCCACAAATCAACCGTAAAATAGTTAAGCTGCGTGCTGAAAAATTGCGTAAAGCAGGTGATATGGCTTACCAAAAGCATCTTGCTCATTTACAAAACAGTCTACAAACAATTCTCGTTGAAAAAGATGAAATCGGACGAACAGAAGATTATACTCTTGTACAAGTTAAAGGTGCAAAAGCAGGAACAATTGTTCAAGCCCTTATCGTGGATCATGATGGCGATAAATTGATTGCTGTCCCTCCAAAATTAAACGCTGCTTGAGCAGGAGAATTCTTATGACTAAATCTTTTATAAAAAAAATATTCTCTTTTAACAAATCTCAAGAGCAAGAAATTGAACAACAGATTTCTATTCCTGATAAAAGCGATATAATAGAAGAAAATAAAGACAAAAATGAAAAGACAAAAAATAATCAAATCTCTATAAACACAGAAAAAGAAGAACAAACAAAAAATCCAGAGTCAATACTTACAAAATATGATGAAAAATCTCCATTTCTAGAATCCCATTCTGATAAAATTCCCTTTTCTGGTAAAATTATTGTCACAGACAACATCCGTGAAAAAAAGAATGAAGAAATTTTATCTGAACCTTCTGTTGAACAAAAAAAGACAGCGTGGTTTGGGCGCCTTAAAAAAGGCCTATCCCTTTCTTCACAACGCCTAAGCGGATCAATTGGCGATCTCTTTGTTAAAAGAAAACTTGATGAAGATACACTGCAAGAGCTCGAAGATATTCTTATCCAAGCTGACATAGGTGTAGAGACAGCAACACGCATCACAAATACTTTAGCTTCCAGTCGTTACGGAAAAAACCTCTCCCCAAATGATATTCATACTATTGTAGCTGATGAGGTCAAAAAAGTTCTGGAACCTGTTGCAATACCATTAGAACTTGATCTCAGCCATAAACCTCATGTTATTTTGCTGGTAGGTGTAAATGGCACTGGAAAAACGACAACTATTGGAAAACTTTCAGCCAAATTAACAGAAGGGGGATTAAAAGTTATGCTGGCAGCAGGTGATACTTTCCGAGCCGCTGCTATTGAGCAACTACACATTTGGGGTGAACGTACCAATTCTCCTGTTATTTCGACAAAATTGGGTGCAGATGCCGCCAGCTTAGCATTTGATGCTTATGAAAAAGCAAAAAAAACAAACAGTGATGTATTAATTATTGATACAGCAGGGCGTTTACAAAATAAATCTGAATTAATGGATGAGTTGGCAAAAATTATTCGTGTTTTAAAAAAACACACCCCTCAAGCACCCCACACAATCCTTCAAACTCTTGATGCAACAACCGGACAAAATGCACTCAACCAAGTGGACATTTTCCGTGATATTGCTGGTGTTAATGGTTTAGTTATGACAAAGCTAGATGGGACTGCACGAGGAGGAATTCTTGTCGCTATCGCAGCAAAATATAAATTACCCGTTTATTTTATCGGTATAGGAGAAGATATTGAAGACCTTCAACCCTTTTCTGCTTCTGACTTTGCCGAAACTATTGCAGGAAAACACGCATGAAACAGCCTTTATCTAATCTTAATTTACACAATAATTCTGAAAAAAAGATGAATAACAATAAAAAAAATTCTCTCTCACCAACACTTAAATTTCTTTTGGAAATGGGTCCATTGGTTGCCTTCTTTTTTGCCAATTATAAGGGAGAATGGCTGATAAAAAACATTGGATTTTTTCAAAATTTTAGTAAGCCTATTTTCCCTGCAACAGCTATTTTTATGGTGGCTATTATTATTTCCCTAAGCTTATCATGGATCCTTGCAAGACAAATTCCTATTATGCCTCTTATTTCAGGAATATTTGTTTTAGTTTTTGGCTTTCTAACTCTCTGGCTTCATAATGAAACTTTCATAAAAATGAAACCAACAATCATTAATAGCTTATTTGCTTTTATACTTTTTGGAGGGATGTTTTTTAAAAAACCACTTTTACGTTATGCTCTTGATTCTACCTTAAAACTTGATGATTTAGGTTGGCAAAAACTTACCTATCGTTGGGCGTTTTTTTTCATTTTTCTTGCCATTTTGAATGAAATAATTTGGCGTAATTTTAGCGATAATTTCTGGACAAGTTTCAAAGTATTTGGCGTCATGCCTATAACAGTCCTTTTCATGCTTACCCAAATGCCTATAATTATAAAACATTCAAAAGGACTTTTTACAGAAGAGGACAAATCTGATTCTTAAAAAAATCATCACTACCGATTATTTTATAGATTCATCGCCAAACACTGTTCGGGAGAAAAAATATGTTGATTGAACAGTTTATTTGTCGAGAAGACAATTTCGGTGTACTCCTTCATGATGAAAAAAGTGGTATGACAGCTGCAATAGATGCTCCTGAAAGCAAAGCGATTCACAATGCCTTAAAGCGCCACAATTGGACACTTAACACTATTTTTGTAACTCATCATCATCACGACCATGTAGAAGCCCTATCAGAATTAAAACAAGTTTACAACGCTACGGTTATCGGACCAGAAGCAGAAAAAGAAAAGATCAATCATCTTGATAAAACACTTCAACCTGATGAAAGTTTTTCTTTTGGCTCACACCTTCTTTTAGCTCTTTCAACACCTGGTCATACTCTAGGCGCATTATCTTACTATTTTCCTGAAAAGAATTTACTCTTTGCTGGAGATACACTTTTTTCATTGGGCTGTGGACGTCTTTTCGAAGGAAAACCAGCACAAATGCTGAATTCTTTAAAAAAACTTCGTAAACTTCCTGATGAAACACTTCTCTATTGTGGACACGAATATACAAAAAATAACGCTCTTTTCGCACTAACAATTGACCCACATAATAAAAAACTCCACCAAAGAATAGAGGAAGTTTTTTTGCTACGTGCAAAAAACGCTATGACTTTACCAGTAACCTTAGGGCAAGAAAAAGCCACAAATCCCTTTCTCCGCTGGGATGATAGTGTATTGCGAAAGAACCTTGTAATGGAAGAAAAAACAGATGAAGAAGTTTTTGCTGAAGTTCGAAGAAGAAAGGACAATTTTTAACCATGCGTAAGTTCGTATTACGTTTGTTCCTGCTTTTTCTTTTCGTGATACATATTCAACAAACAATGGCAGAGGAAAAGGAAACAGATAATTCTTCTCTTATAGCACCTCTCATTGCAAATTATCCCTTAACGGAAGATTTTCTTTTAAAGCTGGAAAAAATTGAAAAAGAATGTAAAAACTTACTTCCAGAAACAAAAAATAATCTTATAACTTATGATTCTAGTATCCACTCTAGTATTGAAAACTACACTACCTATATTTCTAGTAAACCAAAACTTGTGAATATTTTAAAAGAAAATAATATAACACCGAAAGATTTTGCTGCGGGAACCTTAGCACTTAAAGAAATATCAGCGCTTCTCATATTTGTACCTGAAAAGGAATATTCTACTGAGAAAAATACTATATTTCTAAACAATCTTGAATTTGTTAAAAAACATTTTTACAAAGCAACAATTCTTTTAAATAGCTGTGAAAAACTCATTTTGAGCAACTAATCAGCTATGAGACATTAAAAAATATCATCCCATTAATCTAATAAAAAAGTACGTGCATTAAAAAATCACCGTGTTTTTACCATTCCTAATAATTGTTTTTATTTTGATTATATTTACAAATGTTTTTCTAAAAATAAAGAATAACAGACGGAAAAATATTTATTGAAATTCAAAAAAGAAAGGATAATTTTTGTCATGTTTAAACTTCTATTGTGTTTTTTCTTCATTTTTCCTTTTGTATCATACGCTCAAGAAAAAAAACAAGAAATAGATGATCCTTCTTTTATACCGCCTTTCATTGCAAATTATCCCTTAACAGAAGATATTCTTTTAAAGCTGGAAAAAATCAAAGCAGAATGTAGAAATTTATCTTCAGAACCAGAACAAAAAAATACAAAAAGTGATCTCAGTACTTATGATGATAATATTGAAAAAGACGCTTCCTATATTTTTAATAATCCAAAACTTGTAAATATTTTAAAAGAAAATAATATAACACCGAAAGATTTTGTTGTTGCTCACCTAGCACTTCAAGCGACATTGTATGTACTTACTGATGAAGAAAATTCTACTTATGAAAAAAACTCTTTACCTGCAAGAAATATAGAATTTGCTAAAGAGCATATGTATAGAATAATAAAAATTTTAAAAGATAACTGTTAAAAAAATCTTTTTAGAACAATTGATTAACTTTGTAAACGCCGACAAATTTCATCTAATTGTTCTAATGAAGAGTAATGTATTTTTAAATCTCCACCTTTTTTACCATGTCGAATAATAACTTTCATTCCTATCACATCTGCAAGTAATTTTTCTAAAGATTTTGTTTCAGCATCTTTCTCCGTATTGGTACGCTTTTTAGTTTTAGGATTAGCTTGCTCATATGCAAGTATTTCTGTTTGACGTACTGAAAGCCCTTCACGAATAATTTTCTCAGCTAAATTTTGTGGATCATCAACGGTTATAAGACAACGTGCATGACCTGCAGAAAGTTGTCCATCAGTTAAGAATTGTTGTACTTTTTCTGGAAGTTTTAACAAACGAAGCGTATTTGCAACATGACTACGACTTTTTCCTATAACTTGCGCTAAATCTACTTGCGTATAATCATGTTCATTTAGAAGCATCTCATATCCCTTTGCTTCTTCGATAGGATTAAGATCTGCACGTTGAACATTTTCAATAATTGCCAATTCCAAAGCCGTTTTATCGTCCACATCACGAATAATAACGGGTAATTGACTTAAATTTGCACGTTGTGCTGCACGCCAGCGCCGTTCACCCGCAATCAATTCAAACCGATGAGGATGATCTCTTAAAGGCCTCACAATAACCGGTTGAACCACACCGTGTTGACGAATTGATTGTGTCAAATTATCAAGCTCTGTTTCAGTAAAATGACGCCGAGGATTGTGAGGATTACATGAAATAGATTCAATAGAAATAAATCGCTCAGAAAGACTACCGGATTCATTTAATTTATCAAAGCTTGATGAACGTGCAATATTGTTGTTTAAATTGATATCTCCAATCAATGCCGCTAATCCACGTCCTAGTCTTTTTTTTGATAGATCATCGTTCATAATTTTGCTCTTTGAGTTTTCTTACAAAAAATTTTACATTTTTAAGCAGCAGCACGTGCTTGTTTTTCACGTTGAATCATTTCTGATGCTAGACGCAAATAAGCTTGGCTCCCAGCACATTTAAGATCATAAAGCAATACAGGTTTGCCAAAAGAAGGCGCTTCTGATACTCTTACATTTCGTGGAATAACAGTACGATAAACTTTATCTCCCATAAAAGAGCGTACATCTTCAACAACTTGATTTGAAAGGTTATTACGTCCATCATACATTGTTAAAACAATACCTTGGATCTCTAAAGATGGATTAAGTACGGATCGCACTTGTTTTACTGTTTCAAGTAATTGACTTAAACCTTCAAGTGCTAAAAATTCACACTGCATAGGCACTAAAACAGAATCGGCAGCCCCCATAGCATTAAGTGTTAAAAGATTAAGGGAGGGAGGACAATCAATTAAAATATAATTGAATTTTTTTTCCATTTCCGGATCATCATAGAGAGCTTTACGTAAGCGTTGTATGCGATCTTTTGATGAAGAAATTTCCATTTCCACACCTAAGAGATCAAGTGTAGAAGGAACTATATAAAGATTGGGTACGGCTGTTTTTAAAGCCGCCTGCGTAATTGAAACGCCCGAAACCAAAACATCATAAGAAGATAAAGGACGGCTATTACGATCAATCCCTAAACCTGTACTAGCATTACCTTGTGGATCAACATCCATAATAAGGACATTTTCACCAATAGCCGCTAAAGCTGTAGCAAGATTAATTGCTGTGGTTGTTTTTCCGACTCCACCCTTTTGGTTTGCAATAGCGATAATTCGTGTTTCGCTCATTTTGCTCTACCCTCTATATGATCGAATATGAGAAATTTCCAAAATAACAGAATTTTCATCAACTTTACTTTTATGTTTTAACAGATCAAAGTGCCAATTGGCAGAGGCATTTTTTATTTCTGTAGCGTAATCCCGACCTTTTTGCAAAAGAGCTATTGTTTTTTCTGTTAATAAAGGAAAAATGAGTTGTAAAAGAGTATCAAGCGGCGCTAATCCCCGTGCTGTTATAATATCAGATATGGGAATTTTTTGATATATATCTTCAATTCTAGCGTGATAAACCGTTGCTGGAAGATTAAGTTGAGCAATAACTGTTCGCAAAAAAGCAACTTTTTTCCCATTACTTTCAACAAGATTAATATGTCCTGCTTTTTTTTCTTTCAAAAAGATAGCAATCACAATTGCAGGAAAACCTCCTCCTGATCCTAAATCACACCAATGTAAAGAATGAGCATACAAAGGAAAAATTTGTGCTGAATCTAGAATATGTCGTGTCCATAGATCTGGTATAGTTGTAGCAGATATCAAATTAATATGTGCATTCCACTGAAGTATTAAAGACTCAAACTGAATTAAATTTTCCATCGTTTCACGTGAAACAGAAGGAACAATATTTAATAATTGTTGATATTTTTTTTCTGTAGAAAAATTCATTAAGCTGTTTTAGCCTTTTCACGTCGTTGACGTTGAATATGTGTAATAATAAGCGATAACGCGGCGGGTGTCATGCCATCAATTTTTTGTGCATCAGCAATTGAACGCGGCGACACTTCTTGAATTTTTGATTTAAGTTCATTTGAAAGACCTGAAATTGCCTGAACATCGAGAGAAGAAGGAATTTCTAAACGCTCATCTCTCTGAAGAGAGGCAATATCTTGTGCTTGTTTATCTAAATAAACCGCATATTGTGCTTCAATTTCTAAAGATTCTGCTGTTTTAGAATCAATTGTTTTTAATTGTGGCCAAAAATCTGAAAGACGCTCTAAGGTCATATGAGGATAAGCAAGAAAATCATAAGCCGAACGCCGAATTCCATCATGATTAACATGTAATCCATGAGCAGAAGCTTCATTGGGTGTTAAAAAAAGATTTTGACATATTGATCGTGCTTGATCAAGCCGTTGTTGTTTTTTCTGATAACATTCCCAACGTATTTTACTCACAATACCCCATTTTTGTGCCAAAGGTGTTAAACGCGTATCAGCATTATCAGATCGTAAAGATAAACGAAATTCAGCACGTGATGTAAACATCCTATAAGGTTCACAAACACCACGTGAAACCAAATCATCAATCATAACACCAATATAAGCAGTAGAACGACTTATAAGTATTTCATCTAATTTACCTACTTTACGTGCAGCATTTAATCCAGCTAAAAGTCCTTGTGCTGCTGCTTCTTCATATCCTGTTGTACCATTAATTTGGCCTGCTAAGAACAAACCCGGTAAAGAACGTAATTCTAAGTTTCTCGTTAATTGTTGTGGATTAACAAAATCATATTCAATAGCATAACCAGGTTGCAAAACTATAGCATTTTCCAATCCTTCAATGGTTTTCAATAGAGAAATTTGTACATCTTCAGGAAGAGAAGTAGAAAGACCATTTGGATAAACAGTATCATCATTTAATCCTTCTGGTTCCAGAAAGATCTGATGTCCATCACGTTCTCCAAATTTAACAATTTTATCTTCAACAGAAGGACAATAACGTGGTCCTAACCCTTCAATATTTCCAGAATATAAAGCAGAGCGATAAATATTCTCGCGAATAATTTGATGTGTTTTCTCATTTGTACGTGTTATTGCACATTCAATTTGTGGTTGTTCAATTTTCTCTGTTAAAAGAGAAAAGGGTATGGGATTTTCATCTGCTTGTTGTTTTTGGAGAGCTTCCCAAGCAATTGTTTTTTTACTCAAACGAGCAGGGGTTCCTGTTTTTAATCGTCCAAGTTTTATATGATATTTTTTCAAATGTTCAGCAAGTTTTACACTTGACTGATCTCCCATACGACCAGCAGCCCATGTTTTATTACCAATATGAATAAAGCCATTTAAAAACGTACCTGTTGTTAAAACAACAGCACCAGAAAAAATTGTTCCTTGTTTTTTTAAAATAACACCTGATACACAATTATCTTTAACAACCAGATCAATAACTTCATCCTCAATAAGAGTAAGATTTTCTTGTTCTTTTAATAATTTTTGAATTGCTTTTTTATAAAGTTGTCTATCTGCCTGTGTTCGTGGTCCTCTTACTGCCGGTCCTTTACGTCTATTAAGTAGTCTAAACTGAATTCCAGCAGCATCTGCTGCTCTTCCCATAAGACCATCTAACGCATCTATTTCACGAACTAGATGCCCTTTTCCAAGTCCACCAATAGCAGGATTACACGACATTGTTCCCAGTGCTGATATTTTATGTGTAACAAGCGCTGTTTTGGCTCCTACACGTGCTGAAGCTGAAGCCGCTTCACAGCCAGCATGACCACCACCAACAATAACAACATCATATGATTGCATTTAATTCATTCCGTAGAAAATATTCTAAGGTTTCACGTGAAACAGGATATAAATTACATAATCTTTATAATCTGTCTATGAAATAATCAATGTTTCACGTGAATCATTATTTACCAACACAAAATTCTGAAAAAATAATATCAAGCAAATCTTCAACATCAATATCTCCTGTAATTTTCCCAAGAAAATCACTTGCACAACGGAGATGTTCTGCACGTAAACTGAGATCAAGAGAATGATAATTAAGAGAAAATTCAATCTCTTTAACAGCCTCCTTTAATAATTGAAGTTGCCTTTTACGTGCTGGAACAATATTTCCAATTTCAGAAGCACGATGATGACAAAATAATTCAAGTTCTTTTATAAAATAATCAAAATTTAAACCAGTTAATGCGGAAAATTGTATAGACCAACGCTGATCATTTTTTTCATAAAGATCAAGCTTATTGCCAACACACCATATTTCAGCCGATGTTTCTGGTAAATCAACTTGCTTAGGATTTCCTATATCATAAACCAAAATAACCAAATCAGCTTCCCTAACATGCTGTTTAGCAATTTCTATTCCCATCTGTTCTATTTTATTTTCTGTTTTTCTAAAACCAGCAGTATCGGTTAAAAAAACAGGTAAACCACCAAGAATAATTCTCATTTCTAAAGCATCACGGGTTGTTCCTGCTTCTTCCGTTACAATAGCAACAGATCTTCCTGAAAGACGATTCATAATGCTTGATTTTCCAGAATTTGGAGCACCAGCAATAACAATTTTTAATCCATCACGTAAAATACTCGCACGTTCTCCTTCAGTAATATATTCCCGAATAGAAGTACAAAGATCCTGAACATCTTTCCAAACTTTATCAGATATTGCGTTGGGAATATCTGCTTCATCAACAAAATCAAGTTCTGCCTCAATAAAAGCACGCGCCTTCATAAGCTTATGACGCCAATCACGATAAAGCGTCGTTAAATGTCCACTTGTACCCATAACAGCTAAACGCCGTTGGCTTTCCGTTTCTGCTTCTATTAAATCAGCAAGACCTTCTGCTTGAACAAGATCTAATTTTCCTTCCATAAAAGCACGACGTGAAAATTCACCTGCTTCTGCAATACGGCATCCAGAAAATGTCGACAATTCATCGAGAAAACGATTAACGACTGCTTTTCCTCCATGTAAATGGAATTCTGCACAATCTTCCCCCGTAAAACTATGAGGAGCAGGAAAAAAAACAGTTAAACCAGAATCTAAAAAACTACCATCACGAGCAGTAAGATTTCCATAATGCATAAAACGTGCTTTAGGTAAACGACCACAAAGCGTTTTAACTATATCCACAACATGAGGACCAGAAAGCCGAATGACTGCAACCCCTGAAGGTAACAATCCACTCGAAACAGCAAAGATTGTATCCACAGGTTTTATCCTAATAAAAACTTTAATGACTCTACGTATTCATTGAATCAAAAAATTCACTATTATTTTTTGTTTGCTTTAATTTATCAATCAAAAATTCAATTGCATCTGTTACATTCATAGATGCTAAAATACGACGAAGAACAAAAATTTTGTGTAAATCTTGTCGTTCTACCAGAAGTTCTTCCTTACGCGTTCCTGACTTTAAAATATCCATAGCAGGGAAAATACGTTTATCAGCAACTTTTCGATCAAGAACAATTTCCGAATTACCTGTTCCTTTAAATTCTTCAAAAATAACCTCATCCATACGACTTCCTGTATCAATCAAAGCCGTTGCAATAATGGTTAAAGATCCGCCTTCTTCAATATTACGTGCTGCACCAAAAAAACGCTTTGGACGCTGGAGGGCATTTGCATCCACACCACCTGTTAAAACTTTACCTGAAGAAGGAACAACTGTATTATATGCACGCCCAAGACGTGTAATAGAATCGAGAAGAATAACAACATCACGCCCATATTCAACGAGACGTTTGGCTTTTTCAATGACCATTTCTGCCACTTGTACGTGACGTATTGCAGGTTCATCAAAAGTAGAAGAAACCACTTCTCCTTTTACTGAACGCTGCATATCAGTAACTTCTTCTGGTCGTTCATCAATTAAAAGAACAATGAGATAACATTCAGGATGATTAGTGGTAATAGAATGAGCAATATTTTGAAGTAAAACTGTTTTTCCCGTCCGAGGAGGAGCTACAATTAACCCTCTTTGTCCTTTTCCCAATGGAGATATCAAATCAATCACGCGTGATGACATATCTTTCTCTGTAGGATCTTGTATTTCCATTTGGAAACGTTCATTTGAATAAAGAGGAGTAAGATTATCAAAGTGGATTTTATAACGAATCTTTTCAGGTTTTTCGAAATTAATTGTATTAATTTTAAGGAGAGCAAAATAACGTTCTCCCTCTTTTGGACTGCGTATGGGACCTTCAATTGTATCGCCTGTTTTTAAAGAAAACGACTGTATTTGTGCAGGTGAAAGATAAATATCATCAGGACCAGGAAGATAATTAGCATCAGCAGATCTCAAAAATCCAAATCCGTCTTGTAAAACTTCAACAACACCTTCTCCTATAATTTCAACGTCTTGTAGAGCAAGTTTTTTCAAGATAGCAAACATTAATTCTTGTTTGCGCATAAGGGAGGCATTTTCAACTTCTAATGTTTCAGCAAAAGAAACAAGCTCAACGGGATTTTTGCTTTTAAGTTCTTGTAGTTTCATTTTTTGCATGAAATATGCTCTTTGTAATTAAGGAGAAGATTGTTCTAAATAATTTATGGAAATTTATGAGTGAAATATTATTAAGAAAAAATATCCTACACTCAATTTTTTTAATCTGCAAGTACCATTTATATGAAATTTGTTCCTGTAATATTAAGTAATTATATGAAAAACTTGAAAAAATATAAAATCCAAATAGTATTTAATTATTTTAATAACAAAAATGTGAGTTAGGATTATAGCATTAATGAAATGCTATTCAAAAGTATTTTTTACAGAAATTTATATTAATAAATTTATATTAAAGAAAGGATTATTCTTATTTATAACTGTGTTTAGTGTGGATTATTATTTATCCTCAATTTTATCCACAAAAGGAACTGAAAAAAGAATAAAAATATCACTATCTTAAAGATATTATCCCCTCTTTTTTTATAAGAGGGATTAAATTATCACAAGCATTTAATTTGTGCATAAAAAAGGAGAATTTTTCATAAATTTTAGTTTTATAAAAAACGGTGAGTATATATACACATGTCTTAACAAGGAGTTAAAATTTTTGTGACAAAAGAAAAAAAATTCTTTCATTTACACATGCTTTCTGATGCAACAGGAGAAACATTAATTTCTGTTGGAAGAGCTGTAGCATCGCAATATGCAATGATTCAGGCAACAGAGCATATCTATCCTATGATTCGTAATAGAATACAGTTACAGAAAGCTCTTGATGAAATACAACAAGAGCCAGGTATTGTTCTTTACACAATGATTGATGAAGAACTTAAACTACTCCTTCAAAAAAAATGCAAAAAAATAGAAGTTCCCTGTATTGATATATTGCATCCTGTTTTAAATGCTTTTCAGTCTTACCTTGGAATGCCAACACATTTACGTGCGAGCGCACAACATGATCTTAATGCAGATTATTTTCGCCGTATTGAGGCACTGGATTTTACAATAGAGCATGATGATGGACAGTCTTCCAGTAGCTTATCCGAAGCAGATGTGATCCTTGTGGGAATTTCAAGAACCTCTAAAACACCAACAAGCATCTATTTAGCAAATCGCGGAATCAAAACGGCTAATGTTCCTCTTATTCCAGGAATTGATTTGCCAGAATCTCTTTTAGAGGTAAAAAATTCTTTAATTATTGGTTTAATTGCTTCAGCTGAAAGAATCTCACATATTCGTCAAAATAGAGATTTAGGAGAAGGTTTTGCTCTTGATAATTATACTAATCGTATCAACATAGCTGAAGAATTAATCCATGCAAAACGCATTTGCGAACGTTTTGGTTGGCCTATTATTGATGTCACAAGACGTTCTATTGAAGAAACTGCTGCTGCAATATTTGAACTGTTATCACGATTTCGTGAAGGAAATGAGAGAAAATTCTCATGAACGCAGATACTTTAATATTAGCATCTCTTAGTTTTTATCGTGCAAAATTATTAAAAAAAGCAGGCTTAAATTTTTCCATTGAAGGAGCTTCTTTTGATGAAAGAGAAGTAGAAAAAAAAGCAAAAGAAAAAACACCTAAAGAACTCAGCTGTTTTCTTGCGAGCGCAAAAGCAAAAAATGTTTCAGACCGTTTTCCTGATGCTTTCGTTATTGGTTGTGATCAAGTTCTTGATTTTGAAGGTCAAGTTTTTCACAAAGCAACAAATATTAAAGAAGCACATCAACGTTTATGTGAATTATCAGGAAAAACCCATTCTCTTCATAGTGCGGTAGCTTTATTTAAAAATGGTCAAAAAATTTGGGTTGAAGCTTTTAGTGCACATATGTCCGTCCGTTTACTCTCATCAGAATTTATTGAACGTTATTTAGCACGCGTAGGAAAAGATGTTTTAAACAGCGTGGGAGTATATCAAATTGAAGGAGAAGGAATTCATCTCTTTGAAAAAATTGAAGGAGATTTTTTTACCATTGTTGGTTTACCTTTGCTGCCTCTACTCATAAAACTGCGCCACTTAGGAATTATTGATGGTTGACTTAACAATAAAAAAAACAAATTATCCGCGTGCTTTTGTTGTTGGTTCTCCAATTCATCATTCAAAATCGCCAAGAATTCACAATTTTTGGCTTAAACAATATGGTTTACAAGGAGAATATCTTGCACAAGAAGTAACATCTGAAGAGTTCAGTCATTTTATTGCGTCTTTACAAAAAATAGGCTTTTGTGGAGGAAATGTTACTTTGCCTTATAAACAGGAAGCTTTTCGTTTAGCAGATTATAAAGATGAGAGAGCAACAATGATTGGTGCTGTTAATACACTTTGGTATGAAGGAGATAAGCTTTGTGCCACGAATAGTGATGCCTATGGTTTTAGCGCTAATCTTGATGATTTTGTATCTGATTGGGGAGGGGAAACAGCTCTTGTTTTTGGAGCAGGTGGTGCCGCACGCGCTATCATATATGCCTTAAAAAGACGCGGATTTGAACAGATTTATTTAATTAACCGTACAAAACAACGTGCTGATAATTTAGCTCAGCATTTTGGAAAAATCATTAAAGTTTACGATTGGCATAAAATCCATGAAATACTTCATCAAGCTGATTTGATTGTTAATACAACCTCTATTGGCATAAAAAGTCCAGAAGAAAAAAGTGATTCTTTTTTTTGCGATTTTCATAAAGCAAAAAAAACGGCATTAGTAACAGATATTATTTATACACCATTGATAACTCCTTTTTTACAACAGGCAAAGGCTTGTGATCTCAAGACGGTTGATGGACTTGGGATGCTTCTACATCAGGCTGTTATAGGGTTTGAACAGTGGTTCGGAATAAGACCACAGGTAACAAAAGCGTTACGGACAGCTATTTTAGAGGATATGAGTGAAAAAAGAGAATGAAGATCATAGGATTAACGGGATCAATTGCTATGGGAAAATCAACAGTTGCTGATTTTTTCAAGCAAGCGGGTATTTCTGTTTTTAGTGCTGATGAAGCAGTACAACAGCTTTATAAAAGTGAGCCAGCTTTGTCATTCATAGAGCGTATTTTTCCTGGTGTGGTTGAAAACGGAGAAGTTAACCGTTTGAAACTTTCTGAAATTTTGATTGATGATAAAGAAAAATTACAAACATTAGAAAAAATAATTCATCCTTTGGTGCAAGAAAAAGAAAGGGAATTTATTGATATAGCGCGTGAACAAGGGAAAAAATTAGTTATTCTTGATATTCCACTTCTGTTTGAAAAAAATGGTGAAAGTCGTGTGGATAGCGTTATTGTTGTTTCTGCTCCACCAGAAATACAAAAAGAACGTGTAATGATTCGCCAAGGTATGAATGAGAAAAAATTTGCCTTTATCAACGCTCAACAAATGCCAGATGAAAAAAAACGAGAACGCGCTGATTTTATTATTGATACAGGGAAAGATTTAGAGAATACACGTCAACAGGTTTTTGATGTGATAAAAAAATTGCTAAAGAATTAAAATTATGCGTGAAATTATTTTTGATACAGAAACAACAGGTTTAGATAAAGAGAAAGATCGCATAATCGAAATTGGTTGTGTAGAAATGGTTGATCGTTATCTCACAGGACGCCAATTTCATGTTTATTTAAACCCTGAAGGCGTTATTATTCCTGATGAAGTTGTAGCAATTCACGGATTAACCAATGAACGCTTGAAAAACGAGAAAAGTTTTAGTGATATTGTTGATGAATTTTTGGAATTTATCAAAGACGCGACAATGATTGCGCATAATGCGAGTTTTGATATTGGTTTTATTAATGCAGAATTAAAACGCGTCAACAAACCGCTTATCAGTGTTGATAATATTCTTGATACATTGGCTATGGCGCGGCGTAAATTTCCTATGGGTCCTAATTCTCTTGATATTTTATGCAAACGTTTTGGAATTGATAACAGCCATCGTGTTCTTCATGGTGCTTTGCTTGATGCAGAGATTCTAGCCGATGTTTATATTGAGCTCATCGGTGGAAAGCAAGGTGTATTGGGTTTTGATAACAGAAGGGGTATTGATGAACATATCCAGAACGATAAAGATACATCTTATGCCGTTAAAATTCGCCCGCAGGCTTTACCTTCGAGATTGAGTATGCAAGAAAAAAAGTTACACGCTGATTTTATCTACAAAATGGGTGAAAAAGCTCTGTGGAATAACTTCAAAATTCATGAATAACATCATCTTTTATCTAAAAGAGTCACGATTGAAATTAAAGAATATCGATGTCAAAAAAAACGGTCGTTGTGGGGAGGGGAACACCACAACGACCCTGTCGCTACATCGTACCTCAGCTATCATAGGAGGAGCAAAATGAAAGCTATTAATCCTGTAACAGCAAAGAAAAGCTCTAGGTACTTAATATAAAGTGCAACGACTTCACGTCTTATGAAGAGAAAAAATGGCTTTTTAGAGGCAAAGTGAAAAAATATATAAGGGTAATTTGCTTTTTTAGCTGAAATGGAGAAAAAATTGTCATGAAAGCAACAGATCATCTTTTTTTGGTTGACGGATCAGGCTATATTTTTCGTGCTTATTATGCTTTGCCGCCTTTAAAACGTAAAAAGGATGGACTTCCTGTAGGAGCAGTAGCTGGTTTTTGCAATATGTTATGGAAATTACTTTGTGATGCTCGTAATACAGCTACGGGTGTTGTTCCAACACATTTTGCTGTTATTTTTGATTATTCATCTGATACTTTTCGTAAACAAATTTATCCTGAATATAAAGCGAATCGCGTTGAACCTCCTGAAGATCTAATTCCTCAATTCGCGCTAATACGCCAAGCAACGAAGGCTTTTAATTTGCCTTGTATTGAAAAGGAAGGCTTTGAAGCGGATGATTTAATTGCTACCTATGCAAAGTTGGCAACAAAGGTTGGGGCAAAAACAACCATTATTTCTTCCGATAAGGATCTTATGCAACTCGTAAATACGCATGTATCTTTGTATGATGGAATGAAAGATAAGCATATAGGTATCTCAGAAGTTATAGAAAAATGGGGTGTTGCGCCTGAAAAAATGATTGATTTACAAGCATTAATTGGAGATTCAACGGATAATGTACCGGGTATTCCAGGCATTGGTCCAAAAACTGCAGCTCAGTTGTTAAATGAATTTGGTTCTCTTGATCTTCTATTGCAAAACGTAACAGAAATTAAACAAACAAAACGACGTGAAAACATTCAAGCTTATAGAGAACAAGTTAAAATATCTCGTGAACTTGTCAGGCTTAAAACAGATGTTCCTATAGATAATGATTTAGATGATTTTATTTTGGAGCCACAAGATGGTCCACGTTTAATTGCTTTTTTGAAAGCGATGGAGTTTTCAACATTAACGCGTCGCGTGGCAGAGGCAACAACATGCGATGCAGCTGTTATTGACGCACTTGATATAAATGTTGAATGGGAAAAACTAAGCCCCAGGAATGATTCTGATATCAGGCATGATTCTGATATCAAGAATACTGAGCGCGCATCCCTTCATAATTTTTCTGAAAATTCTCCACAAGTTTTTGCACAAGAACGTAAAGATCAAGCGCTGACTCAAAAAATTACAAGAGATGCTTATACAACAATTCTTGATGAGGAAATTTTAAAAGACTGGTTATCACAAGCACAAGAGCAGGGTTTTTTCGCTTTTGATACTAAAACAACATCTCTTGATCCGATGCAAGCAAAGCTTGTTGGTTTTTCACTCGCATTACAGCCGGAAAAAGCAGCTTATATACCTCTTGAACATTTTGATGAAGGAGAAGAGGACCTTTTGAGGGGCGGGCGCATTGCTTCACAGATTGGGGCTCGAAAAGCTTTAGCACTTTTAAAACCGATATTAGAAGATTCAGCGGTGTTAAAAATTGGTCATAATATAAAATATGATTGGTTGGTGATGAAGCAATACGACATTATGATAAGCTCTTTTGACGACACCATGCTTTTATCATATGCTTTTGATGCTGGAATGTTAACCCATAATATGGATGATTTGTCTGAACGTTGGCTTGAGCATAAACCAATTGCCTATAAAGATTTAACGCATAACGGGAAAAAAATTACTTCTTTTGCACAAGTAGATTTAAAACAAGCAACCCTTTATGCGGCGGAAGATGCTGATATAAAGCTACGTCTTTGGCAAGTATTGAAACCGCAACTTGTTGCTCGTGGAATGACAAAAATTTATGAGCGTCTTGATAGACCTCTTGTAGAAGTTCTTGCAAGAATGGAAGAACGGGGGATTCTTATTGATCGGCAGATTTTATTGCGTCTTTCAGGAGAGTTGGCACAAGCTGCTTTGATTCTAGAAGAGGAAATTTACAAACAAGCTGATGAAAAGTTTAATCTTGCTTCGCCAAAGCAATTAGGGGATATCCTTTTTGGCAAAATGGGATTGCCTGGAGGCGCTAAAACAAAGGGTGGACAATGGTCAACTTCTGCACAGACCTTAGAAGAGTTGGCTGCTGAAGGTCATATTTTACCGCGTAAAATTATTGAGTGGCGTCAACTTTCAAAGCTAAAATCTACCTATACAGATGCCTTGCCTTCTTATATTTTTTCAAAAACAGGGCGAGTTCACACGAATTATTCTTTGGCAATAACATCAACTGGTCGGTTATCATCATCAGAGCCAAATTTGCAAAATATTCCAGTGCGAACTGCTGAAGGACGTAAAATTCGAACAGCTTTTATTGCTCCCAAAGGACATGTGTTACTTTCTGCTGATTATAGTCAGATTGAGTTGCGCATTCTTGCACATATTGCGGATATAAAAGCATTAAAAGAAGCTTTTGCTAAAGGGCATGATATTCACGCTATAACGGCATCACAAATGTTTGGTGTTGCGATAGAAGGAATGCATTCAGATATACGACGGCGTGCAAAAGCGATTAATTTTGGTATTATTTATGGTATTTCAGCTTTTGGATTAGCCAATCAATTGGGAATTTCACGCCAAGAAGCGGGTCGTTATATTCAACTGTATTTTGAAAGATTTCCAGGAATTAAAGATTATATGGAGAAGACCAAAATCTTTGCACGTGAAAATGGTTATGTAGAAACAATTTTTGGACGTCGTATCCATTATCCAGAAATAAAAGCAAAGAATGTAAAAATTCGTTCTCTTAATGAGCGGGCAGCTATCAATGCTCCAATTCAAGGTTCTGCGGCCGATATTATTCGCCGCGCTATGATACATATGGAAGATGCTTTAAAAGCAGAAAAACTATCAGCAAAAATGTTGCTGCAAGTTCATGATGAACTGATTTTTGAAGTACCAGAAGAAGAAAGTAAAAAAACCATGACTGTTGTTAAAAATGTTATGGAAAATGCTACAATACCGGTTCTATCTTTATCTGTACCGCTTGAAGTAAAAGTTATGACGGCTCAAAATTGGGATGAGGCACATTAATTTTTTTATTTATTTTTAAGAATATTGATTGCGTTGGAAAGATTAAGATAGGCTTTGATAGGCAAATGATCTGAAGCAATGCGTGCAAGTGGTGAATAATGATTTTCAATACTTGTTACCAATTGGTGGGGAAAAGAAAAAACTCTATCAAGGGCTAACAAAGGAAAACGAGAGGGAAAGCTTGGTACAACTTCAAAAGTGCTATCAAAATAGGGAGAAAAATGATTTAAAGATGAGCCTTTTCCCATTCGCCATTCATTAAAATCTCCTATGAGGAGTGTAGGCATAAGGGGGCGTTTTTGGAAAATTTCAAGGAGCATTTTTGTTTGTTGTTTACGAGAGTAACGTAATAAGCCAAAATGAGCCGCAATAATACGAATAGGGCCTGCTGCCATTTCCAACTCTACAATTACAGCCCCACGTGGTTCAATACTAGGAAGAGTGACTTGTAAAGTATCACGTACATATCCCTTTCGCAAAAAAAGAGCATTCCCATGCCAACCATGGCCATGAGGTGACATAGTATTAAGAGGTACAGGAATCAAACCGGTTTCAGCTTTTAATAGCTGAAGATTAATCAAACCGATGCGTTCCCCAAAACGTTTATCTGCTTCTTGAAGAGCAAGGATATCAACTTGTAATTCAGTAATAACACGGACAATTCTTGTAGGATTAAAAACTTTATCAACACCTACACATTTATGCACATTATAGGAAGCAACGGTCAGATCATAATTACTATTTTGATTGACGATGTTTGATTGATGATGAGAGCGGCTGTGAATTGTATTTAAAAAGGAGCTATGGAGTTTTTGTTGGATAAAACCGGTAAACCAAGGGAATTTTTGCTTATAAGGGATTTTTGTCATTTTGCGAAAAGAATAGTTTCTAAGAAGCAGAGGGTAAAGATTTACACTAAAAACAAAAGAACCTTGTTTCTTTTAGAAACAAGGTTCTTTAATTAAGTAATGATTTTTGCAATCAATCACGGTTTGAGCCAAGAAACTGTAGCAAGAAGACAAACATATTGATGAAATCAAGATAAAGATTCAGCGCGCCCATAATAACTTTACGTCCTCTGGTATCGCTTTCATCTCCTTCATAATACATCAACTTAATGCTCTGGGTATCGTAGGCTGTTAAACCAGCAAAGATAAAAACACCAATCACAGAGATAGCAAACTGCAAAGCGCTTGATCCAAGAAAAATGTTCACAATCATGGAAAGCAACAAGCCGATCAATCCAATGAATAAGAATGAACCGATTGCTGTGAGATCACGCTTTGTTGTGTATCCATAAAGTGAAAGAGCTCCAAAAGTTGCGGCGGAAATGACAAAGGTTTGCACAACACTTTCTGTCGTATAGCGCAAAACGATTGAAGACAGTGAAAGACCAACCAGAGCAGCATAACCAAAAAAGAGACTACGAGCAGCATTTGTGCTCAATGTATTAATTTTAAAACTGAGAAATAAGACTGCTATGAGTGGTGCAAACATAACAATATAAGAGAATGGCGATGTATAAAATGTTACTCCAAATGGTGTTAGATAAACACTGCTATTGATTTGAGCTGCTGCTTGGCTCATATCTGTTGTCGTTGCTAATGATACAATTGCATAAGCGGCAGCAGCTGTAATAAGCAAACCAATGGCCATTGCATTGTAGACACCCAACATATAGTCGCGTAATCCCTGATCAATTGATGCATCGGCATGAGAAGCAGGTGCCGAACGTAAATCTTTAAAATTAGCCATAATATAAAATCCTTTAGCATATGTTCTGTCAGGTATAGGGCTTTAAAGGTGTCTCTGTCATTACACAGATAAGCTTGGTATAAGCCTTAATTGGGCAAATACAAAAACCCTTAAGAATCACTGACAGAATTCCAGCATATATGCTCTTATTATGGAGATTTATTTAAAAATTACAAGAGATTTATATGAAGAAGGAACCTTACAAATTGGTAAGGAAATAGTTCATTTTAATAAAAAATATTCCCATTTTTTGCCATATTTTTGCAAGATAAAAAGACTACACTCAAAATTTTTTCTATTTTCACAAAAACTATGTAATACAATCCCTTATAAAATATTCACTATTTTTGCGTTTATGAGAAGAGCGGCAAGTATCATCACACTATTTTCAACCTCTAATATTGCATCTGTTTTGCACGTTTATAAGAGCTATTGAATTGGATTTTTATATAATATATTGATGTATAATGATAAATTGTCTTTTTGAATGCTAAATGATACTCCGAATATCGCAAGATTCTCTGGTTGAAAATCTGTTCATATTAAATCAATCAAGATTATTGACTTGTGTCTTGCAAGAGACATGGTTTTAATGGATTCAACATGAACAGATTCCAAATAAAAGAGATTTAGGATAGTAAGGGCTTTTATTCAATATAAAAAACGGTAATTTATATTTATAATCAATATGTTGCTTTAACAAGACACCATTGAAAATAGTTGAGAAAATGTTTTTTATTAAACAATATATAAAATAAAAAAGGAGAGTTTTTAAACGAAGCACTTAAGAAAGGCTCTGTAAAATCGATATCTGTAAAAACTAAAAAACGTACGAAAATCAATTGTTCAAATCAAATAAACAGAACTTCAAATGCTGTGAAATGTCTCCTCAAAAATTGTGATGTAGGACACATGGATAAAAAATATTGATTCTATTTGAGTTCATTTCTTTTGCACTAACTAAGTGTAGAAATGTAAAGTTGAAAAGAAAGTAAGATTTTATAGTCCCATGAAGAGAAACACGTGAAATGACGAGCAACAAGAATTGATTAAGAGAAATCAATGCGTAATCAGACTTGTGACGGTCAATAATCTCTGTTTTCTAAGGCACTGAACATATCAGTGAGAAGATGTACTATTGGAATGACGCCTTGCTTTCATCCAAGTACGCAATTCTTCAATAAGGATGGCAATAACACCGAGAGTGATAAAACTATCTGCAAGGTTGAAAATAGCAAAATAAAAAATATCATCAATATGAAAAAGTATGTAATCAGTGACATGATGAAAGCGAATACGATCAATGAGATTGCCGATGGCTCCCCCAATAATAAGAATAAGGCCAAAGCGCATTAAAGACTTATTATATTCAGTATTTTTCCATAACCATAGAAGAAAGATAATCACAATGATCGTGATGGCGATGATTCCCCACTGAGAAAAGGAAGAAAAAAACGAAAATGCAATGCCAGAATTGCGCACATGATAAAGGGAAAGAAAAGGAATAAGCGAAATTTCTGTTCCTAAAGGCATATTGTGCATAACCCAGTATTTGACAGCTTGATCAAGTACTACTGTAAAAGCCAAGCCCAAGAGAAGAAAAGGGAGTGATTTACGAATCATGTTTTTCCTCACATGGTTCCAGTATTAAATAGGGGCGACGGATTTCATAAAGCATAACAGCTGTTGCTACAGCTAGATTAAGCGAGTCTGCTCGTCCGCTTTGTGGAATACGCGTAAGTTTATCACACCGATTCGTAAGAAGATCTGATAATCCCTGTTTTTCATTCCCCATTAAAAGGATAACAGGACCATTTTTGAAATCAAGTGTCCGATAATCCAGAGATCCTTTGAGATGCGTGCCAACGATCATGCCTTTAAAGTGAGAAGACCAGTTTAAAAAGCCGTTTTCATCAAAACGATAAAGTGGTACAGAGAAAATAGATCCCATGGTTGCACGGACTGTTTCAGGCGAGAAAGGGTCTGTTGTCTCGCCAATTAAAATAACACCTTTAGCACCTACAGCATCAGCGGTTCGAATAATGGTACCAAGGTTTCCAGGATCACGTACACGATCAAGCGCGATGTAAACATCTTTAATCTGCCCTTTTATCATTTCAAAAGAGTGCCATTTTTGCTTGAAAATACCAATAACTGTTTGTGGATTATCGCGTCGGGTAAGTGATTCCATAACCTTTTGTGAGGCTTTAATAACAAAACCACCGTTGGCTACAGCACGTGCGGCAGTATTTTCGATAGTAGCATTACCGATTTCACTTTTAGAAAAAATAAGCGTCTGTATTGTCCAGCCAAGATTGAGAGCATCAATGACCAATTTCAATCCTTCTGCCATGAAAAGACCTTCTCTATTACGGTTTTTCTTTTGGCTAAGTGCTTTAAGATTTTTTATGATGGGGTTGCTAAGAGAGGTAATTTCTTTCACTCTACCAGTTTTGGGTCTACACATATTCAAGCAATCCAACGGCTAAAAAGAGAAGTAGAAAGAGCACGTCCTGCAACTTCTTCACGCAAAATGAGTTCTCCTGATTCGACCGTACCACCAAGATTTACAAATGCATCACGCATTAAAGCATGAAGTGCAAAGAAGGAAGCACGAATAGAATAAGCTGTAAGGACAACAGAGAGCGGTTTATCAGAGAGAAGTTTACGACAATTTGTGATCATGGCGGGTAAATGATCAAACAGTTGCCAAATTTCACCATGGGGTCCACGCCCATAAGCAGGGGGATCAAGAAGAATCATATCATAGCTTTTTTTACGACGCAGTTCACGCTCGACAAATTTCATAGCATCATCGCAAATCCAGCGAATAGAATGATCTGGTAATCCTGCTCTTTCTTGATTAGCTTTTGCCCACGCAATGGCTTTTTTAGAAGCATCAACATGGGTAACATTCGCACCCGCTCGTGCTCCAATCAAAGAGGCAATACCTGTATAGCCAAAAAGATTCAACAATTTTATAGGGCGTTCGGCTTTAACAATTTGTTCTTCCATAGAGCGCCAATGGGCATCTTGTTCAGGAAAAACCCCCACATGACGAAAGGAAGTAAAACGGCCTAGAAAAGACAATCCATTCCAAGCAAGAACCCATGTTTCATCAAGTGGCTTTTTAGGAAAATGCCAACGCCCAACCCCTTCTTCATCAAGGTTTCCTGTGAAAATAGCATCAACATCAGCCCATTGTTTTTGTGGTAAAGCGGGTTTCCATAGTGCTTGACCTTCTGGTCGAATAATGCGGTAAGCTCCATAACGTTCTAATTTTTGTCCATGACCAGAATCAATGAGAGCATAGTTTTCGCTTATACCCGTTTCTAAAATAAGGGGCAGCTTTTCCTGCGGATATCTATTGTTATGGGAGAATTGAAAGCATTGTGCAGGCATGTTTTGTATCACGGTATATGAGGTATAAAAATATATTATAAAGCTCTTAAATGTTTCGTAAAAGTGCAAAAAAGCTAAAGTCAATTAAAACAATGTATAAAAAAAAGAAAAAGAGCACTTTTAACTCTGTACTGAATATAGAATACAGAGAGAAAAGATTTCATTTAAATACCATTACACCAAATTTGTGATAGATGTTTTCAATTTTTCAATCTCGGCTTTACTTTTTTTGAGAGCTTTTTTGTATTTGTGATAGGAAAACCAACTGATCAGATTTCCTAATAAAATACCAAAACTAAAGAAAATAAAGAGCCATATAAAGAGGGGAGCATGATAAGTAAAACTTTCAGGATTTGCTCGAAAAGGATCAAGGGTTAACGGAACCATTTGACGATTAGCCACGATAAAAACAATCAAAACCGCTGCGAGAATCACACCGATACTTGTTAGAAGAATACGTTTAATTATCATAAGTTTCTCACTGATTAAGACGGTCGCGTAAATCCTTGCCAGTTTTAAAAAAAGGAATCCACTTTTCTTCAACAGAAACGGCTTCACCTGTTCGTGGATTACGTCCATTACGGGCTGAACGGCTTTTTACAGAAAAAGCTCCAAATCCACGAAGTTCAACGCGATTGCCATTTGCAAGTGCTGTTGCAATTTCCTCAAAAATAGCGTTTACAATATTCTCCACATCCCGTTGAAAAAGATGCGGGTTATGACGAGCGATAATTTGTACAAGCTCTGATTTTACCACAATAGCCTCACTTTCACACAAAAAAATTTTGTAATTGTGCACTCCATGCATATTACAATATATAAACGGATAAAAGCAAAATAAAATCAAGAAAAAACAAATTGCAAGAAACAAAATTTGAAAATACCTTCTATAAAGGGTATACAGATTAAAAATGCGGAGGATTTAAGAGATCAGGAGAGTATGTCCGTACACAATCATTATGAAGCCTTTTCAACGCAATCATCTTTTGGAGATGTTTTAAAAAAAGCATCCCGTCATTCGCGTCGCATTAGCATATTAAAAATTTTTTTACCTCTCTTAGCGTTGATTTCAGCGCTGGTTTTTTGCTGGTTTACGTTTTTCTTGGTTCCCGTTACTCCTGATTCTATGCCTTTGAATAATGGAGAAAGTGGCGTGATGAATTTGACGATGCTCAATCCAAAATTAGAAGGGTATACGCGTGCTCATGAACCTTATTGGCTTAAAGCAGAAAAGGCATTTCAAGACCATACACACGCTGGAATGATTGGGTTGCAAAACATTACAGCTAGAGCATTTATGGGCCAACAACGACAGGTTTTTCTCGTCGCACAAGGGGGGGTTTACGATAACATTAATGGTTTTTTACAGTTGGATAAGCCATTCACGATTACGACGAATGATGGGATGATGGTACGATTTATGTCAGCTAGTATTAACTTATCCGAGGGACAGTTAAAAACAGATCAACGTGTTAATATTCAGCAAGCCGGTTTGAATCTTGCCGCAAACGCCTTACAAATTCGAGAAAAAGGAAAAAACATATATTTCCATGGTGGTGTGCATTTAGTGCTTCAAAAGCAATAACGCAATATCAATACAAATCTTTAAAGGATATTTATAAAGAGAAGTATGTGTATATACAAACAGAAGAATTGAAATAATGAAATCGTACAAAAGATGGATAGGTGTGATGTTAGCTTTTAGCATGGGAATGTTAGGAGAAGGAGCAGTTTTAGGATATGCTGAAGTGGCTCATTTTGGAATAAGTCTATCAAGCGATAAAGAACCGGTAGAACTTCATGCAGATTCTTTGGAAATACGTGATAAAGAAGGGATAGCGCTTTTTAAGGGTGATGTTTCAGTGGTACAAGGTGAACGTCTTTTAAAAACGGCAGAATTAGTTGTTTACTACGATAAAGCATATAAAGAAATTGATAAAAACAAGGAAGATACAAAGGCATCATCTGTTTCTTTATTTGGTTCGTCGAGTATACAAAAAATGGAAGCTTTAGGAAAAGTTTATATAAAAATTGCTACGCAAGTTGCTACGGGTGATAAAGGTGTTTTTGATGGAAAGTCAAAAATGATGAGTTTGACAGGGAATCATGTTGTGTTAACTGATGGTGACAATGTGGCAACGGGGTGCAAACTAACGGCAAATATGGAAAGCGGAAAGGCTTTTTTAGAAGGTTGTGAGACGCCTAAGAAAAAAGGTCGTGTTTCTATTATTTTAAAACAAAATCAAAAGAATGGCCATTAAGATTTCATGTTTGGAATCAAAAGAAAAAAACAGACCGATAGGTATAATCTTGAAAGTGAAGCTTCAAAAAATCCCTTAAAAGGGACCTTGATTGCCAGTAATTTGATTAAAGTTTATCGAGGAAGACGAACTGTTAATGGTGTTTCTTTTGGCATTCGTACGGGAGAAGCCGTTGGCATTTTAGGGCCCAATGGGGCAGGTAAAACAACTTGTTTTTATATGGTGACAGGGCTTATAAAATCTGATGGAGGATCCATTAAAATTGATGGATTTGATATTACGCATCTTCCGATGTATCGACGTGCGCGTTTAGGTATTGGATATCTTCCACAGGAAGCGTCTATTTTTCGTGGTCTTTCAGTAGAAAATAACATTAAAGCTGTTTTAGAGGTCGTTGAAAAAGATCGCCTTAAACAACGTGAAGAGTTAGATAGCCTTTTACATGAATTTAAAATTGATCATTTACGTAAAATGTCTGCACTTTCGTTATCTGGAGGTGAACGTCGGAGACTTGAAATTGCGCGCGCTTTAGCTTCTCGTCCCCATTTTATGTTACTTGATGAACCATTTGCAGGAATTGATCCTATCGCTATTTTCGATATTCAACAACTTATTCGTCATTTAACGAGGCGTGGCATTGGTGTTTTAATAACGGATCATAATGTGCGTGAGACATTAGGGCTTGTCGATCGCGCTTATATTATTCATACAGGGCGGGTGTTAGTTCACGGTTGTCCTAACGATATTATCAACAACGTTGATGTACGCAGAATTTATTTGGGAAATCAGTTTTCTCTTTGATTTTACAGCTTTCACGAGTTTCCATTTAAGTTTAACCAAACATTATTACTGAAAATTTCCTTATTTATGCCAAAACTTCTTTTATGACTATAACCTTAATGTTGTTATTGAGTGGTGAAAAAGGCTTCATCATTAGAGGTTAGTTTGTTGTTTTATAAGTTTAGCTTACTCATAATTATATCATAGAAAAGATATCACTAGATTAACGTGATAATGAGTGATAAACGAAGCTCTCAATAAATGCGTGTGTTATTGAAAGGTAAGAGATATTTATCATATTTTTCTCTGTCGAATCAAATAATATATCGATGATGCTGTTTTAGGTATTTTGATGGGAGCACCGGTTTATATATTGCGGTTATTCAATAGGAGTTGTCGTATTTTATTGGTTTATATCGCCTATTTGAAAATAGGAGCTTGGCTACAGATATCAGGCTAAATCTATAAATCTTTTAAAATAATCATTAAATTTCTAAAAATCTTTATATTCTTGTTATAAGTCGATGTTCAAGCTATACAGTAATTTTCAAAGTAAAGGTCTATTTTGCTCAGTATGCTTTTCATCTTAATTTAAGGGCTCATTGTTTAAAGAAAGAAAAACTCTGATGGCGGATTATACATCAACTCTTATGACAAGTTTAATAAGTTTATGAATAATGGCCTTTTCTAGAGTCGTAAGGAAATTAACTTTATGAACAACTTCATTTGTTTGGTTTCTCATGCCGTTAATGATGATCCGAATACTATTTATTATTGTTTTAGAAGTGATATGAGATGTATTGAGCCATCACCCATTATAAATTGAAAAGTAAAAACACATGCGATGTTGCGAAAAGTGAAAGAACATTAAGTATCTATAGCGTTTATAGGTTTATTGATGAGCATTTTAGCGTGTAAGAGGAAAATTAAAGTATGAATTTGAGTGAGTTAATAGCACCGGAAGCGATCATTCCGGCTCTTAAGGCTAATTCGAAAAAACAGGTTCTGCAAATTTTAGCCGAAAAAGCTTCCAAGCTAACAGGTCTTAGTGAGCATGTGATTTTTGATGTTGTTTTACAACGCGAGAAGCTTGGTTCAACGGGTTTGGGTGGAGGTATTGCGATTCCTCATGGAAAATTACCTGATATTAATCGGATCATTGGTATATTTGCACGTCTTGAAAGTCCTGTTGATTTTGAAGCTCTTGACGACGAACCTATAGATCTCGTTTTTCTCCTTTTAGCACCTGAAAATGCTGGTGCAGATCACTTAAAAGCTTTATCACAGATCGCACGTGTTTTGCGTCACACTGATGTTGTACAAAAGTTGCGCAGTACGCATAATGCCAATGCGCTTTATGCTTTATTGATTCAAACTTCAGAATCAAATGCAGCTTAAAAGTTATTATGAGCGTATAAATTGCGAGGTATGCACTACAGAGCGTAGGAAATAATATAATTTGCATCTTAAGACTAATAACAAAAGGTTATGTCATGAGATTTAAGAAAATTACTTCTAATTGAACCTTCTTTTTAAAGAGCAACCAACAAAAACGAAGGGCTTTTCCTTTCTTGTTCTCGTATATTAAAGCATCTAATTATTATGTTCGTGGATTCTTTTATCCTGTTATACTGTAAAAACACTATCATTTGAGATATGGTGAGATAAATTCTGTAAGTTTTCTTAATATATTAAGTGCTTTTAGAGTGCGTGGTAAATATTTTAAAACAGGACTTGTCTGTAGAGCCTTTAGTTAAGTGAATCACATGAGTGGGAAGAAAAGAGGAGATCGCTCGACAAGAATCCAAACTTTTTCAGTCCAGATTGGATTAAGAATCTTCGTCCTTTGAAAGCGGGAAAGAAATCAACAGAAAAGTTTATTTGTGCATTGAATTTTTTTGTAAGTTGAGTTTGAGTGTTTAGGGATAATATTTTAATGCTCAAGAAGAAATAAGAGATATATTGTATCTTCAGTATAGCAAGATATTAATTTTAAATATAATTCACTATTTCGCATGTTGGATGAGAGATCCGAATATTGTAAAATTCTCTCATTCCAAACTTGTTTATGTTGAATCAATCAAAACCATTTCCTTGCACGTTGTAAACGGAATTAGCGTGTGGATAAAAACTGTACAAGAAAGGGGTAAAAATGCTTCTTATGAATCGTCTCAAGTATTGAGGGTTGCAGTAAAACATTGGGAGCTGGAAAATAGTGTTATGATGCCAGCTTTCTTCTTCACAAGTGGAGAGATCAACTATTTTATAGATATGATTTAGATGTCTGCTGTTGTATAGAGCTCATGCTAAAGAACAATTTTGTACGGTAAGAATGAAAATTATACCTTTAGGTTGGGTGAAAGAGTTTTTATGCATAGGAAGATTTATTTAAGTGTCTTTAATTGATTAAAATATTGTTTAAAAAACGGTAATGTTAGAACTGCTATAGAAAAAAGTTTTATATTTCTTTTTATAAATTACTTAGAAATAAGATAAGGAGACTTTCCCAAAGAATTCTTAAGAAGTTTTTTATAACAGAAAGAAAAATATCGTCTAATACATTAAAATAATACGATTAAGCTATTATAAGCTACTAAAATCATTTTAGAAATTAATAATTGGAGATGAAGTATATAGGGAAATAAGATCAAAAGAAACAAAATTGTATGTGATTATTGAGATAGAATCTAAATTCTTTATGTTTTATTATTAATACCTTGATAATATTTTATTATTTTTACAAGGTCTTTTGAAGGTTGAGAAAAAGTGTTATCGGGACGATATTGAATACGAAATATGAATGCACTATAATGAGTAAAAGGTGGAGTATTTTGCGAACATAAATGTATTGAATGCATAAAGTCGAGAAGTGATATTCGTAAGGCGATTAAGCTTTTTTGCGGGGAGTCCGGGGTGTATTTTCAAAATTTTGCATCAGATTGCTTGTGATATAAAGAGTATGGTTTATTTCTTAATAGTGTGATGGTATATTTTCATCTCGTTTTGAAGTTCTATAGCTTAAAGAAATCGTTTTTTATACAAAAACGAAATAAGTAGCGTAAAATGAAGATGTTATTTTTTAATGTGGTTATTGAATAAGAAGTTTATTTTTTGGTAACGATTAAAAGGTCATAATGAAACGTAGAAATCTATTTTGATTAGTTTGAAAATATTTCGCTTATTGAAGGAATTAGGACAATAACACATGAATGTCGGGGAGTTTTTGTTGAATTTTTCCAATGAAGAAAATCTTGTTAGAGACTAAAGAAGTGAGCTAAATGAAGATGTTTGAAAAGACTGTTATTGCTGCATCTGTAATGGTTCTTGTTACAGCGGGAGTGGCATATGCACAAACGCCAAGCCGTTTAAATCAATTTGAAGCGTGGGGAGCCTATTCTTATAAATCGCCCAAAAATACGATTTGCTATGTGTTATCGGTACCTTTGAAGGCTCTTCCAACGACAGTTAATCATGGTGATAACTTTTTCTTGGTTACCAAGCGTTCTCATTCACCTATTTCGTTTGAACCGCAGTTTATGGCTGGTTATACCCTTCAAGAAGGGTCGAGAGTGACAGTGACCATTGGAGGTAAGGACTTTGATTTTTTCACGAAAGATTCCTCAGCTTGGCTGGCGTCATCAGAGCTAGAAAAGCAGCTTGTTTCTGCTATGCGTGCTGGAAGCAATATGACAGTGCAAGCGATATCAAAACGAGGAACGCATACCACTTATACTTATTCCTTAAAAGGGGTCACTGCTGCATTAAATGCAGCTCAAAAGTGCCATTAAGGTTTCGATAACTCTAAAATAGTGATGTGAATTGGAAAGCAATGGCCATTTCTTATGACCTTAGACCAGTTGGTTCATGTTTTGCACGAAAAACAGATAATGTGGTCGTGAAGGAGAGTTCTAAGCTCTCTTTAATTGGTTTGTCGCAAGATGAAATGATGCAAGCTTTAAAGACAGTTGGTGTACCAGAGCATCAAACGCGTATGCGTGTGCGTCAGCTTTGGCATTGGCTTTATGTGCGTGGTGTTTCAAATTTTGATGAGATGCTGAATATTTCTAAAGCAATGCAAGAAACACTTAAGTGTCATTTCTCCATTGCGCGCCCAGAAATTGTTGGAGAACAAATATCAAAAGATGGTACGCGTAAATGGCTCTTACGTTTTCCTGCACGTGGAGCTGGAAGGCCTGTTGAAATTGAAACGGTTTATATCCCTGAAGAAGGACGTGGTACTTTATGTCTTTCATCGCAAGTAGGGTGTACGTTAACCTGCTCTTTTTGCCATACGGGAACGCAGACGCTTGTTCGTAATCTGACCGCAGAAGAAATTTTGGCACAATTATTGGTTGCACGTGATTGTTTGGGTGATTTTCCTGATAAGAATACCCCTGATGGAGCAATTGTTCCCATTGAAGGACGAAAAATTACCAATATTGTTATGATGGGAATGGGAGAACCTCTTTATAATTTTGAAGCTGTTAAAAAAGCTTTATTGATTGCCTCTGATGGCGATGGACTTTCTTTATCAAAACGTCGAATTACGCTTTCAACTAGTGGAGTTGTTCCTGGAATTATCCGAACTGGAGAAGAAATTGGTGTTATGTTAGCAATTTCACTCCACGCAGTACACGATACACTAAGGGATATGCTTGTTCCCATTAATAAAAAATATCCGCTTGCTTTACTAATGGAGGCTTGCCGTAATTATCCTGGTCTTTCCAATGCAAAACGAATCACATTTGAATATGTTATGCTGAAAGATATCAATGATAGTTTAGATGATGCTAAGCGATTGATTCAGTTATTGAAAGGGATTCCTGCTAAGATTAATTTAATCCCTTTTAATCCGTGGCCAGGGAGTAATTATCAATGTTCTGATTGGGAGCAAATCGAGCGTTTTGCTGATGTCGTTAATCAAGCGGGCTATGCTTCTCCTATTCGGATACCGCGTGGACGCGATATTTTAGCTGCATGTGGACAGCTTAAATCAGCTTCAGAGCGCTTACGTAAATCTGAACGTTTACGACTTGAAAATGCCATTGGTCATTAGGTAACGCAATTTTCAGCGATATCGAGGCCTATACTTTTTTGTTTGTAATTTAATATCCAAACTTCATGCGATGGCATATGTGAGACAGAGATTAAGATGGATAAGTGCTAGACGAACAGTTTCAGCGTTTATATGCTAAATGGGGTAAGAGATTGTCTATAGTCTGTTTACATAATCTCTGAAATAAGAAGGAAACCTAATTTAGAGGGAATATGAGGTCTTAAGGATTATAACTAATTTCTACCTTATTATCATACTCGTTAATTCGGTTTTATGTCTTTTAAAAGCATCTACGGTAATATCTTTTAAAAAGTGGAGATTGTGCACTGCCTCATGCTTTTGTTTATTATTTTCTTAAATAAGATCACGCATCACAAGCAAAACAGAGGATCTAAAATATAAATACCATTGAGTTATCCATTGATATGTTTTTTAAGTATCTCTTAGTACACTCTTCATATCACGATAATGCTTGTGAGGAGTATAACAAAAAGCTTCTGTAAATGTATTGTACTCCTACACCTTTATGTTTAATAAAGGTGTAAATTGGTACCACCATTCTATTTTTCAGCTCCCAATGTTGTAACAGCTTTTAGTACTTGAGATGGTTTATAAGAGGTGTTTTTATTCTTTTCTTAGATAGTTTTTATCCATACGAAAACTCCAGCTTCTCTTGTGATGTACAAAGGAAAGGTATTGTTTTATCCAAAACAAACAGGTTTGAAATGAAAAAATCTTATAATATTTGTTTTTTTTATTTAAATTAAAAGCGATACATTACACGTATAAATCAATGTTTTGTAACCACAAGGAGATGGAGGGCAAAGCTGGTAAAAGTACCAGCAATAAGCCAGTCGAGAAAGCGAATATAAAGAGGGTTCTTTTTGAGAGTTTTGGTAAGTTTATGCGCTGTAAAAACGATTGCAATTGTAATGGGGAAAGAAATAGGAATATAAGAGAGTCCTAAAAAGAGCAATTTTTGTGTTGCCATAGGATCATTCGCATTGATAAATTGTGGTAAGAATGTCGCGTTAAAGAGTATAACTTTAGGATTGAGAAGATTAATTCCAATACCAGCAAGATAGTTACGTTTAGCGCTTTGAGATTTAGAAGATGTCTGTTCAAAGGAAAAAGTGGGGTTTCTCCGTAAAGCTTGAAAGGAAAACCATAAAAGATAAAAGGCGCCAACAATTTTCAGAAGAACAAAAGTATGTGGTGCAGCAAAAATAAGCGCTGATAAGCCAAGTGCTACAGCGGTAACCTGAATGGCAAACCCTGTTGCACTACCCAAGGCGCACATAATTCCAGCTTTTTTGCTTTGTGTAATGGTTCGTCCTACAGAAAGCATCATATCTGGTCCTGGAATAAGTGCTAAAATCAACGATGCTAAAGCAAATTGTACAACAATAGACCACTCCGGTAGAAATGACACGTAAATCTCCTTTTATTTTTAAGCAGTGTTCACTATTTATACTTTGAGGCACCTTTATTTACGCTTTTTGCGTCTTTTTAATGTTGCTTAAAAAGAATTTATTTTTATATTTCTTGCATCGTTTTGATTTTTGGGTAGAAATAAAAAAGTAGCTCATATAGAACGTTAAAATGAAAAAGTGGCAAAATATTAGAAAAGTTGTTTTGGCTTATTCAGGTGGATTGGATACGTCAATTATTCTTAAATGGTTGCAAAGTGCGCTAGGTGTTGAAGTTGTAACTTTTACAGCAGATTTGGGGCAGGGGGAAGAGCTAGAACTTGCTCGTCGTAAAGCTGAAATGCTAGGTGTTAAAGAGATCTACATTGAAGATTTGCGCGAAGAATTTGTGCGTGATTTTGTGTTTCCGATGTTTCGAGCCAATACCGTTTATGAGGGGACTTATCTTTTAGGAACATCAATTGCACGTCCACTTATTTCAAAACGCCTTATTGAAATTGCTGAGGAAACAGGGGCAGATGCCATTGCTCATGGAGCAACAGGAAAAGGCAATGATCAGGTACGCTTTGAGCTTTCCGCTTATGCGCTTAATCCTGATATAAAGATTATTGCTCCATGGCGTGATTGGGATTTTAAGAGTCGGACAGATCTCTTTGAATTTGCTCGTATTCATCAAATTCCTGTAGAAAAGGATAAGCAAGGTGAAGCGCCTTTTTCAGTGGATGCAAATTTATTGCATTCTTCATCAGAAGGAAAGATTTTAGAAGATCCAGCACTTCCTGCTCCTGAATATGTCCATATGCGTACTCTTTCGCCGGAAGATGCTCCAGATCAAGCAACCAGAATTACTCTTGGCTTTAAAAAAGGCGATGCTGTTTCAATCAATGGAAAAAATTTATCACCTGCAACTTTACTTGCAGAGTTAAATCATTATGGGCGCGATAATGGTATTGGTCGGTTAGATTTGGTAGAAAATCGCTTTGTGGGTATGAAATCACGGGGTATTTATGAAACACCAGGTGGAACCATTCTTTTGACGGCTCACAGAGCTATAGAATCTTTAACGTTAGATCGTGGCGCAGCTCATTTAAAAGATGAATTGATGCCACGTTATGCAGAACTCATTTATTATGGATTTTGGTTTTCGCCGGAACGTAAGATGTTGCAGGCAGCTATTGATTTATCTCAAGAACATGTTGAAGGTGAAGTCACGTTAAAGCTTTATAAGGGGAATGTAATTATTGAAGGGCGCCAAAGTAAAAAATCACTTTATTCCAGTGAGTTAGTAACTTTCGAGGATGATCAAGGTGTTTATGATCAAAGAGATGCAACTGGTTTTATTAAATTAAATGCTCTACGTTTGCGTACATTAGCAATGCGTCATCAAGGTGATAAAGAAAAGAAATAGAAAATTACGGTGACAAGTGTAATATGGATTAGTGCTTTTGTATGAAATGCCTAGTTTAAGCATTTTTCTGTTGGTTTTTACCGTTCTTTCGTTCAATACTAGAAGCTTATCTTCTGCGCTAATAAATATAATAAGCAAAACCCATGATAATAATAGCAATGAAGGCTTCGATAATCAAAACAGGTCAATTTTGCTTTATAATATTGAATGTTTTTGATTTTTATCAGAACAAAATATATTTATAACGAGGGCGGTTTTTGTATAGTGACTTAAGAGTATAAAGAAATTTTCATCTTTTTGCTTGCTATTATTGACGAATAAATTCAAGAACCATACACCCTATTTTGAAAGAGTGTAATTTTTAGGATAAATAATGATGCGTGATCAGTGTGATACCCTCAACCTTACGCCTGAATTAAAAGATGCAGCTTCTCAATCGAGAACTTGGCCATTTGAAGAAGCACGTAAGATTATCAAACGGTATGAAAAAACGGGTTATCCAGACAGTGTGATATTTGAAACAGGTTATGGCCCTTCTGGTTTACCGCATATTGGAACTTTTGGGGAAGTTGCACGTACAACCATGGTGCGTCATGCATTTCATATTCTCACGGAGAATAAAGTAAAAACAAAATTACTTTGTTTTTCTGATGATATGGATGGTTTGCGCAAGGTTCCTGAGAATGTGCCTGATCGCGAGAGGATGGAACATTATCTTGGTCAACCGTTGAGCCGTGTACCCGACCCTTTTGGAGATGATTATCCTTCTTTTGGAGCGGCAAATAATGCGCGGTTACGGGCTTTCCTTGATCGTTTTGGTTTTGATTATGAATTTGCAAGTGCTACGGATTATTACAATTCCGGTCGTTTTGATGAAACACTTTTGAAAATCCTTGCCTGTTATGACAAGGTTATGGCAATTATTTTACCAACATTAGGTGAAGAACGGCAAGCGACCTATTCACTCTTTCTACCGATTTCTCCCTTTTCTGGAAAAGTATTACAGGTACCGATGATTGCGCGTAATGTTGAAAAAGGGACTGTCACTTATATTGAACCTGAAACAGGAGAAACCATAGAAACAGAGGTTACGGGGGGCAAAGTTAAGTGTCAGTGGAAGGTAGATTGGGCAATGCGTTGGACAGCACTTAGCATTGATTATGAAATGGCCGGAAAAGACCTTATCGATTCCACAAATCTTTCTTCTAAAATTTGTAAAGTATTAGGTGGAACCCCCCCAGAAGGATTCAACTATGAGCTCTTTTTAGATGAGAAAGGGCAGAAAATTTCCAAATCCAAGGGAAATGGCTTAACCATTGATGAATGGCTTACTTATGCCCCAACAGAGAGTTTAGGGCTTTATATGTTTTCAAAACCTAAAACAGCAAAAAGGCTTTATTTTGATGTTATTCCTAAAGCTGTAGATGAATATTATGCTCATCTTTCTGCTTATGGTCGTCAAAAATGGCAAGAACGGCTCAGTAATCCTGTATGGCATATTCATAATGGTTGTCCACCGCAGGTTGATTTGCCTGTATCCTTTGCGATGCTTTTAAATTTGGTAAGTGCTTCAAATGCAGAGAATGCAGAAGTTCTTTGGGGTTTTATTTCTCGTTACGCTAAAGAAGCAAATGCACAAACTTATCCAGAACTTGATCAATTGGTGAAGTTTGCCATTAAATATTTTGATGTTTTTGTTAAACCAAACAAGAAATTTCGTATACCAGATGATAGCGAACGAGCAACATTAGCACAAATTGATGAAAAATTAGCTCATTTACCTGAAACTGTTGATGGCAACATATTACAAAATATGCTTCTTGATGTTGCAAGGTTAACGGAACGCTATCAAGATCATAGCAAAAAAAGCCCTGAAGGTGGGCCTGGTGTTTCTAATGTTTTTTTTCAAATGTTGTATGAAGTCCTTCTTGGACAAGAGCGAGGTCCACGATGGGGATCATTTATAGCGCTTTATGGGATTAATGAAATGCGTGCACTGATTGCTGAAACACTTGCACGTCCTGTGGAGGAATAATGGAACGAAGAGTGCAGGAAGTAAAGCGACGCCGTACATTTGCAATTATTGCTCACCCAGATGCGGGGAAAACAACATTAACAGAAAAGCTTTTATTGTTTGGTGGTGCTATTCAACTTGCAGGAGAAGTAAAAGCCAAAAAAGATCGTATTCAAACCCGTTCTGATTGGATGAATATTGAGCGTGATCGTGGTATTTCCGTTGTGACTTCGGTGATGACGTTTGAATATGAAAATCATATTTTTAATCTCCTAGATACTCCAGGACATGAGGACTTTGCGGATGATACGTATCGCACTCTCACAGCTGTTGATAGTGCTATCATGGTATTGGATGGGGCACGCGGAATTGAGCCAAGAACACTGAAATTGTTTGAAGTATGTCGGATGCGGGATATTCCTATTGTTACTTTTATCAATAAAATGGATCGTGAGGCACGTGATCCTATAGAGCTTTTAGATGAAATTGAAGAAAAGCTTGCTCTTGATACCGCCCCCATAACATGGCCCATTGGGTCGGGTAAAGATTTTGTCGGGACCTATGACCTTCATCATAACCGTTTTCGCCAAAAAGATGATGAGATAACACAGCGGATCGTTTCAAATCCCAGTGAGGTTGTCCATTTACTTCCCCAATATCAACGTTCCACTTTTCTTGAAGGAGTAGAACTCGCTCAAAGTGTTTGCAAGAATTTTGATCTTCAAGCTTTCCGTGAAGGTCATATGACACCGGTTTATTTTGGTTCAGCTTTGCGAAATTTTGGTGTTCGTGATTTGATCAATGCGCTTATAGATTTTGGTCAAAGTCCTCGTGATCAAAGTGCAGATCAGCGCAATGTCATAGCAACTGAACCTAAAATGACGGGATTTGTTTTTAAAATTCAAGCGAATATGGACCCTAATCATCGTGATCGTATTGCATTTTTTCGGGTATGTTCTGGAACACTTGAACGTGGTATGAAAACAAAGTTGGTTCGAACAGGAAAACCGATGACACTTTCGGCTCCACAATTTTTCTTTGCGCGTTCGCGCCAAATTGCTGATCAAGCCTATGCTGGTGATATCGTAGGGATCCCTAATCATGGAACATTGCGTATCGGCGATACTTTGACTGAAGGAGAAGATATCCTCTTTAAGGGAGTACCAAATTTTGCACCAGAGATTTTGCGTCGTGTTTGTTTAGGCGATCCAATGAAAGCAAAAAAGCTCAAAGAAGCTTTGCAACAAATGGCTGAAGAAGGGGTTGTACAATTGTTTATTCCTGATGATGGGTCGCCTTCTCTCATTGGTGTTATTGGTGCTTTGCAAATTGATGTCTTAAAAGAACGATTAAAAATAGAATATTCTTTGCCAGTGAATTTTGAGTCTGCGCGCTTTAATTTATGCCGTTGGATTTCAGCGCAGAGCAAAGATGAGTTGCAAAAGTTTCTCAGCAATCACCGCTCTGCTATTGCGTATGATTTAGAAGGTGATCCAGTTTTTTTAGCGGAGAACCATTTTTCATTAAATTATGAAGCAGAAAGAGCTCCTAAAATAAAATTTTCTGCTTTTAAAGATTATCAAGTACGCTCTTAAAATAAAGAAGAATTTTTTATGTAACAATTTGGTTGATAATGATTTTTCATATTGAGTTGGGGATCTGAATATTGTTATTTTTTCTGAAAACAAAAGGAGTATGTAAAGAACACTTTCAGATTGCACTGTATAAAGAATACGGTAAATTTATTTTATAATATTCAATAAGTTATAATATATTTGTAATTGTAACGTCTTTTAAAATTTTGATATATTTTTTCACAATAGCTTAAGACAAGGTCATATATTTCAGTATTTTGAATGTCAGCTAAAAATCTCCTGTATAAATAGAGCTTTTCAGTTTTTTCTTGTATGAAAATTGTATACAGTCAAAATAAAGCAAATAATCAATAAGATGAAATTTGTTATTCCCAATATGAGATCATATGACTTATAAACCACGTGTCTTTTCTATATCTTCTGGAATGGCTTTTTTGCCTCACTTTGTTGAGGCACTGCTCTCCGGTACCCTTATTGATAATTTCGCTCCCAATGGAGACATTCAAACTGCCCTTGCCGATAGCCTTATTTATGTTCCGACACGTCGTGCTGCTCGCGCTTTACGTTTAGCCTTTGTTGAAAGAAGCGATACACAATCAACTTTCTTACCAACCATTCGTGCTCTAGGAGATGTCGATGAAGACAGTTTCCTTTTTGTTGAAAATCATACCAGCACTCTGAATCCACCCATTGGAAAAAGTGAACGCTTACTGCTTTTAGCGCGCCTTATTCGCCCATGGCGTGAAAATTTACCTGCGCATCTGCGTGCCATGTTTGGTACAGAAGATGTACTTATTCCGGCTCATAGTGCTGATGCAATTTGGCT
Source organism: Bartonella sp. AP4SXKL (assembly GCF_042195845.1). Classification (NCBI taxonomy): domain Bacteria; kingdom Pseudomonadati; phylum Pseudomonadota; class Alphaproteobacteria; order Hyphomicrobiales; family Bartonellaceae; genus Bartonella; species Bartonella sp. AP4SXKL. The sequence goes on from NZ_JBHIPA010000001.1 coordinate 143,362, forward strand.
TGCTCAGGATTTAGCGCATTTGATGGACGAAATTGAAACAGAAGGAGCAGATTGGTCGAAACTTAAAGATATTGCACCTGATATGGTCGCTGAATGGTGGCAAATAACGCTCGACTTTCTGACTATTGTTACGCAAAATTGGCCACAAATCTTGACCGAAAGGCAACGAAGCAATCCCGCGGAATGGCGTAATCAAGCACTCACAATGCATGCAGAGACTTTGCGATGCACGCAGCCTGATAAACCTATCATTGCTGCTGGTGTGTCAGGTTCTATGCCCGCAGTTTCTCATCTTTTAAAGGTTATAGCTTCTCTGCCCAAAGGGGCTGTTGTTCTTCCTGGCCTTGATCTTCATATGGATGAAGAACAATGGAATGCACTAAGCACAAGCAATAAAGAAAAAACAGCTTGTGATTTTTTTGATCCTGCAGAAAATGTTTTTAGCCATCCTCAATATCATTTAAAAAAACTTCTAACTCTCATGGAGTGTCAACGTCATCATGTTTGCGAAATTGGCCAACAAAGTATAACAAAGAAAAAACGAATGGCTCTTTTATCAGAAGCACTCCGACCTGCTTCTACAACAGATAAATGGATACAAATTGTCCGTGATGATTATGAAAATCTTTGTGCAGATTGGTCATTTATTGAAGCTATAAATGAACGTGAAGAAGCTCTCGCTATAGCTGTTACCTTACGCAAAGCTATTGAAGAACCTCAAAAAACTGCAGCCCTTATTACAAATGACCGTAATTTAGCACGCCGTGTTGCTGTGGAATTACAGCGATTTGGAATTGAAGCAAATGATTCAGGCGGAATACCACTTGCACAAACATTGCCTGTAACTCTCTTACGACTTATCTTAGAAAATGTATTGCAACCTGATGATCCCATTGCTTTTCTTTCTCTTCTTAAACATCCCCTTACAACACTCCAACAAAATCGTCATCGTTTACGGGAAATGGCAGAAAATTTTGAACTTTTTGTTCTTCGAGGGAATACAGGGCGTATTAATCTTTGCGAATGTGATCAATTTCTTGAAAAATGGATTGAAACATCTTTTCATAATAGTTCTGAAAATAACACCCTTGATCAGCAGAAATGTGAAGAAGCACGTCTCTTTTGTCATCTTTTAAAAAAAGCTGTTGAGCCTTTAACGTCTCTTATGAAACAAGAGAAAGAATGCACCATCAATGAGGCTGCAATAGCAACTGTTGAGGTTTTTGAAAATTTTGGTCGCAATGAGGATAATTCTCTTGCACATCTTTATCAACATGAAGCAGGACAAGCCTTATCAAATTTTTTGCGTGAATTGGTCAGTGATCAATCGGGATTAACATTTCATCTTTGTGAATGGCCCGCTATGTTTTCTGCCATAATAGCAACCCGTTCCGTCGCACCTTCGCCTGGAGGACATCCACGTTTATTCATCTGGGGTACTTTGGAATCGCGTTTGCAAACGGTTGATACAGTGGTCATTGGTGGTCTTAATGAAGGATCATGGCCGATATCAACCCGAAATGATGCTTTTTTATCGCGACCGATGAAAATGATGTTAACTCTGGAACCACCAGAACAGCGTATTGGTCTTTCCGCGCATGATTTTCAATGGGCGATGGGAATGGATAAAGTGGTGATGAGCCGAGCACTACGAGTTGATCATGTTCCTTCTCTCCCTTCACGCTGGCTACAACGCTTAGAAACTGTCGTAGGACAACAAGTTTGGAAACAAATCCGTGCACGAGGTGAAAAGATACGCCATTGGGCAAAGATGCTTGACAATACGGACATGTCTGCTTGTGCAACACGCCCTTGCCCTGTGCCACCCATTGCAGTGCGTCCACGTCATTTTTCCATCACCGAAATAACAACGTTACGCCATGACCCTTATGCCATTTATGCTAAAAAAATCTTAAGGCTCAAACCACTTAAAGCCCTTATTCATGACCCTGGTGCTTCTGAACGCGGAACACTTTATCACGCTATTCTTGCAGATTTTTGCACACAAATAAAAAATCTAAATGCTGCAAATGCATTAGATGTGTTGCTCGCTATTGGACGTAAAGAATTTGATAAGTTTAATTTGCCTGCTGATGTTGAAACAATCTGGTGGAATACATTTGAAAATCTTGCTCCCTTTATTTTGCAATGGGAACAAAGTCTAGAACCCCGAATACGACATTCGGAAGTGGAATCGCAAAAAATACCCATAGGTACAACAGGTGTAACTCTTTCAGGACGTGCTGATCGTATTGATATATTGCCAAACAAAACGGTTGAAATACTTGATTTTAAAACGAGTACACCCCCTTCATCAAAACAGGTTCGCGAATTATTATTTCCACAATTAGCATTGGAAACCGCTCTATTAATGAGAGGAGCTTTTACAGATTTTCAAAATCTGTCCCCCTCAAAACTATTTTATATTCCTCTTAATGGAAAAGGTAAGATTACTCCTCAATTAATTCTTTCAGAAAAAGCGGAAAAAGATCACCAAAATGTTATTAATCTTGGTGAAAGGGCGTGGGAACATCTTATCGCGTTAATGGAGTATTATCAAAATCCACAACAAGGCTATCTTTCACACGCAGTCCCTATGTTAAAACAATATGAAAGTGACTATGATCATCTGGCACGCTTATGGGAATGGTCAAATGGATTTCATAAAGGAGATCAATCATGACTCTTTTTTCTATTCCTGAAGCAGCCCTTGATGCACAAGCAACAGCAACACATCCAAAAACACATGTATGGGTTTCTGCAAATGCAGGATCTGGAAAAACCCATGTTCTAACCGAACGCGTTATTCGTTTGCTTTTAAACGGTACTTCTCCAGCACGTATTTTATGCCTTACTTACACGAGAGCCGCCGCCGCTGTTATGCAATCGCGGATTTTTCGCACACTCTCCAGCTGGAATGAACTCGATGATGCACAGCTTAAAGAAATCTTATCGAAGTTTGAAAACAAACCTATCAGTGCAACAAAAATAACCTATGCGCGCCAACTCTTTGCTCGTGCTTTAGAAACACCTGGTGGTTTGAAAATACAGACTATTCACGCATTTTGCGAATCTCTCTTGCATCAATTTATGCTAGAAGCCAATATTGCTGGACATTTTGAACTCATAGATGATATCAACCGCAAGAAATTACTACAAGAAGCCCGCTGCCAACTTTTAAAGCATCATGATATACAACCCGCTCTAAAACAGCTGCTTAAGGTTATCAGTGAACATACTTTTAACCAATTGCTGTATGAAGCAGCTGAAAAGCAACATAAACTGTCTGATTTTTTGTCTTCTCTTCTGTCTGAAAATGGAGAAGAGAAATTGCGGGCGCTGTTTAATTTAGCACCTGATGATACAAATCAGCAATTACTAGAAAAAATTCAACAGACTGCTCGTCTTCCTCTTTATGCTCTTAACCATTGTGAAACCCATGGGAATAAAAACACTAAGAGTATCATTGAAAAACTTCCCCAATTAGAAACCGCTTGTGATGAAGAAACTATCATTGATATTGTTTCAAATATTTATTTTACAACAGAAGGTAAACCTCGTAATTTTGCACTTATATCGTCTAAAAAATCAGATGAAATTTGGCCTTTTATTCAACAATTGATTAAAGATAAACAAAGCAAGCTTTCTGTTCTTTTAGAAAAATATCACTGTGCAAAAGTTGCCACCCTCAATATGGCTGCTTTTCAGCTTTGTGCCCTTTATCTCAAAATTTATGCAAATTTAAAAAAAGCCAATGGTTTTTTAAACTTTGATGATCTCATTGAGCGCACACTCCATTTGTTACAGCGCAAAGGTGCAAGCCAATGGGTGCACTATAAACTTGATAAGGGTCTTGATCATATTTTGCTTGATGAAGCACAAGATACGAACCCTGATCAATGGAAAATTATTCAACTTTTAGCGCAAGAATTTTTTACAGGTCATAGTCAACGTGACAATATACGTACTCTTTTCGCTGTTGGAGATGAAAAACAGTCTATTTATTCCTTTCAGGGCGCTGCACCAGAAAATTTTGCTGCAAATGGCAAAATTATTCAAAAAAAAGCACAACAAGCAAAGCAGAAATTTGAAAAAATACAATTGAATTACTCTTTTCGCTCCACAGCCGATGTTCTTAAAAGTGTGGATCTTGTCTTTGAAACACCAGAGAATTATAAAGGGCTTTCAGCAGAAAATACAAAAACCATACACGAAGCTATCCGTACTCACAGTCCAGGTGAAGTTATTTTATGGGATGCCATTTCTAAAGAAAAAGACGAATTTCCTGATGATTGGCATGTAACTGTTGATCATTTAGATATACCAGCAGTACGTTTGGCAGAAAAAGTTGCTGAAACGATTGCAGGCTGGTTACACAAAGGAGAAATGCTTCCAGCAAAAGGGCGGTTATTGCGTGCTAGTGATATTATGGTTTTGGTTCGTAAGCGTGATCAATTTGCCCTAGCGCTTTCTCGTGCCCTTAAACAACGCAATATACCCGTCGCTGGTGCAGACCGTTTACAGCTTATAAAACATATGAGTGTGCGTGATTTAATGGCACTCGGACGTTTTGTTTTGCAACCACAAGACGATTTGTCTCTTGCTTGTGTTTTAAAAAGTCCACTCTTTGCGCTTAGCGAAGAGGAACTTTATCAACTTGCCGCTCACCGTACAGGCTCCCTTTGGAAAAGCCTTTGTGAACAGGCATCGTCGCATATTCCTTTTAAAGATACTTTTGAAAGCTTGAGTCAATATCGTACTTTAGTGGATAAAATACCAGTCTTCGAATTCTATAGTCATATCTTAAATGATGATAAGGGACGACAAAAAATTTTAGCGCGCTTAGGCTCGGAAGCCAATGATGTGCTTGATGCTTTTATGGACTACACACTCGCGATTCAAAAAACGGGGTTACCAGGATTACAAGCTTTTTTGGAAACATTAAGTGTCAGTGAACCAGAAATTAAACGTGAGTTTGACCAAAATCATGAAGAAATTCGCATCATGACTGTTCACGCCGCAAAAGGACTGGAGGCTGCTGTTGTATTTTTAGTTGATCCCGGTAGTGCGATTTGGCATCCCCAGCATGCGCCTCACTTGCTTAAAGTTCCTTTAAACAATGCACAATGGAACGGAAAACAAGCCTTTATTTGGCATCCCAATGAAAAGTTTGATACAAAACTCTCTAAACAAGCAATTTCATATTTAAAAGAGCGTGCTGAAGAGGAGTATAGGCGCCTTCTTTATGTAGGAATGACACGCGCTGAAGATCGCTTGTTTGTTTGCGGGTATACAAATCAGAAAACGCCATCTCATACATGGTTACAACTGGTAAAGAGAGCTCTCGAACCGCATGCGGTAGCTATAAAAGGTCCTGCGGAAGATATTGCAGCTTGGCGTTATTGCATTACACCGCCTTCTTCTACTTCTATAAACCAAAAAATTTCTTCCGTTGAGTGCCAAACACTTCCACCTCTACCAGACTTTTTCTCCCATAAAGTCCCAGCAGAACCGGTGCTCCCAAAACCGTTAAAACCGTCAGTGGCGAGCCTTTCCATTGAAGCTGATACAGAGCTATTCTCAAATCCAAAACAGTTTACCACTTCACCTGTTTTAGGAGCCATGAACACAAACAGAGCTTTTTCCATTGAATATGGTAATCTCGTTCACCGATTGTTACAGTATTTGCCCGATTGTCCCCCACAAAAACGTCGAGATTATGCTCGAAACTATCTCAATATCAAAGCCTCTCATTGGCATGAGAGCCAAAGAGAAGATGCTCTTTGCCATATTTGGAAAATATTAGATCATGTTTATCTCAAACCCCTTTTCTCTGAGCATTCACGTGCTGAGGTCTCCTTAATGGGTATTGTGAAAATTCGTGGAAAAGAACAAGCAATCTCTGGTCAAATTGACCGTCTCTACATCACGCAAAACAGCGTTATCTTTGCAGATTTTAAAACAGGAACCCCGCCAGAAAATGAAGCTGCTATTGCTTCCCATCATTGGTTGCAAATGGCTCTTTATCGAAAATTATTGCAAGCTATTCATCCCGATAAAGATATACAGGCTCTGCTTATCTACAGTAAAGAAGCCAAAATTTTTAAACTTCCTCCAGAAAAACTTGAGGCATTTCTTAGTGAAGTTGCCTTATAAGTTAGTCTTTTCCCTGCAAAGCATTTTTACACTTTATTTACTTTCATAAAATCGCTCAAACAAACACAACGCACAATCCCTGGTATAAAAAAGTCCTTTAATAATTTATCTTTGCAATAACTTGATATGAATTGTTATTATACCAATCTATAAAAGGTGAATATAAAGGATAAATCAATGACGTGTATAAAAGTTGATAAGGACAATTTCGAAAGTGAAGTTCTAACCTCTTCCACCCCTGTTGTGGTTGATTTTTGGGCAGAATGGTGTGGCCCTTGCAAAGTGATTGCTCCAATGTTGGATGAAATTTCAATAGAAATGCAAAATCAAGTTAAAATTGCTAAGGTAAATATTGATGAAAATCCGGAACTGGCTACCCAATACGGAGTACGTTCTATCCCTACATTATTAATGTTTAAAAATGGAAATATTTCATCGAATATGGTTGGCGCTACCTCTAAAGGACGTCTTTCTGAATGGATAAAAGATGGGCTTAGTTAATTCCACATATAATCACTATAAAGGAGAGAAATTTTGTCTCTCCTTTTGACTTTTTTAAAATATTCTTTTTTGCATTATATTATAATGAAAAGACAATAAAAATCAAAATTTTAAATGAATTTAAGAATTCGTGCTTTTATGCATGATTCAATTGACCATTTTTTATAAAAAATTGCTTTGTATGAAGAATATATGCAATTCTTTCCTTATAGGCGCGTTAAAAATATTGGGTTAATGATAATTTCATTAAAGGTATTTCTTCTTAGATAAGACTATTGAGATAGATAGTGTTTTCAACACATAAAGGGAGATTTTAAGCAAAAACTTTGCAAATTACTTTTCTGAAGCTCACAATTTTTAAGCAGAAAGAGACAAGCAATTCACTACAGGTTATATAATGCTCTTCTAAAGGGTTATCACTTCAATTTAAAATTCTCTTATACTATTCTCTAAAATCAAAATTGTAGGTATCAGATTCTCTAAAATAAATTGATGAATTTCTATAAATTAACGGCTGTCCTTTGCAATTTATGTCATTGTTATATAAAAGAGTCAGCATTTCGTTTCATCTTCCATGGTTGGTGCCTCCATGAAGCCTTCTTTATGTTGTCCATCATCTCAGATTTCATAGGTAGTACTGAGGTATTATCAAATTAAAAATGATGATGTTCATGTTTTTTTAAAATGTACGAATTGTAAAAGACTGTTGCAAACATTCAATGGAATGTTGCGCTGATCTAACTGTTACATGACGCCCATGTTCTTTATAGTGTAAGGTGAGTGCAAAAGTGGCGAGTTCTAAAAGAGCTGTATTTCTTTCTGGCCATTCAACAAGTAAAATATTTTTCTCACGAGCTTCATGAAGCCCTAATTCATCAATTTCTTCTGCCATAGAAAGGCGATAAAGATCAGCATGAATAATTTCAAACTTTGGAAGTTGATAGCTTTGCACAAGAGTAAAAGTAGGGCTTGGAACATCCATAGTGTTATCGTTCGCAAGTGTTTGAATGATTGTACGTGCAATGGTTGATTTTCCAGTTCCAAGATCTCCTTGCAGCGTTACAAGATCTCCTGGCTTTAAAGAAAGAGCTAAATTTTGTGCAAAAAGCTTTGTTGCCTCTTCATTTTCAAGAAAAAAACTAAAATTCATTAAAAGTTCCATGAAATGGATGAAAAATTTTTGTTATCATAAAGGTTAAAATTAAAAAATCGTATCTCCTTTGGAGAGTGGGAAAAAACATTTAACTGTTGTTCCTTTTCCAGAACCGGTAAGAATTTCAACATGTCCACCGTGTAGTTCAACGAAACTTTTTACAAGGGAAAGGCCAAGACCCGCTCCCGCACGCCCACCATGGTGTGAATGGGAAGAAAAACGTTTAAAAATACGATCAAGAACGTCTTCTGGGATGTCAGAGCCCTGATTGTGAACGCTAAAGACAATGTTATCATCTTGTTCATCGACGCAAAATTCAATAGTACTCGCCTCCGTTGCAAAATTAATAGCATTACTCAGTACATTCACAAAAATTTGATGCAAGCGCTTTTCATCAGCAGAAATAGAATTTAAGGAAGGAGAAATTTGTTGTAAAAGCGTAATATGCCGTCCATTAAGGCGATCTTCTACACGTGCTACTGCTTGTATCATAGCATCTGCAATATTAACCGATTTTATGTCCAACTCCATAATGCCTGCATCAAGGGTAGCAAGATCAAGAATATCGTTAACAATATTTAAAAGAGTTCCTGATTCTGAATGAATATGCCCAAGATATTCTTGTTGACGTTTATTGATAGAGCCGAAAATTTGATCACGTAAAATATCCGAAAATCCAATAATATTGGTGAGAGGTGTACGCAATTCATAGGAAACATGTTGGACAAATTCATTACGCAAACGATCAGCACTTTCTAATGCTTCATTTCTTTCTTGAAGAGCACGTGCAACATGGACAGTATCTGTAACATTCACAAAAGTAAGCATTGTTTGTCCATCGGGAAGAGGAACCAGAGTATAGTCAATAATCATATCATTTTTAAGATCTATACGACCTGAATATGTTTCACGTTTTTCAGCAAAACCGGTAATGAATTTGGTAAATTGATCCCATTCTTGTCCTAAGGTTAAGGCTGAACAATGGCTTTGTAACTGTGTAATATGGGTCCCTTCTACCAGTAAATTATAAGGAAGAGACCACAATTTCGACAAGGCAGGATTCGATAAACGAAGGCGTCCATCAGTACCAAAAACAACCACGCCTTCGGAAAGTTTATCAAGTGTTTCACCTTGTATTTTAATAAGTGTATTATAACGGCGTTCAAGATCAATTTTTTCTGTAAGGTTTTCGTAAAGCCAAGTGACACCTCCTTGTGGATGAGGGTTCGAGATAACACGCACCGTACGCCCATCTGGAAGATTCCAAATTTGTTGGTTCGATTCTGTTTGTCGATAGGCTTTAAAAAGTTCTTCTTTCCATGCGCGCCAATCGGGGTGTTCAGCAATGAGCCCTTTTTCACGTAGACGTTCAAGAAATAATGTATGGCTTGGTTCACTTTCTAAAAAGGAAGTCTCCAACGGCCATAAAATTTTAAAAGCATGATTACAGAATTTTAATTTTTGGTTTGTATCAAAAATAGCTACAGCTGTTGAAATTTGGTCAAGTGTTTCACAATGGCTTTGAAGAACATAACTTAATTCATGAGCAAGATTTTCATATGCGCTGTCATCACGCGCAAAAGCTGCCATCCCTTCGGCTGTTGTAATACGTGTGAGATGAAAACGATGTCGTTCTCCATCAATAACTGTGTGAACATGTTCTTGAAAAATTGTTTCTATTTCATCTGTTTTGCGTTGTGTATTTTCATTGAAAAGATCCCCCACTTCATCACTGCCTTCACGAAAATCTGTCATTTCTCTAAAGGCGCGATTGATAAAACAAACTTTTCCTTCACAATCTTTTATCCATACGGGCTCTTGAATAAGATCAAGAAGATTACGCTGCATTCTCAGTTCAGTAAGAAGGCGGGCGATATCTTTCTGTAAACGAGCATTTTCACTCTGTTGTTTTGAGATATCTTGAAAACGAGCAATAGCGACTGTTCCTGCGATGACTCCTGTAACTTGCAGCAATACATTGTTTGTGGTGGTGATAGAAAGATCAAAAGGGTGACATTTACAACGTAGTTGAGTCAATGCATAATCAAGTTCTCGCAGAGAATTTTCTTCAACCCAGAGCTCAAAACGCTGAAAATCTTTCTGGTCGATTCCTATTTTTTGCAATGCAGAAAGGGCACCAACGACACGGGGTAAGGTTGTTGGATTTTCCCAAATAAGAAGGAATTGCTCGGTTTCTTCCAGAAGCCATTCATAATATTTAAGTTTTTCAGAAAAATTTGCCTGAATTATCTTCAAAGGCTTCTGTGCAGTTTTTTTTGCACGCATAATAACAGCTAGGCACGTGAGAAGTGAAGCACAAGAAATTCCTCCACACAGCGCTAAAAGCAGCCATGGACCATTCGGCAAAGTGAAGAAAAATGGTAAATAACCTTCCAATGACTGAGCAAAAGCGCATGTTGGAGAAAAAAAGAAAAAAAGGCAAAATATATACGTATAGATTCGGATCTCTTTTTGAGCTTTTTCTTTGGGGTTATAGTCACCAAAGCTGAGCACGGCATCTTTCCCTTTTTTAACCCAAGGAAACGTATTAGTAACGATAATGGTTTGGTTTATAAGGTCCTTGTGGTGAGACTCCAATATAAGCGGCTTGTTCTTCTGATAAAACACTTAATTTTATTCCTAACCGATCCAGATGTAGACGTGCAACCTTTTCATCAAGATGTTTAGGCAAAACAGTGACTTCATTTGTATAGTGTTCTGAACGGGTAAAAAGTTCAATTTGCGCTAAAACTTGATTAGTAAACGAGGCTGACATGACAAAAGAAGGATGCCCAGTCGCATTCCCGAGGTTTAACAAACGCCCTTCAGAGAGCAAAATGATGCGTTTTCCATCGGGAAAGGTGATCATATCAACTTGTGGTTTAATATTTGTCCATGGCAAATTTCTAAGGGCAGCGACTTGGATTTCGTTATCAAAATGACCAATATTTCCAAGAATACACATATCCTTTACTTGTCGCATATGATCTAAACGAACAACATCTTTATTGCCTGTTGTCGTGATGATAATATCAGCACTGGAAGCAGCATCATCCAAATTAACAACTTCATAGCCATCCATAGCGGCTTGAAGAGCGCAAATAGGATCAATTTCTGTTATTTTAACACGAGCCCCAGCACCAGAAAGAGATGCTGCTGAACCTTTTCCTACATCACCATAACCACAGACAATGGCAGTTTTACCAGCGATCATCACATCTGTTCCACGTCGAATACCATCGACCAATGATTCTTTACATCCATATTTATTATCAAACTTTGATTTAGTGACGCTATCATTAACATTAATAGCAGGAAAAGGTAGAAGTCCTTCTTTTTGTAACTGATAAAGACGGTTTACACCTGTTGTGGTTTCTTCGCTTACACCTTTAATTGCCGCGCGCTGTCGTGTAAAAAAAACTGGCGTTGCATCCATACGCTTTTGTATTTGTTTGAAAAAAATTTCTTCTTCTTCTGTTTTGGGATGCGATAAAATATCTTTATTTTGTTCTGCACGACTTCCCATTAAAATATAGTTTGTGGCGTCAGCTCCATCATCTAAAATAAGATTGGAAGGATTACCATCTGGCCATTGGAAGATTGCATCTATATAAGTCCAATATTCTTCCAATGTTTCACCTTTAATGGCAAATACAGGAATGCCTGTTGCGGCGATAGCTGCTGCTGCATGGTCTTGCGTAGAAAAAATATTGCTAGAGCTCCATCGTATATCGGCGCCAATCGCTTTTAATGTTTCAATTAAAACAGCTGTCTGAATTGTCATGTGCAATGAGCCAGAAATACGCGCTCCGCGCAAAGGTTGACTGGAAGAAAACTCCTTACGACAAGCCATCAAACCAGGCATTTCAGTTTCAGCAATATCAAGTTCTTTACGACCATAAGCGGCAAGTGCAATATCTTTGACAACAAAATCTTGAGCTGCCATTCTTCATTCCTTTAAAATAAGTTTTTCCAAGACGGTAGGAGAAATTAAAAAAAAATGCAAGACAAGAAGAGGACTTCTTTATGTGAAAAAGCTCTTTTAAAATCTCCATAAATTTGTGCAAAAAATATGCATTTATGGATCTGAATAGTGATATTACTGACAGAATAAGAGATCTTCATGATAAGTCTTATTATATAAACAAAATTCTATCCTTTTCACGTAACTTTAAAGCTTTTAAAAGTTTCCAGAGGGAATACCTTTTAAATAATAAAAATGGTGCATTGCTTTACAGTTTTTATATTGATTTTTATGGGATAATATCGAAAGTAGTATACTCGTATTCTACTCACTTATGCGGTTGTTGAAAAAGGAAGAATTACTTTAATCTCATTATTAAGCTTTTTAGCAAAATAATATAAATGCAAAGCCATAGATTATCATGTTTATGGATAGGCAGTTCAGAATCGGTTCTTTAGGATTCCAATGTTGAACCTGCTCTTTGATAAAGACAGTTTATAAGAAGTGCTTTTCTCCTGTTTTCAACGATTTTTATCAAAAGACTATAGATATACGATTAAACATTTTTTGTGATACTAAATGGAGCATTAAAAATGCAAAAACATCACTCTATTGAACACTCTGATTCTAAAACCGCTAACAACGCGCTATGAATTATAAATCAAATAATTAACTCAGTTTTGGAAGAATTTATTCTAGACGAGTAGGTTTTGGGAAAATTGACCATGTGGACGAAATCGCCAGAGATAACTTGGCAAGAATGCTGCCATTGCTCTAGGAGTAACTCCTACTCCTTCTAGCGTATATCCATTCTCTATAGCTTCTTTAGAGACAATGTTATCCATTTGCAAAAAACGTATCTGATTGGCTGTTACGAGTGTTGGTACAAAAGGCAATTTACCGATTGTTCCCAAAATTCCTCCAATCAATAGACCGACAGAAAGAGGCATAGATAGGATTGTTTTTTTACGACGAATGATTTTAAGTATATTTTCAAGAGCATTTTGGAGGGTGATAATCTGGGGACCACCAAGATCATAATTTTTTCCCCAAGCAACCTGTCCATCTAAAGCGCGCACGATAAACTCAGCAACGTCACCAACATACACGGGTTGCAATTTGCTTTGTCCACCTCCAAAAAGAGGCATAATTGGTAAAAAACGTGACAAATCTGCTAAGGTGTTAAAGAAACAATCCTCTGGTCCAAAGATAACGGATGGACGGATAATAATTGCTTGAAGATGCTTGTTATGAATGATTTGTTCACCCATAAACTTAACACGTGCATAAAGACATGAAGCATTCTCGTTAGCCACAAGTGTTGACATATAGATGAGCGGAATACCAGTTTCTGCTGTTAATTCAGCAACATTGTAAACACCATCAATTTGTGTGTTTTTAAAATTCGATTGATTTGCTTGTTTTAAGCTACCGGGTAAAAACACTGCCGCATCAGCTCCAAGCAATGCGCGTGCAACAGAGGCACGATGCTTGATATCTGTTTTAAGCATTTGGGTTTGTCCTACTTCTCCTATTTGGAGCATATAATAAGCTTTTTGTGGACAACGAACAGCGATGCGAACGCGATATCCCCGCTTAGTCAAAGTTTCAACGACATGTCGTCCTACAAAACCGGATCCGCCAAAAACAGTAATGAGTTTAGGATGTTGATAAAGTGCACAATCAAGTTGCATGATTAAAAAGTCTATCTTTCAAAGCTTTAAAAATAGTTAATTATCTAGCACGGTGGTGTTTTATTGTCACGCAAAATATCACCCGCAAGATAAAGAGAACCACTAATAAGGACAATAGCCTCTTTATATTCCATTTTAATTTTATGCAAAGCATCTTGTAGGTGCGCTTTTGGGGCAGCAGGGATTCCTACTTTTTGGGCTGATTCAGCTAAGTCTGTTGGAGAGATACTGGCATTATTGTCAAGCAGCGGTATCGTATATACTTTATCGACAAGGTTAGCTAAAGGACGAAAATAACCGACAGCATCTTTGGTATTAAGCATGCCAGCAATCATAATAATGGGGCGATCTGTTTTTTTTCTCCATTGTGTAAGTTCTGCCGCAATAACTTTTCCTGCAGCAGGATTGTGACCACCATCTAACCATAAATCAATATCAGGAGATAGTTGATCAACCAAAAGTCCTTGGGTAAGATGCTGCATTCGTGCGGGCCAATAAATATTTTTTAAAGCGTCATTTATGGTTTGTTCTGAAAGTTGAAAACCCGCTTGATAAACTGCTTCAAGAGATGCACCAGCATTGGCAACTTGGTGGTCTCCAATAAGGTTAGGAAGGGGAAGATCCATGAGACCTTGATTGTTTTGAAAAACCATACGTCCATGTTCTTTATAACTTTGATAATCTTGATCAAAGAGAGCATAAAATGCTTTATTTTTATTAGCAAGGGGTATTAAAGTAGCAAGAGTTTCTTCATAATTTTGCTTCCCAATGACTACAGGAACGTTTGGTTTGATAATCCCTCCTTTTTGAAAAGCGATTTGAGCAATTGTATTTCCAAGAAAGCTCTCATGATCATAATCAATGGGCATAATAAGCGATACAGCTGGTTTGTTAACGACATTGGTAGCATCAAAACGTCCTCCCAATCCAACTTCTAAAATGACAACATCAGCTGGATGTATACTAAACAACATAAAGGCAGCGGCTGTAAAAATTTCAAAAATAGTAATCGGCTCTTGACGATTTACTTTTATAATTTCACGGATTGTCTCAGCCAATTGGTTTTCTGTAACAAGTTGACCACCTCCTTTTTGACCTAACCGGCAGCGTTCATTCCAGTTGACGAGATGAGGTGAGCTATAAACATGAACGCGGTATCCTGCACTTTCCAAAAGAGCACGGCAAATTGCTGAAGCAGATCCTTTGCCATTTGTTCCAGCGATGTGAATAACAGGGGCAAGTTTTAAATGTGGGTTACCAAGACGCTCTAAAAGGTGAACAATACGCTCTAAAGAAAGATCAAATTTTTTCGGATAATTTTTTAGTAAATCATCCACCACCCTTTGTATTTGACTTTGTTGCATAAACTTAAGCTGCTTTTGTCCTAGAAAGCGATGTTTGAGAGTCTGTTGGGGATGGATCGGAAGGGTTAAAAACAGCAGGGCGTTTCATCATCAAGCGTAAAATACGCGCAATTGTTGTTTTCATTTCTAAACGCGATACAACCATATCAATCATACCATGTTCAAGCAGATATTCACTACTTTGAAAACCTTCTGGTAGGGTTTCGCGTATAGTTTGTTGAATCACACGTGGACCAGCAAAACCAATCATAGCGCCAGGCTCGGCAATGTGAATATCACCAAGCATGGCGTAAGAAGCAGTAACACCACCGGTGGTTGGATTAGTCAGCACAACAATATAGGGAAGCTTTGCTTCTTTCAACATTTCAATCGCTACTGTTGTACGGGGCATTTGCATCAACGAGAGTGTTCCTTCTTGCATGCGTGCACCACCAGAAGCAGCAAAAAGAACCAGCGGACGCCTTTCAGCAATGGCAGTATCAAAAGCTTTGATAATAGCTTCTCCTGAAGCCATACCAAGTGATCCACCCATAAAGGCGAAATCTTGAACAGTTGCAATAATTGGCAAACCCTCAATCGTACCACGTGCACTTAAAATATTGTCATCAACCCCAAGTTTAGAACGATAATCTTTTAACCGGTCAATATAGCGTTTTTCGTCACGAAATTTTAAAGGATCTGTTACAACTTTTGGATTTTCAAGAGCTGTATAAACACCATCATCAAAAAAATGCATGAGACGATTTTTAGCACTGATACGCATATGATGACCAGAATTGGGAGCTACAAATTGATTAGCTTCCAGATCTTTATGGAAGACCATTTCACCACTGGTAGGATCTTTAATCCATAGATTTTCTGGAATTTCACGGCGCCCCAATATAGAGTTAATTTTAGGACGAACATAATTTGTAATCCAGTTCATCTTTATAACCTTCCTTTAAATATTGTGCATCTTTTGCATGATTTGAAAGAATATAGAACTTAAGCAGTCACATTTGCTTTACCGGTTGAACAAAGGAGTCTATTTAATACTTTTATCAGTGTACGTATAGCTTGTTTTTTAATTTTTAATTTTTCCCATATTATAACAATCATATGCATCATGAAGAGTATTCCCTATAATAAATTTCTCATAAGTTTTAAGAACTTACATGTTTGTATTTTTTACTTTGGTGTTAAAATTTACTCCTTGCGATGGTTAACAAACGCCTTATTTTTTAATAAAAATGAATATCCAATTAATCATTCGTATCAACAGTTTTGAAGAAAAGAAACCTTATAGTATAAGGCGCTAACAAGGCTAAAATAATCCATTAAAGATAATGAATACAATAACGCTATATTAGCGAAACGCTAACATCAGAGCAAGATTTTTTTCAAAAGGTTTCTTTAAAGCGCACGCTTTTTACAATTAAAATAGAATACGCTCAAAATACCATTATATTACTCATTTACGTGCTTGTTTTACACAGATATCTTTCAATAATTTCCAAAACTCTCTTATGAAGAATATACACTCTCCATGAATGGTATAAAAGACATTATGCTATCCGTTTTTACTGAAATAGAAGGTACAAAGCGGCACCATCATACTCTTTTTCAGTTTTCAATGCGACGATAATGTTTGCATTAAGAGGATTCATATAAAGATATTTCACGCCTTTTTGAAAGTACTTTTATCCGCACACCACCTCCGTTTATGATATATTAACAAACGATTTCAATTGATCCAATATGAATAGGATTAAAATGAGAAATCCTCATAATATTTAGGTTTTTCACTCATGTTGTGAAACGATAAGTTATCATTATAAATCAATATATTGCTTTAATAAAAGATAAAGCATAAAATTTTATATTATGCTTTCTTTGGCTGGCAAGTTTTATTAACCTTAAAGTCAAGGAACACTATTTTTGTGTAATGCGTGCTATGGTCTTTTGGGAAAGCATTTTGTGTAAATGTGTCATAAAGGCGGCGGCAAAAAGCGGTGTTGCTAGATTAATAATAGGAATCGAAACAAAAATCGCTATCAATAATCCTGCGCCAAAAACTGTTGTGTAATGAGTATGTAAAAAAGCACGCGCATTTTGCTCTGTTCGAAAACGGTAAGCCGCAAACAAGAAATATTCATGACCGAGCAAATAACCATTAATAAGATAAAAAGCAATTAAATTAATACCTGGTATGAAGAATAAAATAAAAGCAATTCCATTACCAAGAAGGCTTAAAATAACAAATTTAAAGGAAATGATAAGAGAACGCTGAAACGGCAAGGCTTGTCCAATAGGCTCGTTTGGGTAATCCTCCTTTTCAATGATTTCAGCAGCAGAGTCAATGAAAAAACCACCAATCATAGCTGTGATGGGTGCAATCAAAAAAGCCAACAAAAGAGCCAACCCAAGATTAAAGATGATAAGCATGCTAAAACCAATCCATCCCGCCCAACTAGGGAGTCCAGGAAGAAATTGAGCAATCCAGGGCCAAAAGTAAGACACAAAAAGTTGGTGCACACATAACCATAAAATGGTGAGAATGAAAAAAGTAACCCCCAATGCTTTCAGTATCATAATACGATATTGCGAGGTCAGAAGACGTTGTAAAGCACGATAAGCAGCAGTAAAAATCATAGATTAATAAACTAAGGAAAGAAGCAAAAAAAACAAGAAATATATTTAAAGTATGTACAGTGTAATTTTTTCTTTCTTTGAATTACAAGATTTTTTTCAAGAACATTATAAAAAACGGTTAAGGTTTCTTTGTTAAAAATAAAGTTTGAATAAATAGAAATTTTGATTTTTAAAAACAAAGAAGAATTTAAAAAGTAGCTGTTGTAGAAGAAATTTTTAGTATTTTTGTACATAGTGTAGATTATTGCGTTTATATGATATATGTAAAAAATTAAGGAATAAGAACTATTTGGGAGAAAAGTTGTTTATTTCTATTTATTCAGTAGAGTTATCTAACTTCGTTTATCTAAATGTTTAATTGTTTTGCACAATTCCTAAAATTCTGTACTTTTCTACTATTTGGCGGCATGCTTTTGCCTCTCGCTTTCAAAAAAATATTGAGTTCAATGGAATAGGGGTAACGTAGTAGCTCCGTAGATATTCTAATTTTGGGCAACAGAATGATTAATATGATAGAAGTGGAAAAAATAAGCTTAGGCGATTGACTGTCAGATCCCATAGAAGAGCAGTTTTTTGAGAAGAAGCAAAGAAAGGGAGAAACCACGGATGCTTAAAAATGATGAGATTTTGAATTTTAAAAGCCATAAGTGCAATGAAGTAAGCATTCATTGAAGCACTTTTCATACAAGTGGTGCACTGTATCAAATAATTTTTAGATAATAACACCACTAATTTATCGAAGAGAATTGATCATTTTCAACTTGAATAAAATCCCAAATATAGAAATATTCTTTAATTTCAAAGACTCTATTCAACATCAAAAAATTATTTACGTACACATTATAGGCGAGACCAATGTATGGATACAAAGCTTTCGATAAAGGAATAAAAATGCTTCTCATGAAACATCACAATGTGAAGATATCATGGATAAAATTCTAGTCTTTGTGGTCTTGGTATTCTGGAGAGAGGACACAGACATTTAATCTTAAAGACCGATCACTGAGGAAAATAATAAAGGCTTCAGTTTCATAAACTTATAGACAGTGGTACAATGAATTTTGTCTACATTCTTTATGAGCGTCAGCATGAAGTATGCTTAAAATTGCATTGAGATGTTATAATATTATTGATTTATACATTATTTTTCATAGCGAATAAGAGCTCAAAATAAAGTTGTCATATTTTCTCATTAGCTGCTCTCATCATGAAACAATCAAAATCATTTATTTGCATATCATAAATATGACCAATATGTGGATAAAAACATTGAAGAAAGAAAATGCTTTTTATAAATTTTATCCATTACAAGAGCTTTGTCAAAATTGATGGTAGCCAAAGTGAATGATAGCTTGTTTTTTTATAAGCTGGCGAGACAGTGGTGCAATAGATCCTGCTTTTATGAAGGCTAGGGTGAGATAGGATTTTTTAAAAAAACATTTCCCAACGCTCATCACACCCATTTCGCAACAGCGTTTGTGAATGGTATATGGGTAAAGCTCTCGTGAATAATATAAAACTTATAGGGCATCACTAACTTTACGCTTAATAAAAAGAGCACGCTGGCACCATCATCCTCAGTGTTGTCCGAGACAAGCCCTTGGTTCTTGAGACGGTCCATTATAAGCGCTTTTAGTTCTTTCTGAAACGTTTTGTATTCATACAGTTATCCTTGTTTACAACGTGCAAGAAAATGATTTTTATTGATTCAACATGAGAGAGATTAGGAATGAGAGAATCTTATGATATCTGGGATTCTAATTTAATATGAACAATGCGATATTATCATTATAAACCAGAAATATTATATACTAATTGAGATGGATAGACACATATTGTCAGTTCTATTTTATAAGGTGTTTTAATATCAACGCGTTTGAAGAGTTCTTATTTGCAAAGGGGTATATTTTCCTCATGAGGAGTAGGTGTTTTGGGGGCAAGAAATGATACAATCACGTTTGCTAATTTTTGCGCTACGTGTTGTTTACTCATATGGGGCCATTGTTCAACTTTTTTTCTACTTACGAGATAAACTTGATTTGTATCAGCACCCATGACACTTGTACCATCTAGTTGAAGAGAAATATCATTAGCAAGAATGAAATCAGCTCCTTTTTCAACACATTTTTTTTGCGCATTGGCAATGATATCACATGTTTCAGCAGCAAAACCAATGACCAATGAGGGGCGGTTTGGAGCGTGTCCAATCGTTGCTAAAATGTCAGGATTTTCAACCATATGAAGGGATGGTGGTATTTTATGAGCATTCTTTTTAATTTTGTGTAAAGACTGCGTTTGACTGCGCCAGTCACAAACAGCGGCAACAAAGATAGCACCATCAGCAGGCAATGCGGTTTGAACGGCTTGTAACATCTGTTGTGCTGTTTCAACATGAATGGTTTTTACTTCTTGTGGGTCTGCAAGATTAACAGGTCCACAAATAAGTGTTACTTTTGCACCCAAATGCGCAAGAGCGGTTGCGATGGCATGGCCTTGTTTACCTGAAGACCGATTAGCAATATAACGCACTGGATCAATTGGTTCATGGGTAGGGCCAGAGGTAACGATGAAATGGCGGTCAGAGAGAGGTTTTTCATGCACATTCAAAATAGTCTCTATGGTAGCGACAATAGTTAAAGGTTCGCTCATGCGTCCATATCCTATCTCGTCACGTTCAGCCATATTTCCGATTTCTGGTCCGATGATATGAACGCCATCTGCGCGCAGTTGTGCAACATTGCGAATAGTGGCAGGATGCGCCCACATGGACGGATTCATGGCGGGTGCAATTAAGAGTGGACAGCGTGCCGCTAAAAGAATGCAATCAGTCAGATCATCTCCTATGCCATTGGCTATTTTTGCAATGCGATTGGCTGTAGCAGGGGCTAAAATAATAAGGTCAGCATTACGTGCTAAACGGATATGTCCGATATCGTGTTCTTCTTCGCGTGAAAATAAATCAGTATATACAGTACCACCGCTTAAAGCTTCAGCGGCTAAAGGCGTAATAAACTTTTGCGCTGCTTTTGTCATTACAACTTTTAAATGTGCTCCACGTTCTTGTAAACGGCGAATCAAATCAAGTGCTTTATAGGATGCAATACTTCCACCAATAATAAGAAGGAGAGATTTTGATTTCAATGATTGCATTTCAACAGCGCTAGTATGAAGGGGTTGTGTGGTGAGAGGAGTGGGATTGCTTAAAAGGCGTCGGACTTCTTCTTCCATAGAAATACCATTTTGCGCGGCGCGTATGCGTAAAGCTTCTTTGGTTTCAGGAGACAGGTTACGAATGGTAATACTGGCCATAAAATACCTCCAAGAAATAAAATGATTGCAATGATTTCATTGTTGATATTTTTAGCATATTAAGGAGATTAGAAAAGATGAAAAAAGTAAAAAGTAAGACAAGCGCAACAAAGTGCAATGATAAAAAGACTATAACGACCATAACGGTTTCTATGACTTTGTTCCACAGCAAGTTGTTTGAGGGTAGCAGGAGAAAGATTAAAACCTGTTTTTCTCATTTGATTGAAATCTTCTTCTATCCGTTGGAAATTTTGAACCAATTGTGGTGTTTTGCGTGCCAGCGAAAGGAGAGCTTGTGCTCCTTCACTAAAGTCTTTTGCAACGCCTACGGGTCCTAAATTTTTACTAATCCATTCTTTGACAACGGGTTCAGAAGCTTTCCACATATTAAAAGTGGGGTCTAATGTGCGGGCAACGCCTTCCACAACAACCATCGTTTTTTGCAACAATAAAAGTTCAGGTCGCGTTTGCATGTCAAATAATTCAGTGACTTCAAACAATAAAGTGAGCAATTTAGCCATGGAAATGCTTTGTGCTGATTGTCCGTGAATTGGTTCGCCAATAGCGCGGTTGGCTTGCGCAAAGCTTTCGATATTATGGTGTGAAGGAACATAACCTGCCTCAAAATGGGCACGTGCAACCCGATGGTAATCGCGGGTAATAAAGCCATAAAGAATTTCAGCAAGGAAATGCTTTTCTTTTTTACCAAGCCTTCCTGTAATGCCTAGGTCAACAGCAACAATACATCCTTTTTCATCTACAAATAAATTACCAGGATGCATATCGGCGTGAAAAAAACCATCACGCAATGTATGGCGAAGAAAAGATTGAATAAGCGTAATAGCGAGCGCCTTCAAATCAAAACCTGCTTCTTTAAGTTTGGAAATTTCGGATATTCTTATACCATCAATCCATTCCATTGTAAGAACATTACGTCCTGTCCGTTCCCAGTCAATACGTGGAACCCGAAAGCCTGTATCATGTTGAATATTTTCAGCCATTTCAGATATAGCTGCTGCTTCTAAGCGTAAATCCATTTCAAGTCGTGTTGTTTGTGCTAAAGTATCCACCACACAAACAGGACGAAGCCTTCGAGAGGCAGGGATATAGCGCTCTTGTAAATGAGCAATGAGATAGAATCCTCTAAGATCTTTAGAAAAACGTGCTCTGATATTAGGACGAATAACTTTTACAGCACATTTTTTCTTATGGCCAGTTTCATCACTGTATTCAGCTGGATGAACTTGAGCAATAGAAGCGGCGGCAATGGGGGGATAAAAATTTACGAATAAATCATCAATAGAGCGACCAAGAGAACTTTCAATTTGAGCAATAGCGGCAGTGCAAGAAAATGTTTGGACACGATCTTGTAGCTGTGACAAATCTTCCGCAATATCACGCCCAACAATATCAGGTCTTGTGGCAAGAAATTGACCAAGTTTTATGTAAGAGGGTCCAAGCTTATTAATGGCATATGAAATATTTTCAGATCGCTGTTTCTTTTTTGTTTTGCGTCGTGCTAATGCACTCGCTATACGATGACATAGCGCTGGAAATCCTTGAAGATCATCATGAGGAAGAGCACTTAAAACACCTTCACGTGTTAAAACCCATCCTGCACGCATCAATTGAAAGTAAGGGGAAATTTGCACCATTTTTAAATTTTCCAACCTGAATGCAGCGCTGCAATCGCACCGGTGAGATTGCGGTACGATACCCGCGAAAACCCCGCATGCTTGATCATATGGGAAAAATCATCTTGCTTAGGAAATTTGCGGATAGATTCAACCAAATAACGATAAGCATCGCCATCATTTGCGATAAATTGACCTAGCTTAGGGATAGCATGGAAAGACCAAAGATCATAAATTTTATCGAGCCAAGGCATCTCGACATTTGAAAATTCTAAACATAAGAAACGTCCACCGAGCTTTAAAACACGAAAAGCTTCTCTAAGAGCTTGATCAATATGAGGAACATTGCGAATTCCAAAAGCAATCGTGTAAGCGTCAAAGCTTTGATCTTCAAAAGGTAGATTTTCTGCATTGGCTTCAACAAAATCAATCAGAGGGGCAAGACCATTTTTTTGTGCGCGTTTTTTGCCAACGCTGAGCATTGAGCCATTAATATCAAGCACTGTAGCATGGGCTTTTTGGCGTGAAGCATTAAGAATACGAAAAGCAATATCACCTGTACCGCCAGCGACATCAAGAACTTTCCAATGAGAAAGTGCTGGTGGGGAAAGCCAAGCAATCATGGAATTTTTCCACACACGGTGTAGCCCTAAGGATAAGATATCATTCATCTTGTCATAATTTTCAGCAACAGAATGAAACACACCATCCACCATGGATTGTTTTTGTGTTTCATCTACTATTGTAAAACCAAAAGAGTGCTCCATGCCACCCTTGGTTCCTACACGTTCTGTTTCAATTGCCATGTATATGATCTTCCTTATTTTTCTTTTATCGTAAATGAAATAGAGAGGGAATGTTCAACTACGAAAAAACAACGTATAAAACTACGATATTTACACAGCCAAAAACAGAAGAGTACCTTTAGATATCAAGATTGGCAACGCTTAAGGCATTGTCTTGAATAAAAATACGCCTAGGTTCAACTTCATCACCCATGAGACGAGAAAAAAGTGAATCTGCATCGGTTGCATCATTAATTTTTACTTGTAAAAGAGAACGTGCATTGGGATCAAGCGTTGTTTCCCAAAGTTGTTCAGCATTCATTTCCCCAAGACCTTTATAACGTTGAAGAGTAACACCTTTTTTACCGTTTGTAAAAATGCTCTCTAAAAGGCTCATAGGACCAAAAATACGCTCTGTTTTATCTTTGCGACGTAAAAGAACAGGAGGATGATATATGTCGATAAAATTTTGGGAAATGCGATCAATTTGGCGTGCGTCAGTTGAATTTATAAGTCCCACATCAAGCGTAACAACATCTTTAACACCACGCAAAATACGCTCAAAACATAAACTTCCATCTGCTGTATATTGTCCACTCCAACCTTGTTCCATATCATCAGCAATCAGATTAAGGCGGTGTGCTGTAGTATCTGCTATTTTTTGCGCTTTTTCTTGTGTTGCAAAGACTTCAAGATTAAAAGCGCCAGCAATTGCTGCTTGTTCAACAATATTACGGTCATAACGGGTATGAAGACCATTTAAAAGTTGACGTAATATACGAGCATCTTTAGCGAGTTGATACAAATCAGCCCCTGCACGAACTTCTCCCGTTGAAAGCTCAAGCGTTGTTTCTTCTAATCCAGTATCGATCAAGAATTCTTCAAACGCTGCTTCATTTTTAATATATTGGGAAGATTTTCCACGCGATACTTTATAAAGAGGAGGCTGAGCAATATAAAGATGTCCACGTTCAATCAACTCGGGCATTTGTCTAAAAAAGAAAGTGAGCAGCAGAGTACGAATATGGGCTCCATCAACGTCCGCATCCGTCATGATAATAATCTTATGATAACGTAATTTATCTGGTGAAAATTCATCCTTACCGATAGACGTTCCAAGAGCTGTAATAAGTGTTCCAATCATATCAGATGAGAGCATGCGGTCGAAACGTGCTCGTTCAACATTGAGGATTTTACCACGAAGGGGTAAAATTGCTTGATTTTGACGTGAGCGCCCACTTTTTGCTGAACCGCCAGCCGAATCCCCCTCGACAATAAAGATTTCTGATTTTGCGGGATCTCGTTCTTGGCAATCGGCAAGCTTTCCTGGTAGAGAAGTGATATCAAGCGCCCCTTTTCGTCTTGTGAGTTCACGTGCTTTGCGTGCTGCTTCACGTGCTGTTGCAGCTTCTACCACTTTACTAATGAGAAGTTTTGCTTCATGAGGATGTTCTTCCAGCCATATTGAAAGACCTTCATTGACCAAACTTTCAACAATAGGGCGCACTTCAGAAGAGACTAACTTATCCTTTGTTTGTGAAGAAAATTTTGGATCAGGAACTTTGACAGAAAGAATAGCTGTTAATCCTTCACGGCAGTCATCACCGGTTAAGTTCACTTTTTCTTTTTTAGCAATACCTGAAGATTCAGCATAGCCATTAATTTGGCGTGTAAGGGCACTTCTGAAACCTATCAAATGCGTTCCACCGTCACGCTGAGGGATATTATTGGTAAAACACAAGACCTTCTCATGATAGGAATCATTCCACCACAGGGCAACATCAACGCTCATACCATCCTTTTCACTTGCAATATAAATAGGAGTATCAAGCAGAGCTTTTTTTGATTGATCAATATATTTCACAAACTCTATTAATCCACCTTCATAATGCAATTCAACGGATTTAATATCAGCATGACGCTCGTCAACAAGAAGAATATAAACCCCAGAATTTAGAAAAGCTAATTCCCGTAAACGACGCTCTAAAGTTTCAAAATCAAACTCAACCATAGTAAAGGTTTCAGAGCTTGGTAAAAATCTAATTTCTGTTCCACTTTCTTGATCGCAATCGCCAACAACTTTTAATGGAGCATCAGCTACCCCGTGGGTAAATGATATTTCATGAATTTTACCATTGCGTTTGATTTGCAATTTAAGCCAAACGGATAATGCATTCACAACAGAGACGCCAACACCGTGTAATCCGCCTGAAACTTTATAAGAGTTTTGATCAAACTTTCCACCGGCATGAAGCTGTGTCATAATAACTTCAGCGGCAGAAATACCTTCTGTTGGATGGATATCTGTCGGAATTCCACGTCCATTATCACGAACAGAACAAGAACCATCAGCATGGAGTGTGACGTTTACAAGAGTTGCATGACCGGCTAAAGCTTCATCGATAGCATTGTCTACAACTTCATAGACCATATGGTGTAACCCCGATCCATCATCAGTGTCACCGATATACATACCAGGACGTTTGCGTACAGCATCAAGACCTTTGAGAACTTTGATAGAAGCGGCATCATAGTTATTGCTTTGTGCTGGTGAGGTTATTTCATCACTCATAAGTTAGTCCATTCCTGTGTTCAATTTACAATATTTTATCCGCTTTTTTTAAAGCTCAATGTTCTGATCAGTTATTTATGGAATAACCACATTAAATATTTACCGTATATCAGATCTAGATTCAATATCTGTCGATATATAATGGAGAGAATGATAAAATGATAGTGTACTGCTATGCTGTAAAACACTAGGGCGGTGATATAAGGCGAATAAACACTTATGACTTATACAAAAAGCTGTTTCATAAACGATGCTATTTACTTTGTTTATTTTTGCATATGCGTAATGTTTCAGAATTAGTTATGCATTTTTGTGTTACACTAATAAAGGTCTCACTTGTTTTATCCATAAATCAATTTTTCAATCCTAATTCTACCATATATTTAAAACAAAGGTTGCGAGCTCTCTAAGCAGTTCAAACTTTTGTATGTTAGATTGAGGCGAAAATATTGTGTATATTGGTTTGTGTCATCTTTAAAATGTGAAAAAAGCTTCATTTGAGGAAAATATAAATGCGTAAATGTAAAAACACGTTTCCACGATCATCTTTTATATTCAACTTTACAATTTAAAAAAACGTCTACGGTGATGTTTTTGAATAATGAGGGTAATGACGAATTATCTTACGCTTTTGTTTCTTGCATTCTCGTGAGGTTGCATCGCTCATTCAAAACAAAACGCCATTGTACTGTTTATTCACGCGCTTTTTTAAGGAGCATCTCTCAATGTTCCCAAACTCATTTTACAACGATGTTTGAATAGTATAACGCAAAATACCCTGTGAATACTACAAGATTTATGTCCCCCATCTTTCCCATCGTGACAATAAAGTGCAAATCAGAATCATCATTTTATTTTTCAGCTCTTAAATGTTGATGCAACCTTAATGTTGAGAAAACCCTCGGCATTTGAGGGGTATTTTTACTCTTTTCTTCAATATATCTATATACTTCCCAGGTTGTGATACGCAAGGAAATGGTCTTAATATTTTAAGATACGCAATAAAGTATATACAGCTTATTTCTTATATTAAAAAATTAAATCGCTTTTCTCTAAAATTACTTTTTATATATTCATTTTGGAAAATTAACATCAGAAATCTAAGCATTTTCAATGGTTTCAAAAATAGCAAGAATTTTATTTATTAAACGCCAGATATTTTGGTGAAGTGCGTTAGATAATAGTTAAGAAGTGTTGCATCTTAGTTTTGAAAAATGGGGGAGAGATTTTGAAAATAAAAAAATCTATATATGTGAAACATCTTCAATTGCGTTTACAGTACTTTTTATTCAATAATCCATACAATATTTTTATTCGTATTTTATTTGTAGCGGGGGGGGTTCTATTTTCCTCTTACGCAGAAGCTGAAAGGTTGCCTTCTTTTTTTGATTCGCATGAACATTTGGTACAACCTGATACAACGGATATCTTTCGTTTGCGTTTTGTAACAACTTTTGATTTTCCTCCTTTTAATTTTATTGATCAATCGGGGTATCTTGCAGGTTATAATATCGATTTATTGCGCGCTATTTGCTCAAAATTAAAATTAGAGAAGCTTTGTGAAATAGAAGTGATTCCTTGGAAAGAGCTTGTAGAACATGTTAAAAATGGTGGTGCAGAAGTCATTATTGCGGGTTTAAAAGAAACAAGTAAAACCCAGCAAGATCTTGTTTTTACAAAGTCATATTTGCGCTTTCCAGCGCGATTTGTTGCTTCTCGACGTTTAAATCTCGATGAGCCAATAAGCGATCAATTGATACATTTAACCAGTGGTGTTTTGTCTAAAAGTGTTCACGAAAAACTCTTTCAATATTATTTTCCTAAAGCCAAATGGCAAAGGTTTAAAAAGAGAGAAGAGCTCTATAAAGCATTACAAGAGCGTAAAATTGACCTTATTTTTGATGATGGATTTGCTTTATCATTATGGTTCAAAAAACAAAAATCTGTTGATTGCTGCCATTTTGTTGGGGGGGCATATATGGCGCCACAGTTATTGGGGCAAGGAATGCAGCTTGCTGTTGCAAAAAAGAATGAAAAATTGGTTGATGTACTCAATTATGCGCTGAAATCTCTAGAAGAGGATGGTAAACTTACAGAACTTTATTTGCGTTATTTTCCAATAAGTTTTTATTGATGAGTAGTTTTTTAATTAAGGGCTGTTAATCTTTCTGCGCCTAGTCGATAGGAAATAGCTTCTGCGAGATGATAGCGTGAAAGAGTATCTGATCCGTCAAGATCAGCAATTGTGCGTGCAACTTTGAGAATGCGATGATAAGCGCGTGCGGAGAGGTGCATTTTTTCACTCACATCTCGTAAGAGTATGGTCGCACTTTTATCAGGAATGGCAATCTGTTCTATAATTTTGGCAGGGCAATCGCCATTGGTACGAATATGATCAAACCCCATTGTTGAAAAACGTTTAGCTTGAATGGTACGGCACCGTGCGACGCGTTTGGCAACGTCGCAGCTTTTTTCTGATTGTTCTGGTTGCATAAGGTCCATAGCCGTCAAAGCAGGGACATCAATCCGTAAATCAATTCGGTCAAGCAGAGGACCAGAAATACGGGACTGATAATCGATTTGACAGCGTATCCCTTTAGGGCAAACATGGTCTTTTTCGCCTGCCATACCACAACGGCAAGGATTCATTGCGGCAATAAGTTGGAAGCGAGCAGGATAGCTAATATGGTGATTAGCGCGGGCGATAACTGACTCCCCACTTTCTAAAGGTTGACGAAGAGAATCAAGAACCCGTGGAGAAAATTCAGGCAATTCATCAAGGAATAACACACCATTATGAGCAAGGGAGACCTCTCCCGGTCGTCCTTTAAGCCCTCCACCAATCATTGCGGCCATGGAAGCAGAATGATGTGGGGAACGAAAGGGGCAATGAAGTGAAATGGTATTATGAACCGTTTCTCCTGTAATAGAAGCAATCAGAGAGACATCTAAAAGCTCACGGCTATCAAGAGGTGGCAAAATGGAAGGTAAGCGTTGCGCTAGCATAGATTTTCCAGCACCAGGGGGACCTACAAACAAAAGGTTATGGCGTCCAGCAGCACAAACTTCTAAGGCACGTTTGGCTGTTTTTTGTCCTTTGATTTCGCAAAGATCTGGAAGTTCAGTTTCGATAGTATATTGGCGCGGTTGTGGACGTTTTTGAATTTGGGTTCCTTTGAAATGGTTGACTATAGTGAGCAGAGTCTCTGGGGCAAGAATATTTATTTCTGCATTTGCCCATGCTGCTTCAGGTCCACATTGGAAGGGACAAATCAGTCCTTTATCGAGTGATAAAGCTGTCATGGCAGCTGGTAAAACACCATTAACGGCGGTAAGTGAACCATCCAGTGATAATTCTCCTAAAATGACATAGTCTTGAGCTACTTCGGGAGGGAGGATTCCCATAGCAAGCATTAAGCCTACGGCGATTGGCAAATCATAATGCGATCCCTCTTTAGGCAAATCAGCTGGTGCAAGATTAATCGTAATTCGTTTAGTAGGCATAGAAAGTCCACAAGCGTGGAGGGCTGCTTGTACACGTTCACGGCTTTCTGCAACTGCTTTATCAGCTAATCCAACAATAGCCATTCCTATTTTACCAGACGAAATCATAACCTGTACATCGACAGGGACTGCTTCTAGACCGCGAAAAGCAACAGTTGTAATACGTGCGATCATTTATTTATTTTCCCCCTTTAGACTTGGTAGAGACAATCATATCTATTTATAAAAATCAAGAAGCATCTCTATAGCTTTTTTTATAGAGAGAACTATATACGTGGGCAGTTTTTTAGCATTCCCATGGAAAGTCATTTGTACAAATTTAACCATGATGATATGGGACGCAATAAAACATTTATAATAAGCTAAATAAATATGTTAAGAAAAAAAGAATGAGGCTGTTCGTGTTATACAACAGTGTAGAATTTTATGAAAATATAAGGGGAGGATAACGTTATGTATCGCAGAGTGTTATTTGATGTGATAAAACGTGTAAAATGTGCAAAGTAATTATATTTACCTTTCTTATTTTTATATTATTTAAAGCGTAGTAGATGCAAAGTGTATTATAAGGTATCTGATTTTATGGTATACCAGACAAGAATTTTGTTAAAATCAGGGACTGTGCGCTGTGTATTTATAGGCTTGTGTTTTACTTTTTCTTTTCCACAGCCACTTGCTGCATTTGATTTTTTCGGCATCCCTTTTTTTGGTCAAAAGAAAACAAATTCTTCTTCACATTATACCAAAAGTACAGAGAAATTTTATAAAGTTGATGTTGTTGCACCGCCAGGTGCACCATTAGAAGGTATAAAAATAGTTAAATCTGTTTCTTCTCTTGTTGCTGATAAAGAGAAAGCATCCGCCAGTTCTTCTGGTTTGCTCGCCAAGGCGCGTTCAGATTATCGAGCAATTCTTTCTGCTCTTTATGCTGATGGACGCTATGGTGGTGTTATTAGTATTAAAATTAATGGCTTAGAAGTCGCTGATTTAAGTCCGGTAACTCAACTTCCAGCACAATCGAATATCGTTATTACAATTAATGCTGGTCCACAATATGTTTTTAGTATTGCCAATATTGATAAAGTAGCTCCGTTTGAAAAACGTAAAGCGCATAAAATGCCCACAATTGAAGAATTGGGCTATAAAGTTGGGGCTATTGCTAAATCTGAAACCATTTTGAAAGCAGAAAAATGGGCGATAGAAGGATGGCGGCAACAAGGTTATGCTAAAGCTAAAATTATGAAGAGTGAAGTCGTGGCTGATCATGCTACATTGCGTGTTGAAGGACGGATTGTTGTTGGTCCTGGACAAAAGGCTCATTATGGTCCTTTAAGTGTGCGTAATATAAGTAAGAAACCACGTGTAGATTCAGCTTATATCGCGTGGATGACCGGATTGAAACCAGGGCAGATATACGATTCTGATGCGTTAGCTAAGGCAAATGAACGTCTTGCGCGCCTTGGTGTTTTTCGTGCTATCAATATACGTGAGGCTGATACTAGTAATCTAGATGGTAGTTTACCGCTTGCACTTGTTGTACAAGAACGTAAACCGCGTCGTTTTGGTGTAGGCGGTAGCTATTCAACTTTAGATGGTGCTGGTTTTGAGACTTATTGGATGCATAACAATCTTTTTGGTCATGCAGAGACTCTTAAAATTGAAACAAAAATAAGTGGTGTTGGTAGCAATAAAAAGCAATCATATAATTTTAAAAATTTTGATTATCTTTTCGGTGGTACATTTGTAAAGCCTGGTGTACTCACGCCAGATACAGATTTCAGATCAGAATTAAAAATACAACAAGATGTTTTAGAAAATTATACGACAAAAGCCATCAAAGGAAAATTAGGTATTACGCATATTTTTAATGGTAATCTATCGGGACAGGCTGCTGTAGAAGTTTCAAATGGTTATTCACGTGATATCTATTTTGGGAGCCGTAATTTTACAACAATCGGTTTCCCTAGCGGCTTGATTTACGATAGTCGTAATAATAAGTTTAATGCAACAAAAGGTTTATATGGTGAAGTTTTCATTGAGCCTTTTTATGAGATGCGTTTTAGCAACTTTGTTGCAAAAGTAACAGCAGAAGGTCGTTCTTATTGGGCGTTGGATGAAGGGGATCGTTTTGTTGTTGCTGCGCGGGCAAAGCTTGGTACAATTCTTGGGAATGATACAGCACAAGTACCCGCAAATACGCTTTTTTTTGCTGGTGGTGGGGGCTCTGTTCGTGGTTATGCTTACCGTAATATTGGTATCAAAACAGAAAATGATGGGGTTGTTGGTGGACGGGCGCTTATTGAGGGGTCAGCAGAATTGCGTGTTTCTTTAAATGATAAAATAGGGTTTGTCAGTTTTCTTGATGGAGGTTTAGTAGGGGAAAAAGCAAATTTTGATTTTTCTCAAAAAATTAAATGGGGAGCCGGTATAGGAGGTCGTTATATGACGGGTCTTGGTCCTTTACGCGTTGATTTAGCCTTTCCTTTAAAGAGAGAGAAGGGTGACCCTCGCATTGGTTTTTATGTGGGTATAGGGCAAGCATTTTAATGAAAAAAGGTGTATGTTTATCAGCTTTCTTCTTTGTATTTTTGTTTTTTGGGGTGGGTAGTTTTGTTTTTGCGCAAAGAGGAGACATTCTTCCCTCTAGCGAAATGAAAACAGATGATCGCTCATGGTTTGTTTCTTTAATTGAACGAAAGCTTTCAGCGCCTAATCGTCAAGTTCGTTTACACAATATGCAAGGGACACTGTCTTCTCAAACATCAATTGACACTATTACTGTCAGTGATAAAAAAGGGGTTTGGCTTAAAATTACCAATGCTAAAATGGATTGGAATCGTCTAGCGTTGCTGAGAGGGCGGATGGATATTAACCAGCTTTCGGCAGAACAGGTTACATTTTTACGCAAACCGCAAGGCAATTCTTCTTTTGTTTCTTCCCTTGAGACTGGTAAATTCTCTTTACCAAAATTACCGCTTGCTCTTTCTATCAATACGCTTACAGCTCAACATGTGACATTTGAACAGAATCTTTTTGGTTTTTCTGCTGATATGTCCTTAAAAGGCAATTTCACCTTGGCTGGTGGTAATTTTGATGTCGATATAGCGGCGCATCGTTTAGATGCACCGGGTTCTTTTTCTGTTCTCACCAAGATATCTGATAGTAATCGTACAGCTCAAATTGATATTTCTGCTAACGAACCACAAAATGGTATTTTGGCGAATATTTTTAACATTGAACAACGTCCAGCATTAAGTCTCGTCGTGAAAGGTGATGGTACTTTTGATGATTTGGTTATCAAACTTTCTTTAGAGTCCGATCATCATTCTATTTTAGATGGTAATGTTATTCTTGCAAGTGTTCCAGAAGGACAGAGTTTTTCTACGAAATTAGAGGGAACACTGAGCCCTTTAATACCTGTTCAATATCGTAGTCTCTTCGAATCTGATATAACATTAAAAGCAAAGGCAAGAAGAACAAAAGAAGGTGTGACACACCTTGATCAGATGGTTATTCAGAACAAAGCAATGAATGTTATAGCCAATGCTGAAATAACCGCCGATGGATTCTTGCGACGGCTTTTTGTTGATGGCAAAATGGCTCTTGATAACGAAAAGGAGTCTATTCATTTACCTATATCAGAAGTGCCAAAACCTGCGAATACTCTTGCTTTGAACATTGACTATGGTCGCGAAGGTCAACAATCTTGGAATGGGCGGTTGGTTGTAAATCATTTAAGCAATAAAAATATTTATATTCGCGATGCAATTTTTGATATGGGAGGAGTAAGCGAAAATCTTGATAATGCAGCTTCTCGTCATGTTGGTGTTCAGGTTAAAGGGACGCTTCAAGGGGTTAAAAAGATTAAGGGAGCGTTAGTAGAAAATTTAAGCCAAGCGGTTCATGTGCATTTAGATACGGATATTGTTTCGAACAAACCAATTTTGATTCATGATCTGAGTGTTACGGCTCAGGGTTTTTCTTCTTGGTTAAAAGGGACAATGGAGAATTTTGTTTTTAAAGGCGATCTCGGTTTAAAAGCTCAAACATTAACTCCTTTGGAAGTGTTCAGTAAACAATCACTTTCTGGTAGTGCAGATATTAAAGCCAAAGGAACGATCAGTTTATTGAGTGGTATTTTTGATCTACAATTATCAGGAATGGCTGACGATATGAAAATAGGCATGCAGTCTTTTGATCGTTTATTCAAAGGAAATACTACTCTTTCAGGTGGCGCTGCTCGAAATACAATGGGCTTCACTTTACGTCATTTTAATTTGAAAAATCAATATACAAACATAGAGGCTAAAGGTTATTTTTCAGATGAAAGCGCTAAAATGGATCTATCTGCTCAAATATCTGATTTGTCCAAATTAGATCCAAAGATAAGCGGTGCGCTTACAATTCAAAGTACGGCGAGAGGGCGCAATAGCCATATAAAACTAAATACACGTGCCCATATTGATGAAGCATTAATTGTAGGGAAGAAACTTCAAAACACAACACTTAATATAGATGCATTTGTAGATAATACAGCACCAGTTACTTCTTTAACGGGGGCGGTAAAAGGTGAAGGGGTTTTTGCTAAAAAAACTTTGCATTTATCGGCCTCTTTTGAAGATTCTCATAAAATTCGAAAACTTGAAAATATCGATATTAGAGGGGGAAGTGCAAAAATAACGGGTGATCTTTCTCAACAACTTGGCGGTTTTTTGAAAGGAGCGCTGCATATTGATGCCGATGATATTTCCGTACTTTCAGCGTTATTTTTGCAGGATGGTAGTGGAAAAGTAAAAGGAGATTTTATTTTTGATGAACAAAATGGCAGACAAAAAACCAATGTGAAGGCGCATGTTAACCATTTGAATTTTTCCAAGAATAAAATAAAAAAATTGGCAATAGATGCTGACATATTCGATCCTTTTGGCATGACTCAGTTTGAAGGAGTTATCAATGCAGAACATATTCAAACACCTTTGGTAATGGTCAATCGTTTAAATGCTCACGCTGATAGGAATAATGGACAAACGGTTTTTACTGTCCAGGCGATGTTGCATGATACTCTCAATGCAAGGCTTTCTGGCCGTTTAATGGTTGAGGAACTTCCAGAAAGTATAAAACGAGAAGTGCAAATTGAAGCTGTGGACTTAAAACAACATACTTTTCATGCAACATTGCCGAAGCCATCTATAATTTCTTTTGATAAAGATGGAATGACAATCAATGAATTAGGAATTGCAATAAATGGAGGCAACATCATTTTAGCAGGAAATATTCAAGATACCCTGAATTTACAACTTACAATGAATGCGCTTCCTGCTGCTTTAGTCAATCTGTGGAAATCCGATCTTGGAGCAGCAGGGAGTGTAACAGGGCAGGTTATGATTCGTGGTCATTTAAAAAAACCTGATATAACTTACGATATAAAAGGTGAGGGACTGACAACCGTTGCTTTTCAAGATAAAAAAATTATGCCTTTTTCTCTTTCTGCTACGGGAAATACTGTAGATCAAAATCTTACTTTGAATGCAAATTTAACAGGAGAAGGAGTACAAGCACAAGCTCAGGGGCGTGTATCTCTAGAGAAAAATGCGCTTGATCTTCATATTAATTTGCAAAATTTATCTGCACGTTTGGCGAATGGTTTTATTGCAGGACAAGCGCTTGATGGGACAGTGATAGGTAAAGTTGATATTGGTGGAACAATGAAGGATCCATCTGCTCATTTTGAGCTTTCTAGTCAAAATTTAACCGCTATGACGCATAAAGGACCGATGTCAATCAATATAAATGCTCGTGGTTCTTATAAAAAATCGACATTTCATATTGAAAATATGATAGCTACTGGAGATAAAGGATTAGATCTTTCCATCCATGGGCCTGTATCTCTTAATGGTTCAGAGGCAAAATTAAACGTTAAAGGGATAATGCCTCTTGATTTTGTTAATCTCTTATTAGCTAAGCGTGGTGCACATATAACGGGTACAGCAAGAATTGATACAGCTCTTAATGGGTCATTATCAAAGCCACAATTGATAGGAAATATTTCTATAGGCGACGGTAGCTTTTTTGATTCACAAACAAATGTAGGATTAAATAATATAACAATTGAAGGCAAATTGAAAGGTGATCATATCCTTATAGAAAAAGCTTCAGCTTCTTCGTTTGAGGGGGGAGGAATTTCTGCTTCAGGTCGTATCTCTAATGGTCTAGAGACAGATTTGATATTTCATCTTGATAATGCCAATTATAATGATGGTTCTATGATTCTGGCAACATTATCAGGTGAGATGACAATGACAGGTCATTTTTTAAATAGTCTTGTTCTTGGTGGTGATATCATCGTTGAAAAAGCTGAAGTTTTTGTTCCTGATCATTTTAAAAGTGCCAAGTTTCTTGATGTTAGAAATAAGAATTTAACTAAATCGATTCAAACAACACTTGAACGTGCTGATGTTAAGAACACGAACAAAAGCAAAAGCCGTATAGTTACACAAGAATCTTCATCTGTCGTGCTATCAAACATGCGTATTACAGCACGCAATCAATTTTTTGTACGCGGAAAAGGCTTAGATGCTGAACTGGGAGGACGCATTAATTTAGCAGGTCCATTGAATGATGTGCA
This sequence comes from Bartonella sp. AP4SXKL, assembly GCF_042195845.1. NCBI lineage: Bacteria > Pseudomonadati > Pseudomonadota > Alphaproteobacteria > Hyphomicrobiales > Bartonellaceae > Bartonella > Bartonella sp. AP4SXKL. The sequence continues at coordinate 179,254 of NZ_JBHIPA010000001.1, forward strand.
TCCAGTTGGTGAATTTAGAATGATTCGTGGACGTTTTGATATCCTGTCGCAACGTCTTAATTTTGATCAAGGACAAGCGAGTTTTAGTGGTAATCTTAATCCTACGGTTTATTTTGTAACCAACAATAACAGTGGTGATATTCGTGTCACTGTAACTGTAAGTGGGACGGTTGATAATCTTGATATTAATTTTTCATCACAACCAAATTTGCCTCAGGATGAGATTTTGGCGCGTTTGATTTTTAATCGCTCTCTTAATGAATTATCACCATTTCAGATTGCTCAACTTGCAGCAGCAGCGGCTGATCTTGCAGGTAGTTCTAATACATCTTTGTTGAATACTTTACGAACTAAAATTGGACTTGATGATCTTGATGTTATCGTTAATGAGAAGGGGAATACAGGCTTACGTATTGGACGCTACATACACAATAATATTTATTTGGGTTTTGAAGCAGGGTCTGATGGAACGACGAAAGGGACAATTAATTTAGATATTTCGCGTCATCTCAAAGCTAAAGGTGCCATAGGAAATGAACAAAATTCTAGTATAGGTCTCTTTTATGAAAGAGATTATTAAAGATTGAATTTAAAAAAAACAATTTCTTCGTTTTTTGTCTCTCATTTCTAAATCTGAGGAAGGAGGCATAGACTAGAAATCCTATAAAAGAAGAAGCTTTTTGTTGAGGCGTGAAGAGATATATCTGAAATATTTGATTTTTGTTATGCTATTCTCTAAAGGGACAAAATCTTCACGAAAGATAGTATGTTATTTTGCTGCTATATATTTATTTTAGAGAAATACCTTACCTTGTTTTCAAGCCCATATCGTGCTGTTGCCTAAAGAATGGAGTGTGTGCAATATATTGATTTATAAAGATAATTTATTGTTATTCAACTTGAATTAGAACTTTGAATATCGTACGAATCTCTTTCGTATTGAATCAATCAAAATCATTCGGCTTGTATGCTACAAGCGGAGAATCCTGTGTGGATAAAACTATTAAGAAATAACTAAAAATGCCTCTTATGAATCATTTCGAGAGCTAAGAGCTGTCGCAACATTAGGGACTGGCAGAATAGTGTGAGTGGTGCCGGCTTGTTACTCCATAAGCGTAAAGATAGAGGGGGTTAATGGATTTATCGTTATACAATTCACGAATGTTATTGCGAATGGGCTTAGGGAAGACTTTGAGAGAGGTCTCTTTAAAACAAGTACGTGAATTTGCAACACAATGGCATTCTGTTTTTACGTGAAGGACATGATTCCATTAAAGACCGTCAAAAACGTGAGGCAAGCAGAGAATTCATAAGATATCGATTTTATTGTCAAACGCATTTAAAGCAATATTTTTTAATAATAAAAATTACCTATTATTTTAGATTTTGTTTATTGTGTCTGGAATAAGATCACTTTTCTTATAACGAATAGCTCCCCAAACAGAATACTCCAAAATATAACATTATTGTGTTGCAAGTTTATGTACTTGTTTTAAAGGAACATTTCTCAGTGTGCGCTTGAGTCTATTTCATAAGATTGCTTGTGAAATGGTATAAAGTATCTCTTATGAATGGTATAAAATCTACACTACCGTTATTAATAAAGGTATAAGTATTTACTAAAGCTATAAGCCGGCATTATCATTCTATTTTCCAGCTTCTCATGTTGCTGACAATCTTTTCACTTGAAAGTGTAGAGGTATTTTTATTGCTTATCTTAAGAGTTTTTATGCATATACCAATATCTCTTATGACGTACAACAAGCGCTTTTGATTGATTCATCATAAATATAAAGAAAATTTGCAATAAGCAAATTACATCTTATCTTTTGTTTAAGATATAAAATAACAAATTATGATTATAAATCAAAATATTAAAATGTATATTAAAAGATATTTTTGTAAAAATATTTATCAGAATTATATGTCGTATTTTTCTATTTTAGCGGTTAAAAGAAAGAGGAATGTCATTTTGCTTTTCATCTGTTTTTTTGCATATTGAAATTATAGCCTTATATAGGCACTAACGTTGTGCATTTATAAACTCTTCAAGCAGTTAAGGTATTGGAGGAATATCATTTTAGTTTCTAAATGTAGAAAAAATAGCAAAGCTTGCTTTAAAGCAAGCTACAACAGTAAAAAAGTTTTATAATAAAACCTCTCTTATTTTTTCAATGTTTTTCTTTTAAACGGAGTGTATCTATAATTTGCAACACAATTTATAATTGTTAGCTTATTCTGTTGTACCATAAAAGACCGACATTTGAGGTGTGGTGATATAAGGTATGTAAGCCTTTTTGACACAGTATTCTGAAAGCACGTGGTGAATATTTAGGGTAAGCCTTGTATAAGTGAATCACATAAGTTGTTATCAAGGGGAATGAGCTCAATAAAAATCTAGATTGTTTACAGATCAGATTGGGTAGAGTCTTTGTCCTTTAAAATTTGTGTGGAGAAAAAAATTATCAGTGCAGGGATAAACACGGATAAAGGTTGTATTAATCCAGATTCATCATCATCCGCGATAATTTTTTCAAACTTTTATGCTTTCTCTTTCAGGATTCACAACACTTATGAATGTTTCAATACTTATTTGAGGAAGGGAAGGGGTTTTTGAAATTTCATGGTTAAAGTCAATTGCATTCAACAAAATAGCGAGTAAAGTTTTCATCTAAATCCAAGAAGTTTATTTTCAATAAACCATAAATTCTTTGCCAACTTTGATTAAAGTAATGCTTTTTCGTGGTAACAAGTCTTTTTTATAAATGGAGCATTACCTTCTATCCATTTTTTATTTCAAATTTTATTTAAGGATCTAGAAATTAGGAGGTATGTTTTTTGAACTGGATATTATGAAGTTTTTTATAAAACCCATGTTCTTTTGCTAGCAATTCTTTTTGAGTACCTTGTTCAATCAGTTGTCCATTTTGTATGACCACAATTTTATGAGCACGAGCAATCGTTGAAAGGCGATGAGCAATAATGATCGTTGTGCGTCCTTTAGTAAGGTGATGAATAGCTTCATTAATTTGTGCTTCGGTGTGTGAATCGAGCGCACTTGTTGCTTCATCAAGAATCAGAATTTCACTATCGTGAATCATTGCTCTAGCGATAGCGAGTCGTTGTTTTTGCCCCCCTGAAAGATTACAGCCATTATCACCTATCTGTGTATCATAACCATTTGGCAAACTCATAATAAAGTCATGAGCATTTGCTGCTTTTGCTGCTTCGATAATTTCGTCATCACTAGCCCCTTCTTTTCCAAGCCCGATATTATATTTAACAGTTCCTTGAAAGAGAAAAGTATCCTGTCCTACATAGGCCATCAGGTTTCTCAGAGAGCGAAATGTTGTGTAGCGAATGTCTTGATCATTAATCAATATGCGTCCTTTTGTGGGGTCATAGAGGCGCATAATAAGGTTGATAAGGGTTGATTTTCCCGAACCGGATGGTCCCACCAATGCTGTCATTTTTCCGGCTTCTATTTCTAGGTTGATGTCTTTCAATATCATTTTGTTATTAGTGTATGCAAAAGAAACATGTTCGAAACGAATAGTTCCTTGCGTTTTATTCAGATCTTTAGCTTCTTTATGTTCTACAACTGTAAGGGGACAATCGAGTATTTCAAACATCGTACGGATATTGACCAAGCCAGATTCAATTTTAACACGTACATTTGCTAGTCTTTTTGCGGGTTCATAAGCTAAAAGTAAAGCAACAATAAAGGACATAAATTCACCTTGAACACCTGCGCGTTGGGTTGCAAGATAACCGGAAAAACAAATAATACCTGCAATGGCAACACCCGTGAGTGTTTCCATAATTGGATTGGTAATAGCTTCGAGTGTTGCAATACTGTTTGTTTGTTTTTCAACATCACAAATGGCTTTGTCCATCCGTTTTTTCATGACTTCTTCTAGTGAAAAGGCCTTGATGATTCGAATTCCAACAGCCGTTTCCTGTACGATTTTGATAATTTCACCAAGTGAAAGGAGCTCTTTTTCCATCAAGCTGCGAACGCGTTTTAAAGCCATTCGAACGCCTAAAAAAGCTAGTGGTCCTACGATTAAAGTAATGGAGATTAACACAAAGTTTTGAATGAACATGACAAGCAACAGACCACTAACGGAAAGCAAATCACGTACAAAAGTTGTGATAATAGTATCAATTATATTACGTACGGCTGTCGCGTTATGAGTTACACGAACAAGAAGATCAGATGAAGTGTTATTATGATAAAAAGAGACTCCTTGTTCCATAAGTCGTGCAAAAATTTTACGCTGTTGTTCAGCAATGATACTATTGCCTGCTTTGTTTAGAAAGTAAGTTTGGAAAAAAGTTGCAACTCCTTTGAGAATAAAGATAAAAGCAATGAAGCTAGAAATCAAAACAATCATAGGAAAATTTTGTGCATCAATAATCTGATTAACAACATCCCGCATAATCCATGCACTGGTTGCTGTGGTACAAGAAATGATGATCATTGAGAAGATAGCCGCACTGTACCAACGCATATGTTTACGAAAATTTTCTCGCAAAAGGCGGATAATAAGATGTTTGTCAAAAGAGGAAATTTGTTTTTTAGCCATGAAGAGCTTCTATATTCTCTCATTATTTTATGCAAGATTGAAACACTCTTAATTAAAAAGCCCCTTAATCTTTTTTACAAAAATAGCTTTTTCTTTCAAGGTTCATCACATCAATTTCACGACGGTGAGAGTGAAGAATGTAGTGCAAAGTTTCTGTGAAAGGTATAACGAAAATTCGTTGTTCATCATTATTTTTAGTTTTCAATAAAAGGTACCGGCGAGTTTCTCTATTGTATTTACCAATTTCCATATTGTGATAGTCTTTGGCACTTGAAATGGTTCACAAAAAACATTTCTGCTTTTTTAATAATTTTATGTATCATCTCCATTTGTGATGTGTAAGCAAACAATTTTGCCGCATTGCATGATAAGAGAGATTGAAATAAGAAGACCTTACAATGTTTGAGCTTTCTCATTAATATGCAAAATAACGAATTCTTCTTATAAATTGATAAAGCATTATTAAACTCTTAAAAGGATTTATACACATTTATAAAACCTTAAAAGCACCACAAAAATTCTATGTGGTGCTTCTAAATAATACTATACACATCATTTTGATGCGTTGCATGCGAATATTATTCCAATGCAAAACTATTTAGGTGCTATCACCATCATCATTTGCCGGCCTTCAAGCTTTGGCTCCAATTCGATTTTGGCAATTTCACTTGTATCTTCTTTTACACGCTGAAGAAGCTTTAATCCAAGATCTTGGTGAGCCATCTCACGACCACGAAAACGCAAAGTAATCTTTACTTTATCACCATGATCAATAAAGCGATGAACAGCCTTGAGTTTAACTCCATAATCATGGACATCAACATTTGGGCGCATCTTAATCTCTTTGATTTCGATGACTTTTTGCTTCTTACGTGTTTCAGCAGCTTTTTTTTGGGTTTGATATTTTAATTTTCCCAAATCGATGATTTTACATACAGGTGGCTCCGCATTTGGTACAATTTCAACCAAATCAAGTCCCGCATCTGCAGCCATAGCAAGAGCTTCTTGTATCGCAACAACTCCCTGATGTTGTCCCTCATCATTGATAAGCTGAACATGAGGTACCCGAATATCCTGATTTGAACGTGGTCCGTCTTTTTGGGTAGGTGTCATTTTAAACGGTTTACGAATGGTTTATGCTCCTTAAATTTTGATTCAACTACAGTTAATTTAATATACAATTATGTACCTAAAAACAACTATAATTCGTGTTATTTTCATTATTTGATTTATTACTTTTTGGAATGATTTAGATTATAAAAGTTTTTCTCTTAATTTAAAGAAATTGTTTTATAGAGGATAAAAAATCATGGATCAAAATATTCCTTGTCAGTTTTTTTCATTTGAGAACACCGCACTTGCAGTACGCTATCGCAAGGGGCGCCAATCTCCAGGTTTGGTTTGGCTTCCTGGCTATCAATCCGATATGTTAGGAAGTAAGGCAACGTTAGTTGATCAGTTTGCTCAGAAGAATGATTTGTCTTGTTTACGTTTTGATTATTCTGGACATGGAGAATCTGAAGGTGATTTTTTTCAAGGAACAATTTCGCGTTGGGTTAAGGAAAGTTTAGCGACTTTTGAAACCTATTGTGAGGGTCCACAAATTTTGATTGGTTCCTCTATGGGGGGGTGGATTGCGCTAAGGCTTGCAATGATGCTAGCACAGAAAAATAAGAAGCTTGCTGGCATGATATTGATTGCTCCAGCACCTGATTTTACACAAACATTGGTGGAACCAAAATTAGGCCCAGAAGAATGGAAGATTTTGGAGGAGAAAGGCTATATTGAACGACCTGCAGTTGATGATACAGAGCCAATGCCCTTTACAAAAACATTGATTGAAGATGGGCGCGAAAATTGTGTTATGAAAGGATGCATTGATGTTGGATGTCCAGTCCATATTCTACAAGGGATGGAAGATGAAGATATCCCCTATCAGCATACATTGACTTTACTTGATCATTTACCTCTCCATGATGTAACATTGACACTTGTTCGTGATGCGGATCATCGCTTTTCTCGTCCACAAGATTTAGATTGCCTTGAAACAGTATTGAGATCTTTTATTAATCAGATTAATGCAAAGTAAGGGGTACATTTATTGATGAAGATAAAAATATATGAGCATTTCTAAACAGCATTTTATTTTTTCTGAGCGCTCTGTACCTGTACGGGTGCGGGAAAATAAGTATGCGCGCCGTCTTACCTTACGTATTGATGCCAGAAGTCAGGAGATTTGTGTAACAACACCACCAGCAATAAATCTCTATGCGGTTGAAAATTTTATTGAAAAGCATCGATCTTGGATTGAGGCACGTCTTGCTCATGTACAAATCTCTCATAAAAATGCTTATCTCAAAGAGGGGGCGACAATTCCCTTATTGGGTGTTTCTCATACCATAAAGCATAGAGAGGGACGTGGGGTAACAGAAATCATTACAGCAGATGCGGAGCAAGGGCCTGAAATTATTGTTTATGGTCAATTAGAATATCTCCCAAGACGCATTGCTGACGTTTTGAAAAAACAAGCGGCGCTTATTATAACGCCTTTGGTGGCACATTATGCTCATCAGGTAGAGCGTAAAGTCAAATCCATTTGTTATAAAGATACGAGAAGTCGTTGGGGCTCTTGTTCAATCGATAAGCGTCTTTCTTTTTCTTGGCGCCTTATTATGGCACCAAAAGAAGTTGTTGAGTATGTTGTTGCCCATGAAGTTGCTCATCTTGTTGAAATGAATCATGGGCCAAGATTTTGGGCTCTTTGTGAAGAGCTATGTCCTGATAGTAAAACATATCGTGCTTGGTTGAAAGAAAATGCTCCTAGACTGCATGCAATTAATTTTGATTCATATAATTTAGAGGCGTAAAAAACTTTCAAATGAAGGCAATATTTAACGGAACTTTTTGTTGAGTGTTTTGTTGAGTGTGTGCTTGCTCATGTATAATGAGGAAGCCATTGAAGCTCTCAGCACGATTGTTCTCCCCTGCTTGGTTTGCTGAGTGTCTTCAATGTTTTGCTTTATCTTTTTTGTAATTCAGCGTAATAACCCTAAGTTCCGATGACTTATAAAAAATGGGAAGGTTTTTTATGTCTGTTCTTACAGATCCACTTCAGCTATTACAGGCACTTATTCGTTGTCCTTCTGTTACACCTCATGAAGCAGGGGCTTTATCAACTTTGGAACAATTTTTGAAAAAAATGGGATTTCACGTCGATCGCCCTGTTTTTACGGATAAAAATACAGATAATGTTGAAAATCTTTATGCAAAAATGGGGAGTGAAGGACCCCATCTTATGTTTGCGGGTCATACGGATGTCGTACCGCCAGGTGCATTGGAAGATTGGACTTACCCACCTTTTGAAGCTGTTATAGATCAGGGGAAATTATATGGGCGGGGTGCTGTTGATATGAAGGGTGGTATCGCTTGTTTTATTGCGGCTCTAGCGCGAGTTCTTGAGAAACGACCCATTAAAGGAAGGGTAAGCCTTTTAATTACTGGTGACGAAGAGGGGCCTGCTGTTAATGGTACGGTAAAACTTCTCAAATGGGCAGAAAAAAAAGGCGAAAAATGGACTGCGGCTCTTGTGGGAGAACCAACAAGCGTAAAGACTGTTGGTGATATTATCAAAATTGGTCGCCGCGGATCGATTTCTGGTGTCATTACCGTGAAGGGTCGTCAAGGTCATGTTGCTTTTCCAGAGAGGGCTGCCAATCCCTTGCCTTTGGCAAGTAAGCTTATTCAAGCATTGACACAAATCGTCTTAGATAAAGGGACAGAAAATTTTCAACCCAGTAATTTAGAGCTAACAAGCATCGATACCGGTAATTTAGCGGTCAATGTTATCCCAGCGCAGACAACAGTTCATTTTAATATACGCTACAATGATCTTTGGACAAAAGAAACACTGATGAAGGAAATTGAAAAGCGTCTTGCTTTGGTGCAATCAAAAAACAATGGTGATCAATATCCCTCTTATCAGCTTGAATGGATTCCAAGTTTAGGAGATGTTTTTTTGACCAAAAATGATAAACTCATTCAAACTTTATCCAATGCTATTAAAAGTGTAACAGGGAATATACCAGAATGTTCCACTTCTGGTGGTACTTCAGATGCGCGATTTATTAAGGATTATTGCCCAGTGGTTGAATTTGGCTTACCAGGGCAAACGATGCATATGGTAGATGAGTGTGTAGCCCTTGATGCAATGGAAACACTTACTACTATTTATGAGCGTTTTATTATTGAATTTTTTGCATAAAGAAAAGGTTGCTGGTTCAAAAATATCTTTATCTTGTTGTGCCATAAGATATTGCCATTTATGGTGTGGTGATACGAGACTCGTAAAACTTAATATATTAAGTAGTCTTAGAGTAAGTAATGAATATTCTTAAGTTGGGATTCTTGCCTGTAGAGTCTTTAAGTTAAGTGAATTACATAATTGAAAAGCCAAAAGAGACCTGCTTGAAGAAGCAGAACTGTTTAGACCATATTGGATTGAAAATATTCGTTCTTTAAGGTGTAGAAAGGCGGTGCAATCATATATGGAAAACAATGAATATTATATCATCATTGTGTAGTGACAGGTTGAAGCCATGAAGACACACAAAAACATGCTGCTATTGTAAAAAGTTCGTACAACATAAATGCGCTCATTCACAGCTCATGTTTTAATATGGTTTCTGAGCTCTCACAAAAGGCACTTCTTGTTCCAATTAGACTCTCTTAGAATAAAGACTATAGGAAAAGCGCTTTAAGTTTATTTTATTTCATATATTTTGCTCTGCTTTTTTTGTCCCCAAGAACTTCCGTTGCAATATCATTACGAGATAGAAGGTGAGGTTATTTAATCAGCTTTAATATTGGTTATGATAAAGGTACACAGAAATTCTTTTGTAGCATCACATTGACTTCTTTAGCCAAGGATTGTCCTAGTATTATTCTCAATTTTTTAATTAAATAACTTTAAAGGACGCGTATAGACACTTATAAGCATATACGCATACAAGTAAGATCATATGAGATTAACATCGTTTCACTCGCTAACAAAGCAATACCGATTCATATTTAGTATATTTGTCATTTGAGTGCATTATTTGTTTAGTAAAACTCATGATGTTGCTGTTACCTATAAATTAATACCGATCATACGGCCGCGTATCTCAAATAAATATTGGTTCAGTATTTTTTGCGATAACAGCTTTTACATGCCAGAATAGGATAAAAGCATTGTGTATATCTATTTTTTATAATCTCTGAAACAGACATACAAACATAACCTCATTGAGGGAAAATATAAAAGGTATAAAGGTGAAAATCAGCGTGCTTTTTTTACTTTCTTTTTTATTCGGCTTTACGGTTTTCAAAAGTAACTAGAGTAATATCTTTTTAAATAATCAGAGACTGATGCATGGCTTCATGCTTATTTCTCTGGTTCTTTAAATGGTGCCACGATTTCATAAAGAACAATACATTATCGTATTATGCATTCACATACTTGTTTTAAAGAAATTTTCTCAATGTTTGTCACATTTGTGCTACTACGGTGCTTATGAATATTGTAATATAAAATCTATAATGCCTCCCCATCTTTATGTTTATGAAAAATAAAGTTAGAGCACCATACACTTTCTAGCTCAAAATATTGCAATAGCTTTTAGCACTTAAGAGTGTTCATAAGAGGCCTTTTTACTCCTTTTTTATAGTTTTTATCCACATGCTTCTCCCTTTTTAAGGTGTAAGCAAATGGCGGTAACTAGCTTGCTATAAATAGTTTTGAAATGAGAGAATCTCACGATATTCTAATCTCACCTTTGCTGTGAAAAATGATAATTATGATTAAAATAAGTATGTTGTTATAAAAACTTTAGTTTGCGAGTTGGCTGATGATGTGATCAAGAACAATACGTCCTTTGGTTGTTGCTTTTAAGCGTTGGTTATCCACCATTTCTATCAATTCTTGGTGTTGTAAATCGATCAGTTTTTCCATTGGAATGCGTTTAGGGCTTAAGGTTTCATAGCGTATAAGTTCTAAGCCTTCGCAAAGGCGTAATCCCATAAGGAGCATTTCATTTGCCTGTTGTTCAGTGGTTAAATGTTCCGTTTCAATACAGCCATGTCCTGTTGTTTCTACCAAATTAAGCCACTGTTCGGGATGCTTTTCATTTATTGTGACATAACGTTCGCGGTTTTCAAGGTGTGATGACAATGTTTTTGAACAGAAAGAGGAATGATTCGGTGTATGCTCAATGAAACGTCCATGTGCTCCTGGACCAAAGCCTGCATATTGGTGATAACGCCAATAAAGAAGATTGTGTGCTGATTCGGCACCGGGCATTGCATGGTTTGAGATTTCATAGGCAGGAAGTCCATGTAGTGCCGTTATTTCTTGAGTAAGATGATACAGATCTGCTGCTAGCTCTGATGGGGGAAGGATAAGTCTTCCTGCATCATGAAGCCGTTTAAAGGCGGTTCCTTCTTCGATCGTCAATTGATAAAGAGAAAGATGGTCCGCTGCTAAATCAATTGCTTGTACAAGTTCAGATTTCCATTGTTCAAGGGTTTGTTCGGGGCGGGCATAAATGAGATCAAAAGATAAACGTGGAAAAATTTGCCGTGCTAAAGTAATAGCGCAAAGAGCTTGTTCCACATTATGGAGTCGGCCAAGTTTGCGCAATACTTTATCATTGAGCGCTTGTATCCCTAGAGATAAGCGATTAACACCTGCCGCACGGTATCCACGAAAGCGCTCTGCTTCCACACTGGATGGATTAGCTTCTAATGTAATTTCAACTTTATCATCGACTACCCATTTTTTTGCAAGTGCTTGCAATAGGGCATCGACAGTTTGCGGCTCCATAAGGGAAGGGGTTCCTCCACCAATAAAAATACTTGTAATATGGCGTGGGCCTATTTTGTGGTATTGCGTTTCTATTTCGCGCTTAAAGGCGGTGACAAAACGTGGTTGATCAACACCATGGATGCGAACATGCGAATTAAAGTCACAATAAGGACATTTAGCTACACAAAAGGGCCAATGAATGTAAATGCCAAAAGGTTCATTCATGAGAATGCTAAAAGGTTTTCTGCCAAAAGTTTGAAAGCACGTGCGCGATGTGAAAGAGGGGGAAGATCATTACGTTTCCAGTTGTGTTTTTGCTCTGTTGACATTTCTCCAAAGGTATTTTCATATCCATCGGGTAAAAAAATAGGATCAAAACCAAAGCCTTTATCTCCCCGTGGAGGCCAAATGAACGTTCCTTCAACGCATCCACGGAAGTAATCTGCATGAGCATCAGGCCATGCAATGCAAATGACGGATATAAAACGGCATTTCCGTTGACTTTTTTCTCGTGCTCCGACTTTTTGGAGTTCATTTTCTATTTTTTTCATAGCTTTTGGAAAATTACGTGTACCATCGGCTTGAATTGCCCAATCAGCGGTATAAACGCCTGGCGCACCCTCCAATGCATCTATCTCTAAGCCTGAATCATCAGAGAGGGCAGGAAGTCCTGTTTTTTTTGCTGCTGAAAAAGCTTTAATATAAGCATTTTCTTCAAATGTTTTTCCCGTTTCTTTTGGTTCTGGCAAGCCCAGTTTTTTTGCCGATTGTATTATTAAACCGAAAGGCGTAATTAAAGTAGTGATTTCATGCAATTTTCCGGTGTTATGTGTAGCAATGACAAGTTTTTTATCTGCTATGCTTCTCATATAGATTTCTCCAAAAATGAAAGGGGAATTATTTTTGTGCTAAAAACGGTTTAAATGCTCATACACACACATTCTGCTTAATTTCACATAATATGATTATTTTACACGTTTTATGATATTTTATTCCAATAAAATTTTTTATCTTGCACGAAGATAACCTTGCAAAGATAGGAAAGACATGTCTTTTTTATGATAGCATTTTATGGTAAACTTCCAATTTTCTGCTTGCTCTAAAGGGTGAAATTTTCTATTTACAGCGGTTTTTAATCAATCTAGATTCTCTTGACAAGTCCCTACAGCAGACCACTTTACAGATCAATTCTTAATCTTAAATATTTCTCACACACTCTAACAAAAATATTTCCTGCGTAATTTATCAAGCATCACTCTGAAAGGTAGCATTTTACAGCTCAATAGGATAATATGTTTTTATACTACTTTAGACTATTTGACCAAACCTTGGCAAAACTTATATAAGAGATGAGGATTTTAAAAGTAGTGAAACAATTGTGATGAAGCACAAAACTATTGATAATGAACTAAAATATCTTGATGAACGTTCGCGTGATATTTTTCGCCATATTGTTGAAGCTTATCTTAATGATGGTGAACCTGTAGGATCACGGAATCTTTCGCGGCTTTTACAACAGACATTATCGCCTGCGACGATTCGCAATGTGATGAGTGATCTTGAACATCTCGGTTTGATTTATGCACCACATGTTTCTGCGGGTCGAATGCCGACACAATCAGGTTTACGCTTTTTTGTTGATGCATTTATGGAAGCGGGTGATTTGCCAAACGAAGAGCGAGAAAATATTGAAATGCAAGTCAAAGAGGCTGGTCATGCACAATCGGTTGAACATTTTCTTGTTCAAGCAAGCCGAGTTCTTTCAGATCTTTCACGTGGGGCAGGGCTTGTTTTAGCAACAAAACAAGAAGGAACATTGAAACATATTGAATTTGTGCGCCTTGATAGGGAGCACGCTCTTGCCGTTTTGGTGACTCAACAAGGTGAAGTTGAAAATCGTATTGTTCATTTACCAGAAGGGGTTACCCATGCACAATTGACGGAAGCAACGAATTTTCTCAATGCCCATATTCAAGGGCGTACATTGAGTGAAGCTAAAGGGGAAATTGCCCGCTTATGTGCAGAAACAAGGGCCGCACTTGATGATTTATCACATCATCTTGTTGAAACGGGATTAGCTCTTTGGGGAGGAGAAGATGCTGATCATAAAATACACCTCATTGTTCGCGGGCGTAGCAATTTACTTGAAGATGTGAAAGCAGAAGAAGATTTAGAACGGTTACGCCATTTGTTTGATGATCTTGAAACGCGCGAGAGTATGGCACAGCTTCTCGATTTAACGGATGAAGGTTCTGGGGTTAGAATTTTTATTGGTTCAGAAAATAAGTTATTTTCTCTTTCTGGTTCTTCTTTAGTTGTAGCACCTTATCGTGATTCACAACAAAGAGTCATTGGTGCTTTAGGTGTTATTGGTCCTACACGGCTTAATTATGCAAGGATCGTGCCCATGGTTGATTATACAGCTCAACTTGTGTCACAGTTATTGCGTTAAAACGATGCAAGTAAGTATTTGTACTATAAAAGCTCATTGTATTATATACATTGCTACCCCTTGATTTTTGTCTGTAGAATTTCGATATCGAGAATAACGAATCTTATGAAGGAATAAAATTTTTATGTCTGATGAAAAAAACAAATTTACTGACGCTTCATTTGAAAATTGTGATTTAAAAAATCCAGCTGATCGTAATACACTTAAACAGGCAGCCGATGAATTTTTAAAAACACATAAAACAGAGGAACACGAAGTCGTTGAAACAGAAAGCAATGAGGTTAGTGATCTTTTAGCGTCTTTGCAGGATGAAAATAAAGAACTGAAAGATCAGCTTTTACGTCTTGTTGCAGATATGGAAAATCTTCGACGCCGTACTATGCGAGATGTGGCGGATGCAAGAGCTTATTCCATTGCTAATTTTGCACGGGATATGTTATCGGTTTCTGACAATCTCAATCGTGCTTTGGAAGCTATTCCAGAAGGTGCACGGGAGAGTGATGCTGGTTTGAAATCATTGGCAGAAGGCGTTGAAATGACTGAACGTGCCATGATGGCAGCATTAGAACGTCATGGGGTGCAAAAAATTCATCCAGAGGGGCAAAAATTTGATCCTCACTTTCATCAAGCGATGTTTGAAATTCCCAATGCTGATGTTCCAGATAATACTGTTCAACAAGTGGTTCAGGCAGGTTATATTATCGGGGAAAGGGTACTACGTCCAGCTATAGTGGGTGTAGCTAAAGGAGGAGCAAAAGAAGCTTCTGTTGAAGCTGATTCGGCTTAAAACACATCAATAATAAATCTCCAACATAAAATGCAGTATTCCCTGCAATTACACATATATGAAGTCTTTTCTTAAAGGGTTTTTAAAGGGTGTTATAAACACCCTTTTATCTTTGAAGCGCCCAACTTCCTTTTACAATATAGGGAGCCTTATTTAAGGGAGAGGCCGATAACAATAAAACAAAATGATCAACTTCAAAAGGAGGGACAAAAAAATCATCTTGAAAAGATAGATAAGAAGAAAGATCTTTAAGATTAATATCAAATATTCGTGCAAGAGTGATATGCGGAATAAACAGTCTTTCATCAGGCTTTAACTCTAATTTATTCCGAATATATTGCATCTTTTCATGTAAAAGAGTAAGCTTTTCACAAGGTTCAATGCGAACCACAAGAGAATGAGGAGCATTTTCTGAACCAAAAACTTCAAAACCTTTTATCTGTAGCGTAAAAGAAGGAAGTTCTATAGTGTTAAAGGTATGCATAATTTCATCTGCTAAGGAGCTTTCAACTTCGCCAAAAAAAGATAAGGTGACATGAAAATTTTGCGGGTTGATCCATTGCGCTTTTGGTAAGCCATTTTGCAATGATACGAGGGCTTTTGTCGTTTGTTGAGGAATCTGAAGAGCACTAAATAGACGACCCATGATATTATCTCCTTATAATGAAAGATGCTATCCCAAGCGCAATATAGATAATAAGGGCGGGGCACGTACCACAGAAAACAAGGCAATAGTATAGAAAAAGAATGTCTAAAAAATGCTTACTATAATTATGGTCGTACAAAGCTTATTCGTTTTAAGAAAATGGTTATGATATTGATAAGAATTGCGTTTTCAGGATCTGTATCACAATGATGTGCAATGGAAGATTACTTGTGTATTATAAAGGCTACAAAGTTAGCAGAAAATAAGAAAAGTTGATAGATTTTTGATGTGCGAAATTATTTTGACATTTATCTTTAGCCTAAAATAAAGCATACTTTAATACAAGGTGAAGAGTTCTCTTTTCTGTAAAAATTTAATTATATGATTAAGTCGGGGAATAGCCATAATACCAAAACTATTCAAATTGGTCAAATAATGTTAGGAAAGGAAGAAAAAAATCGAGCATAACAAAATTACTATAAGCTTTTACATTTATGATAATTATGCCAATCTATAATGGATATGAATATTGGTATAAAAGCGGGAAGAGAAATTAAAATTCAAAATAATGATCGAAAGTTCCTATTTTCTAAGAATTATCATCTTTGTTTATGATGAAAAAGCACTAGTTTTCCTCTCCAAAGTTGTTATTGATGAGCTTTTCAAGAGCATTAAGAGCATCTGTTGCTTCTGGTCCTGAAACACGAATGGTGAGGTTGCAACCGGATGAAGCCGCTAGCATCATAAGTCCCATAATTGATGATCCGCCAACAATTTTCCCGTCCTTTTCAACTTCAACAGTAACATTAAAATTGTCAACAGTTTGTACAAATTTTGCAGAAGCACGTGCATGCAACCCACGTTTATTACAGATATTGAAATGACGACTTATACATGGGAGGGTATCTTTGGAAAACATTGGTATTTTATTATCCGCTATAAAATCATACTTGGTACATTAATATATTTACGCCCTGCTTCTTGTGCTATTCTTAACGCGTCTGATAATGAAATATCAGGACATTTGCGAATAGAAATTAGTTTAATAAGCATGGGCAAATTAACACCCGCAATCATTTCAACGCGTCCTTTTTCAATAGCAGGAATAGCTATATTTGATGGTGTTCCACCGAACACATCTGTTAATATGATGACGCCATGATCCGTATCTGTATCGGTTACTGCGGCTATAATATCACCTCGGCGCTGATCTATATCGTCATCGGGATAAACGCATATTGTTGCGAACTTTTCTTGTACTCCAACAACATGTTCCACGGCATGTAAAAATTCGACAGCCAGCTCACCGTGCGTTACAAGCACGAGTCCAATCATTTACGCAAACTCCTGTTAACTAATAAGACCCAACCATAGTTGGTGGGAAAGACATTGTACAAGGCTTTATCTTGCTGCCAAGAAAAATTTGCAAAAAAAAGGCAAAAATTGTGATTTTTTTATCTTTAGAAAAAAATTAGACAGATTTTTGCCATATTTTTCTAAACAAAAATGCTTCAATAGCTTGACAAATGGCTGTACAATCGGCTTCACGAAGAGAGGGAAGTTTTAAAAGAGGAATGTGCAAATTTTCAAATTGAAAAGTTTTATTTGTGGAAAAACGTTCATATTCCGGACCGAGAAAAATAACACAATCGATAGTTGTGTGCTTTTTGAATTCTATCATATAAAGACCAACGCCACGAATCTCGATGCCGCCCTCTAAATTATCGGGAGTGTATCCGTGAAGCTTTCCATTTTCCGCACGCAACATTGTATAATCATCACTGATAAGCTTCGCTTCACGTTTTGACCACTCAGCGCGGTCAAGCAAAGAAAGGGTGATGGTTGATTTTCCTGATCCCGATGGACCTATAATTAACAGCCCCTTGCCGCCCAGTTGAAGGCAATTTGCGTGGAGTATTTCACATTTTGTTTTCATGCCTTTTACTTTGGATAAAAGATTTATTTAGCAAGCGGAAGCATAATAGTAAAACGTGCACCAGTTTTACACTTCCCAAGTGTAGGATCGATAATATTTTCGGCTGTAATTGTCCCATTATGAGCCTCGATGATTTGCCGACTAATAGAAAGGCCAAGTCCAGAGTTTTGTCCAAAAGCATCTTCATTTGGTCGATCTGTATAAAAACGTTCAAAAATGCGTTCAATATTTTCTGAACGAATACCTGGGCCATTATCTTCAATGGTTAAAATAAGGGTTGAAGCATGACTTTTCATAGTAATGCAAATTTTGCCACGATTCCGAGGAATAAAAGAACGCGCATTTTCAAGAAGATTTGAAATCACTTGTCCTAAACGAAGTTCATGTCCCAATACAAGATAAGCTTTTCCATGAGGACGTGGGACAATATTAAGGCTTATATCAATAGTTTGCGTATTACGATACACTTCCTGAACAGCATGAACAAGACTTTCCAAAAGCGGTGTCATATCAACAATCTCTGCGGTTTCTCGTGCAAGCTCTGCATCGAGTCGCGATGCATCAGAAATATCTGTAATCAACCGATCAAGGCGGCGCACATCATGTTGAATAATTTCCAGCAATTTTTCTTGTGCTTCTTCATTTTTAGCCAGAGGGAGCGTTTCAACAGCACTGCGTAGAGAGGTGAGAGGATTTTTTAATTCGTGGCTTACATCAGCAGCAAAGCGTTCAATGGCTTCAATACGCATATAAAGGGCATTGGTCATATCACGAATAGAAGTTGAAAGGTGACCAATTTCATCTTCACGCATTGAAAAATCAGGAATTTCTACACGCTGATTATTACCATTACGCACTCGATTAGCCGAGGCAGATAATTTACTTAATGGATGGGCAATCGTATGGGCCAAAAAGAGAGAAAGAACCAAAAGTACGCTACCTACAACGGCAAAAACTTTAAAGATAACCAGTCTTTCGCCTTTTACAATGTTATCAATATCGGAACCAGTGGTTGAAAGAAGAAGAGCTCCAACCACTGCGCGATAGCGTTGAACAGGAACGGCAACAGAAACAATTAATTGCCCTTGTCTGTTGCGTCTTTTAGCCGTAGCAAGAGATCCGTTTAATGCGCGGTACACTTCTGGATAAGCAATACCACTGGTTTTTGTTTGTTCTCTGTCAAGAGCAATACCTTTGCCATAAAATGCGCTTGAATACCATGAAGTAAGGCGATCCCACATGTTTTGTTCTGTTTTAAGTGGGGGTAAATCATAACTAAAAACTTCTCCACTAGAATAAAGAACGCGCGAATCAAGAAGGAGAGTAGCATCACGATCATAGATACGTGCTCTTGTCGTTTTAGGTGTAATAAGACGCCGTAAAAGAGGGGCAACTTGCTCAGGGTTAATAGGAAAATCCCAAGAATCGGTTGATTGAGGAGCGGGTGTAACGCTTTCACCAGTCTGTAACTCTAAGAGTTTTTGAGGGTCAATGAGGATAGAATTTGTATCTACTGTTGCAGAAGCAGCAATAGCCCCAGCAATAATTTTTCCTTGGGTACATAAACTTTTGATTTTTGCTTCAATTAAACCATCGCGAAATTGGTTAAGGTATAAAATGCCTGTAACTAAAACGGCAAGAGCAGCAATGTTTAATATAACAATGCGACGTGTGAGGCTGGAAAAAAGCAATTGTCTAAAGAGACGTTGTGTTCGAAGATGCAAACGAGCGAACATAAGAAATGGCGTTGAGGATGTACCATTAACGGTTGTTTTTTGTAAAGTTTCCAGTTGAGAATTGTCTGTCATCGATTTGATTGCCATTCAAATTTTTGCGACAAAGTAGTTTTATACCTCGTGGAAACGATAACCTACACCATAAAGTGTTTCAATCATTGCAAAATCATCATCCACTTGTTTAAACTTTTTACGCAGACGTTTAATGTGACTATCAATGGTGCGATCATCTACGTAGACTTGATCACTATAAGCAGCATCCATTAAAGCATCACGACTTTTTACAACTCCTGGTCTTTGTGCTAAGGTTTGCAGAATCAAAAATTCCGTAACGGTTAAAATAACAGGTTTATCTTTCCATGTACAGGTGTGGCGTTCTTGATCCATCACAAGATCTCCGCGTTTGAGAGAAGAGGTGGAAGAAGTTCCTGTAGAAAGCGGTTGGTTACGTGCATTAGAACGGCGTAAAATAGCTTTCACGCGTTCAATAAGAAGACGTTGGGAGAAAGGTTTAGTAATAAAATCATCAGCTCCCATTTTGAGACCAAATAATTCATCAATTTCATCATCTTTAGAGGTAAGAAAAATAACTGGAAGATCAGATTTTTGACGCAAACGACGCAAAAGTTCCATCCCATCCATTCGGGGCATTTTAATATCAAAAATAGCTAAGTGTGGAGGGTGAAGTGTGAGACCCTTGAGTGCAGATGCTCCATCTGTATAGCTTTCAACCCGATATCCTTCTGTCTCAAGCGCAAAAGATAAAGATGTCAAAATATTGCGATCATCATCAACAAGTACAATCGTTTGCGTGATTGTTGGTGTATCTTTCATGGTTTCTTAGACCTTTCTATTGCTGTGGTAGCAAATTACCCACACTTATTTATATGGGAGTTCATATTTTTTTTGCAAAACAAATATGATACAAATTGTAGCAAAGTAAAAAACCTTTTGTCATTACTGTAAAATCTTGTTTTGCTTTCATAATTTATAATGTTTCTACGTCTATTAAGATCCCTTCATTTGAGAGAAAATTTTCATAAAGGCTTTTTTTATCAAGGTTTATTACAAAGTTTATTATTGTATTTGTCTCATAATTGAACAGATGTAGTTTTGATTGTTGAAGTTTAGAAAATCTGCCTATGTGTTTTAAGAGCAAAGAAAAGAATGTGGCAATATATGCACAAAAATTTGTTTCTGCTACACGAAAGGAGGTCGTAATGGGATTTTTTAATTTTATTAAAACCGTAGGGGAAAAGTTAGGTATTGGGGACCATGAACCAAAAGAAAAGGATTTTAAGAGAGCATTTGATCATTTTCAACTCGGTACAGAAAAAGTCAATATTCAAGTTGAAGACGGTAAAGCTATTTTAAGCGGTGAAGTTCCAGATAGGGAAACACTTGAAAAAGCACTGCTGGTTGTTGGCAATTCACAAGGTATCTCTTCTGTAGATGTTAATCAATTAAAGGTTATAGATACAACGCCTAGAAAAACTTCTCGCTTTTATGAGGTTAAATCTGGTGATAATCTTTGGAAAATTGCTGAAGAGGTTTATGGAAAAGGGCAAGGTAATAAAAACACATTTATTTTTGAAGCCAATAAGCCAATGCTAAAATCTCCCGATAAAATTTATCCTGGACAAGTTTTACGTATTCCTGAAATTGACCATAGTTAATTCATCAAAGGGGATAATTTTTTACTGATGGCATTAAACAAAAAATAAAGAAGCGTAAAAAATTTCACGCTTCTTCATTTTATAAAGTGTGTATTTATAATAAAAGGAGCTTAGTGAACAGGAGAGGATTTAGAAGGTGATGGTACTTTCATAGCGTTTACAGAGAAATCAACATCAATGGTTCCTGCTTTCTCAAATGTTAATTTTGCGCTAATTTTATCACCTAACTTAAATGGTTGTGAAAGCCCCATGAACATAATATGATCACCGCCAGGCTTAAGCGTGATTTCGCCATTTCCCGGAATTTCAATGCCATTGTGCATTTTTTCCATTTTCATAATATCATTAACGACAGCCATAGAGTGTATCTCTGTTGTTTTTACTCCGTTTGTGGAAATAGAAACCAAACGGTCTGGGGTATTACTGTGATTAATAATGTAGAGATAACCGCTACCAACTCTTATACCTCTAGGTGTTTCGCGTGTCCAAGGATTGAGAATTTCTATGTCGCCAAGTTTATATTGCTGAGCACCTGCTGGCAAGGTTATACCAGCAAAGAGAAGAGCACACACGATATTTATGATAACCTTTTTGTATGGATATTGTGTATGTATTATATTCTTAAAGATGAGATTTGTTATTTTTTTAATAATAGATGTCATCATTGATTTACCCTCCTTCATAAGATTCACACTTTGAATATTTTTATTTTAGCAGAGCTTTTATTTAAAATAAAAGAAAGAAATGCTAAAATGAAATTGATTTGAATATAAAAATCATAGAATTCTTGAAATTTAAAAGAAGACAGTAAGATTTACAATGACAACACACCTCTTAACGCTTCCGTGTTCATCTCATAAATAGTATTTGCAAATGGTATAAAATCTATGATGCACTACTATTTTACTTAATGAAGATATAATACAGAACAATCATCAACTACTTTACCAATTTTAATATTATGACAGCTCTTGGCATTTTAAAGCGTTTATACAGAGGTATTTTTATATATTTTCAAAGTTCAAAATTATACAGTTAAGAAAAAACGCTTTAGATGAATTTAAAGCACAGATTTCAAATAGCCGCAAACAATGAGACCGTTAGAAGGAGAATTTTTGAAAGGAGATCGATAGATAATACCTTTACTGATATGAGCATTAGATATGATGACTATTTTAGTCCAAGGAAAATTTATAATATTTGTGATATAAATTATTCGCCTTTTAAAAAGCTTTTACGTGAGTATGATTTTATCAATGATGAGAAGATCAAGAGCGAGAGTGCAATCATTCTTTTATTTTTTAATTTTTATAGAAAGATATATTTTTTGAGAATTGCAAGAAAAATATATTATGCTCTCAAGTCTCTCATAAATATGGTATTTATGGGTCATTAGAGTGCCTATTTTAAAATAAATTTTTTATTTTGGAGATGTTTCTCTCATTATTCTCTTGTAGCAATAAAAGCCTGTTCTTATATACGAGGCAGCAAGGCTTGTTGCGACTTGCAGTTTATTATTATTTATATTGCTTGAAGCAATATACGGGCTTTAGGTGTTATGAGGAGCTATCTTAAAAAGATGCTTTATGAAGGTTGAGGTAGCTTGCTGAATGGAGATTATAATATGGCAAAAGTAATTGGTATTGATTTGGGGACAACGAACTCTTGTGTGGCTGTTATGGATGGCAAAAACGCAAAAGTTATTGAAAACTCAGAAGGAGCGCGAACAACACCTTCCGTTGTTGCCTTTACTGATGGGGGGGAGCGGCTTGTTGGGCAGCCTGCTAAACGGCAGGCGGTGACAAATCCTGAAGGGACAGTTTTTGCAGTTAAACGTTTGATAGGGCGCCGTTTTGATGACCCTATGGTTGAAAAAGATAAAGCGCTTGTTCCTTATAAAATTGTTAAAGGTGACAATGGTGATGCATGGGTTGAAGAGGCGGGAAAGAAATATTCTCCGTCACAAATTTCAGCTATGATTTTGCAAAAGATGAAGGAAACAGCAGAATCTTATCTTGGTGAAAAAGTTGAACAAGCCGTTATTACGGTTCCTGCTTATTTTAATGATGCGCAACGTCAAGCCACGAAAGACGCAGGTAAAATTGCTGGACTTGAAGTTTTACGGATTATTAATGAGCCAACTGCTGCTGCTTTAGCTTATGGTTTGGACAAAAAGGACGGAAAAACAATTGCTGTTTACGACCTTGGTGGTGGTACATTTGATATTTCAGTCCTTGAAATTGGAGATGGCGTTTTTGAAGTTAAGTCAACCAATGGGGATACGTTTTTAGGGGGTGAAGACTTTGACATGCGCTTGGTCGGTTATTTTGCCGATGAATTCAAAAAAGAACAAGGAATTGATCTGAAAAATGATAAACTCGCTTTACAGCGCTTAAAAGAAGCGGCAGAAAAAGCAAAAATTGAGCTTTCTTCGTCACAGCAAACAGAAATCAATTTACCATTTATCACGGCAGATCAATCAGGTCCCAAGCACTTAACAATGAAATTGACTCGGGCAAAATTTGAATCTCTCGTTGACGATTTAGTGCAGCGTACCATTGAACCTTGTAAAGCTGCGTTGAAAGATGCTGGATTAAAGGCCGGTGAGATTGACGAAGTTGTTTTAGTGGGTGGAATGACACGTATGCCCAAGATTCAGCAAGTTGTGCAGAGCTTCTTTGGTAAGGATCCACACAAAGGCGTTAATCCTGATGAAGTGGTCGCAATGGGTGCTGCCATCCAAGGAGGTGTATTGCAAGGCGATGTCAAAGATGTGTTGTTGCTAGATGTAACACCTTTATCTTTGGGTATTGAAACCTTGGGTGGGGTTTTCACACGCCTTATTGAGCGCAATACCACTATCCCGACGAAAAAATCGCAAGTTTTTTCGACAGCTGATGATAACCAGAGTGCTGTGACGATTCGTGTTTTCCAAGGTGAACGGGAAATGGCAAGTGATAATAAGTTATTGGCTCAATTTGATCTTGTTGGTATTCCTCCAGCCCCACGTGGTATACCTCAAATTGAAGTTACTTTTGATATTGATGCGAATGGTATTGTTAATGTTTCGGCCAAAGATAAGGGAACAGGTAAAGAGCATCAAATTCGTATTCAGGCATCAGGTGGTTTAAGTGATGCTGATATTGAAAAAATGGTAAAGGATGCAGAAGAGCACGCGGCTGAGGATAAAAAACGCCGTGAAGGTGTTGAAGCTAGAAATCAAGCGGAGGCTCTTATTCATTCAACTGAAAAGTCGCTCAATGAATATGGCGATAAAGTATCAGCTGAAGAAAAGGGACAGATTGAAACAGCAATATCTGATTTGAAATCTGCGCTTGAAGGCAGTGATACGGAAGAAGTAACAACAAAGATGCAAAAATTAGCAGAAGTCAGTATGAAACTTGGACAGGCTATGTACGAAGCCTCACAAGCAGCGAGCGCTGACACTGAAACAGAGGCAAAGAATGATGATGTTGTTGATGCTGATTTTGAAGAAGTTAATGATAAGAAGAAATAGTGTCAGCATATGTGTTGATTAATTGATAAACCCGGCCTTTGAAATATAAGGCTGGGCTTTATTATTTGAGATAAGTTGCAACTTTGTTGCTAAAAATATAAATTAAAAGCAATATTATCCATAAAGATGGATGACAGAAAAATTATCAGGAATACATGATGAAGGTTGACTATTATGAAATTCTTGGCGTGACTCGCGAATGTGATGATAAAAAGTTGAAATCTGCTTTTCGTAAGTTGGCAATGCAATATCATCCTGATCGCAACGCGGGGGATAAAGAGGCAGAGCGAAAATTCAAAGAAATTGGCGAAGCCTATGAAGTTCTTAAAGATCCCCAGAAGCGTGCTGCTTATGATCGATTTGGCCATGCGGCCTTTGAAAATAGCGGTGGTCAAGGGGGAGCAAATCCCTTTGGTGGTTTTGCTGCTGGTGGTGGATTTGCGGATATTTTCGAAGACTTTTTTGGTGAGATTATGGGAGGGACACACCGTAAGCGTGGTGATAGTCGCGAACGTGGCGCAGATTTGAGTTATAATATGGAAGTGACTTTAGAAGAGGCATTTTCAGGAAAAACTGCAGAAATTAATATTCCCAGTTCCGTTACGTGTGATGTTTGTGAAGGATCAGGAGCGAGAAAAGGCTCTAAGCCGCAAGTTTGTGGAACATGTCATGGATCTGGTCGTGTGCGTGCTGCACAGGGTTTCTTTTCTATTGAGCGGACATGTCCTACATGTCATGGACGTGGTGAAACTATTACGGATCCATGCCCCAAATGTCAGGGGACACGGCGTATAGAGAAAAAACGTTCATTAAGCGTAAATGTTCCAGCTGGTATTGAAGATGGAACGCGTATTCGCCTTTCTGGTGAGGGTGATGCTGGTATTCGTGGTGGCCCCAATGGTGATCTTTATATTTTCCTTTCCATTAAACCGCATGAGTTTTTTCAGCGAGAAGGAGCAGATCTTCACTGTCGCGTTCCTATTTCAATGGTAACAGCTGCTTTAGGAGGAGAGTTTGAAGTTTCCGACCTTGATGGTGTTAAAGCACGCGTTAAGATTCCAGAAGGGACACAAAATGGACGTCAATTCCGCCTTAGAGGCAAAGGTATGCCCATGTTGCGCCGTCAGCAAGCAAGGGGTGATCTTTACATCCATATCACGATTGAGACACCGCAGAAATTAACGCAAGAACAACGTGAATTGTTGCAAAAATTTGAGAAACTCTCAAATCATGAAAATTCACCGCAATCACATGGTTTTTTTTCACGTATGAAAGAATTTTTTGAAAATATTTCTGGTTAAAATTATGTGAATGTTCTCAGAATAATTAGAGAGAACTGTGGGAAAGTTATTTTCATTAAGCTTTCTATTGTCTCATTATCTTTGAAAAGCATTTTTTCTTGAAAAGAAAAGAGAGAGACAGCTAATTTAGGATAAACTCCTGCTGCTGATAGTTTTTATATTTCATGAGTTTTATGGATAAGTCTTATTTTTGAGTGTCTATGACATTTTAAAAAGGGCTTATCCATATAAGAACGCAATTGAGTGATTGATAATAAATATTGCCAGTGTCATGATAACTGCCTTTATGCATTCAGTATTTTTGGTGTTTATTTTTCACTCAAAATTTCTTTTTAAAGGCTCTATAATAAAACTATAAAATAGGTAGCGGCTTGCCAAGAAACGCTAAATAAGCTGTTAGGCAATCCATCTTTTTCAAATAAAGTATCAACTTCTTATAACCGATTTTATTTTTGGCATTTTTCATAGTTTTAATCACTGCTTCCTTTAAAATAAGGGTTATTTTGTTCGGAATAGCTTTTACATGCCTCATCTTAGCTTTTAGCAGTAATCATGTCTTTTTAGATGCGGATTTAGTTTTGTATTTCTGATGTCATAAATAGTTCTTCCAGATAATAAAAACGCTATAATCAAGTTTATTTTGTTCCAAAGAAATTGTGGAATGAGATAATGTGTGTTGAATGCTAAAGAAGACATAACAAAACACTTTTTGAGGTATTCGATGTATCTCTCTTGTGGGGAAACAGATTCGATGGAATTCACTTAATTGAATTTATTGGCATAATAAAAAGTTGGTGGGAAGATAGAGGAAGTTACCTTTAAAAAGAAAAAACAAATACAATAAAAAAATAGCACAATATGCTTAGAAAACAGCACGACATATTATTGAAATTGTTAGTGATATGGAAAGAGAAGTATACGAAATGAATCTTTTTTCATAAAATAACATAATTAAAATAATACATTAAAAGAATTAACAATTCTAAAAAACATTGAATAATTCAAGCATGTATTGCTATGCAAAAAGAAAAACTTAATGACAGATCATGAAAATGAGAAATTTTATCAAATCTTACGAAGAGAGTAATCTAAACAATTAAATGCTTTTACGAAGATGCTTTTGAAGAGCTATCACAATATATGGATAATGTTGCAAAGCCTTTTTTCGATTTTACGATATAAAAAGATAAATTATTATTATAAATCAACTTATTATGATTCTCCATAAGGAGCGTTCAGTTGACATTTCCTCATGTTTTATGATTGAGAAAAAGTCAAATTTTTAAAACCAAAGTTATAGTTTATTGAGATAAGCTATAAAGCGGTTGAGTGATTTCTTAATCTTGGGAATATGTTAATTTTATTATTATAAGAAACTTTATTTTTATCTTATAAAATCAATGGTTGTATATATTCCCATTCATTGTTAAGTATCCGTAGGGATAAATTAATGAGTTGAATGTACGGCTTAGCTTCAAAATTTTGCTTTTCAATTTTATATATAAGATCATAAAATAATGACATTTTTTTACGTCTATTTTGTTTAATTTTTCGCTGTCAATTTTTAAAGGAAGTTTTTTGTATTTCATTTTGCTATTCCTTTTTCGTAATTTAGAGGAAAATTGACGGTTTTCAGGGGAGGGGGTGGATAGAGTAAAGTTTGGTTTTATTGTTTTCACTTTTCCTAAATTTCATTAAGAGATGGTAAAAAGTGATGAGGAGGCTCTATTGATGGATGATGCTAAAAACGGTGATGTAGATGTTTTGGAAAAACAAGCAGCATTTTTATCGTCTGCTTTACCTTATATGCAAAAATATGAAAATGAAACGGTCGTGGTAAAATATGGCGGCCATGCTATGGGTGATCCTGCTTTGGGGCGAGCATTTGCGCGTGATATTGCTCTATTAAAGCAATCGGGGATTAATCCTGTTGTTGTTCATGGTGGTGGTCCTCAAATTGCTGAAATTTTAATGAAAATGGGGATTGAATCACGATTTGAAAACGGACTACGGGTAACCGATGAGCGGATCGTTGAAGTGGTTGAAATGGTTTTAGCGGGTTCCATAAATAAAGAAATTGTTGCTCTCATCAATGCTGAGGGTGAATGGGCAATAGGATTATGCGGCAAGGATGGCAATATGGTTTTTGCCGAAAAGGCTTATAAAACTGTCATTGATCCTGATTCGCATATTGAACGTGTTTTAGATTTGGGGTTTGTTGGTGAGCCTGTTGAAGTTGACCGCACATTGCTAGATCTTTTAGCATCTTCTGAAATGATACCAGTTCTTGCTCCTGTAGCTCCAGGACGCGATGGTAAAACTTATAATATCAATGCTGATATTTTTGCTGGAGCTATTGCTGGTGCATTAGAGGCTAAACGCCTTTTATTTCTCACTGATGTTCCTGGTGTTTTGGATAAACAGGGTAAACTTTTAAAAGAATTGACAGTTGCTGAAGCTGAGAAATTTATTAAAAATGGGACAATTTCAGGAGGCATGATTCCAAAAGTAGAGACTTGTATAAAAGCCCTTCAAAATGGCGTGGAAGGTGTTGTCATTTTAAATGGTAAAACTCCTCATTCTGTTTTACTAGAGCTGTTTACCGAACAGGGAGTTGGAACGCTTATTGTTTCATAAATTGTGGGGAAAATTGGAAGAGAAAGTTTTTCATGGTGAATCTAAAACAGTTTAAATATCCTTTATTAAGTAAGCCAGAATTGGCAATATTTACTGCGACAATATTGTGGGGCGTTACATTTTTAGTCATTCACATTGCGGTACGCTATAGTGGTCCTCTGTTTTTTGTTGGATTTCGTTTTATTGTTGCATCTCTTATATGTGGGGTAATTTTTTGGCGCTCTATAAAAGGTATAACTGTTTATGAAGTTTTCGCTGGGATGGCGATAGGTTTAGCCATGTTTTTTGGTTATGCTTTTCAAGCAGCTGGACTTCAAACAATTATTAGTAGTCAGTCAGCTTTTATCACAGCGCTTTATGTACCGATGGTTCCAATCTTGCAATGGATTGTTTTTAAAAAACCTCCCCGTTTAGCTTGTTGGATTGGTATTATTTTCGCTTTTATTGGGCTTGTATTTATTTCAGGACAAAAGCCGGGAAATTTTGATTTTTCAAAAGGCGAAATTTTAACTTTGTTAGGCGCTTTAGCGATTGCTGGAGAAGTCATACTCATCGGAATTTTTGCGAACAAGGTTGATAGTCGGCGTGTAACCATTATTCAGTTATTTTTTAGTGGTTTTTTTTCATTTGCTTGTATGCCTTTGATGGGTGAAAGCATCCCTGAATTTTCGTGGGTGTGGTTTAATATTGGTATAGGATTGGCATTAATGAGTGCCATCATTCAATTAGCTATGAATTGGGCACAAAAGTCTATTTCCCCTACGCGTGCGACACTCATTTACGCAGGTGAACCGGTATGGGCTGGTATTGTTGGGCGTTTGGCTGGCGAACATTTATCTCCCTTAGCTTTATTGGGCGGTTTGCTTATTCTGATTGGGATAATTGTGGCTGAATTACAACCTTCACAATGGCGTAAAAAAAATAAAGCAATTAAAAAAATTGATTAGCTATACATTTTTTTATTATGATTTTATTACATGAGATTTTTGCTTGTAGAGTTTTCATTTTTGGAGCTTTTTTAATACTAAGATGATTAAGAAGTTCTATAAATTATTCCAGCTTTTGCATGCCAAAGTGGAGAAATAGTATGCTTCTATCTGTTTGTCAGATTTCTGAACCGGGCAGACAACCTTCATTGAGCCAAAGCATGAGGTGATATAAAGGTAAAAATTAACGCTCATCTTTAAATTCGGCTTTAACAACTTTCAAAAACATCTACGGTAATGTTTTTGAATAATGAAAATTACGCACTGTCGCACGTTATTTCTTTTGTCCTTTAATAGAGTTACGCTTCTCACGCAAAATAGAACGCCCAAAGTATCCCCATAACGTTGTACATTAAAGCGTTTTTTAAAAGATAATTTTCTCAATATACATCATATTCATTGACGGTTTGCATGAAGTATAGAAAAACCACAGAGCATCATCATTTTACTTAAAATAAAAGGCACGAGCATTTTCTTTATCTGTTCTCAATATTACGATAGCTTTTGGCATTTGAAAGAGAGAGGTATTTTTACTCATTTCTTAAACGTTTTTATCCATACACTAGCTCTGTTTTATAATGGGGAGCAAAAAATTTATTGATTCATTATGAGAAGATTTAAAATGAGAGAAGCTCGCGATATTCAGAGCTTTAATTTAAATTGCAAAACAATAAACGATCATTATAAATCAATGCGTTATCCAATGAATCGAAGAGGATTTGTGTGTTTTATATTTAATGAAGGAAGGGAGGAGTTGTATAAAAAGGACATAAAAACTTTGCTCAATAAAGCCTATTTCTAAAGTTTTAAAAATTAAGAAGAAACTCCCTCGATATTCATGTTATCTTATATAAGATTGCTAAAAAAGAAGATTATTGCGTACAAATAAAAAAGCATTTCTTGCGAATTTATTGCAAGCCTAAGTGATATACACGCCCATCATATAAATATGATAATACATTGATTTATAATTATAATATAGCATTATTCACAATTGAATTAGAACCCTGAATACCGTAAAATTTTCTCACGTCAAATCATTTTCATGTTAAATCAATCCAAATCACTTGCTTACACATCACAAGTGGGTGGGGGGCATGTGGGTAAAGACTGTACAAGAAAAGCATATCTCTTATAAAATTTTTCAAGTGTAAAGGATCGTCGTAATATTGGAGGCTGGCAAAGTGTGTGATGGTGCCGGCTTACTACAGATATGAGTTATCAAATAAGATGTGAAAGGATCATTTTATCACCCTTGGATTTAATTTAGCAAACAAAAGCCTCATTTTTTAGGCTATAAAAAGTTGTGTTTTGAGAAGATTTTTAGGTTTATATTCTTTTGATAGAAGCCGGAACATAATTGGTCTTTGCGTTTTGTATTATTCTTTGCTAAATCGCCTTATATGACAATAGATCGTAATTATATTCGTAATTTTTCCATCGTGGCGCATATTGATCACGGCAAATCAACTTTAGCTGATCGTTTGATTCAAATAACAGGTGGGCTTGATACACGTGAGATGAAAGAACAAGTACTCGATTCCATGGATATTGAGCGTGAACGTGGAATTACTATTAAAGCACAGACGGTACGTTTACACTATAAGGCAAAGAATGGTGAAACCTATATTTTAAATCTTATGGATACACCAGGTCATGTGGATTTTGCTTATGAGGTTTCGCGTTCACTGGCAGCTTGTGAAGGTTCTCTGTTGGTGGTGGATGCAAGCCAAGGCGTAGAGGCGCAGACGTTAGCAAATGTTTATCAAGCCATTGATAATTCCCATGAGTTGGTTGTTGTTCTCAATAAAGTTGATCTTCCAGCAGCAGAACCTGAGCGTGTTAAAGAACAAATTGAAGATGTGATAGGCATTGATACATCTCAAGCAGTAGAAATATCAGCAAAAACAGGTTTGGGTGTTCCTGATGTTCTGGAGGCAATTGTTGCACAATTACCACCTCCACATACAGGCGATGTTGCAAATCCCTTGAAAGCAATGTTGGTTGATAGCTGGTATGACGCATATCTTGGTGTCATTGTTTTGGTACGGGTGATAGATGGTATTTTAAAAAAAGGCCAAACCATTCGTATGATGGGTACAGGTGCAAAATATCCAGTTGAGCGCGTTGGGGTTTTTACACCTAAAATGGTACAGGTTGATGAATTAGGACCAGGCGAGATTGGTTTTATCACTGCTTCTATCAAAGAGGTAGCAGATACACGGGTTGGGGATACGATTACTGAAGAGCGTCGTCCTTGTGAAAATGCTTTGCCTGGTTTTAAGCCGGCGCAACCGGTTGTCTTTTGTGGACTTTTTCCAATTGATGCTGCTGATTTTGATGATTTGCGTGCAGCCATGGGCAAATTACGCTTAAATGATGCGAGTTTTTCTTTTGAAATGGAAACGTCTGCGGCTTTGGGATTTGGTTTTCGCTGTGGTTTTTTGGGACTTCTGCATCTTGAAATTATTCAAGAGCGATTAGAGCGTGAGTTTAATTTGGATTTAATTGCGACAGCACCTTCAGTTGTTTATCGCATGAATATGAATGATGGTTCTGTTAAAGAGTTGCACAATCCAGCGGATATGCCTGATGTGGTTAAAATTTCTTCCATAGAAGAACCATGGATTCGAGCGACAATCATGACTCCTGATAATTATCTTGGTTCAATTTTAGAGCTATGCCAAGAGCGGCGTGGGGTACAGGTTGGTTTGTCCTATGTTGGAACCCGTGCTATGGTAACGTATGATTTACCACTGAATGAAGTTGTTTTTGATTTTTATGATCGGCTAAAATCGATTTCAAAGGGTTATGCTTCTTTTGATTATCAAATGACAGATTATGCAGAAGGTGATTTAGTTAAAATGTCTATTTTGGTGAATGGAGAGCCTATTGATGCATTATCGATGCTTGTTCACCGCACGATTGCAGAAAAGCGCGGGCGTTCAATGTGTGAAAAACTGAAAGATCTTATTCCTCAGCATATGTTTCAGATTCCAGTTCAAGCGGCTATTGGTGGTAAAGTTATAGCGCGCGAAACGATTCGTGCTTTGCGTAAAGATGTAACAGCGAAATGTTACGGGGGTGATGTTACGCGTAAGCGCAAACTTTTGGAAAAGCAAAAAGAAGGCAAAAAGCGGATGCGCCAATTTGGAAAAGTAGAAATTCCACAATCGGCATTTATTCAAGCGCTCAAAATGAACAAATAATGAAAAAAGGGGTATTTTCTCTCATTGATTGCGCTTTTGCTTTTGTCGATTGGTTCAGGTGTTTAAAGAACACTTTTAAATAGAATTGCGTCGTGCTTCATGTTCTTGTGTATTGCATAATGGTATCACTTTCTCACGTAAAACAGAATGCTTTAAACAAAATACATTTATGTTGCATATTGGCGTGCTCGTTTTCGTAAATCATCACTCAATACATCAAACTCCATTTCACAACGGGGGCTATGAAAAATATAACGTAAAATACACTGTGAATGATATAAAATCCATTTGGCATTACCGCTTTTACGCGTCAGAAAGGTGCAAAGCGCACCTATCATACTCTTTTTCAGCTCAAAATATTATGACAGTCCTTATCACTTGAGAGAATTCATTAAAGGTATTTCACTCTTTTCTTGAAGTGTTTCTTACCCACATACCAACTGTGTTTGTAACGAGCAAGGAAATGATAGTGATTGATTCACTATGAAAGGATTTGAAATGAGAGAATCCTTGTATTCGAGGTTATTATTCAAGTTAAAAAACGAGGAAATATTATTATGCATTAATCTTGTTGTCTAAGAACGTAAAAGATCATTAATGGATGTTTTTTCTCGTGTTTTTTGATCAACGCGTTTTACAATAACAGCACAATAAAGGTTTGGGCCTGCTTCACCATTTGGTAAAGGTTTTCCAGGGAGAGAACCTGGTACAACCACTGAATAGGCTGGTACTTCACCAATAAAAATTTCACCTGTTGTACGATCAATAATCTTTGTTGATTTTCCAATAAAGACTCCCATTCCCAAAACAGCACCTTCACGGATAATACAGCCTTCAACAATTTCAGAGCGAGCACCGATAAAGCAATGATCTTCAATGATTGTTGGATTTGCTTGCAGTGGTTCCAAAACACCTCCAATACCAACACCGCCAGAAAGATGGACATGTTTACCAATTTGTGCACAAGAACCAACGGTGGTCCATGTATCAACCATTGTGCCCTCATCGATAAAAGCACCAAGATTGACAAAGGATGGCATCAATATAACATTGGGTGCAATGTAAGCAGAATGACGTACAATGGCTCCAGGAACGGAACGGAAATCAGCACTTTTAAAATCTGCCTCTTGCCAACCAGAGAATTTTGAAGGAACTTTATCCCACCAATGTGTCCCATTGATTCCACCAGTAATAATTTGCATAGAATTAAGCCGAAAAGAGAGTAAAACCGCTTTTTTCAACCATTGATGAACATGCCATTGTCCATTTTTTTGTCGTTCTGCAACACGGATTTCACCTTTATCAAGAAGGTTCAATGCATGTTCAACACTCTCACGTATTTCGCCTTTTGTGGTAGTATCGATAGAATCGCGATCGTCAAAAGCTTGTTCGATAATAATTTCAAGTTGTGTGATATGAGTCATGACGAGAGTTCCGTTAAACAAGTTGAAAGCTTCAAGATTTATTCTCTATGAACTACGCGAAGAAATGTGTTCAGTCAATAAAACGATGAGGAAGTAGGACAGGTGTATGAAAAAAAGCTGTAAAGAAAAAAGAAAAAGGGAGCAAGAAAACTGGACGCCACTTCTCCATACGAAGGATGCTCTACAACAGATCCATAAAGTCTCTAATTCAGCACAGGTGCGTTCGTCTACTTATCGTTTAGCCTATATCGATCAAGATTTTATGATGCGTCCAGAGCTGCGTTCACAACGTATTAGTCTTGAATTTTTAAAGCCGGAAATAACCCTTAAAGAATATGATATTCAATCAACAGTTGTTTTATTTGGTGGTGCGCGTATTCCTGAACCTGGGCAAGCAGCGTGGGCTGCAAAAAATGAAATACAAAAGAAAAATTTGCATGCTATGTCACATTATTACGATGAAGCAAGAGAGTTTGCGCGTTTGTGCTCACTCTATTCTGCTACGACACAATATCGTGAATTTGTGGTTGTTACGGGGGGCGGACCAGGAATCATGGAGGCGGGAAATCGTGGTGCTTGTGATGTTGGTGCCCCAACGATTGGCTTGAATATTATTTTACCACATGAGCAAGAGCCTAATTCGTATGTGTCGCCGCATTTATGTTTCAATTTTCATTATTTGGGGATGCGCAAAATGCATTTTTTAGTACGAGCGAAAGCCCTAGCCATTTTTCCAGGAGGATTTGGGACTCTGGATGAACTGTTTGAGACATTAACTTTAGTACAGACGGGGCGTATGAAACAGGTACCGATTTTATTGTTTGGCAAAGAATTTTGGAGCAATACTGTCAATTTTGAGTATCTGTCTGCACAAGGTACAATTTCTCCTACTGATATTAATTTTGTGAAATTTGTTAATACAGCAGCAGAAGCTTTTGAAGAAATTCGTTCTTTTTATAAATTGCCTTAACGACTTTTGAGATGCTCACTCTTGAAGGATCATTAATACTCTACTTTGGTTAAATAAAGTCCTGAGGGGGGGGCAACAACACCACAACGTTTACGATCTTTAGCATGAAGAGCTGTTTCGAGATCTTGAGCTGTCCAACGTCCAATACCCACTTCCATGAGGCTTCCTGCGAATGAACGGATTTGATGATGAAGAAAAGAACGAGCTTGTGCATAAAGGAAAATTTCTTCACCTTCTCTTTGAATATCGAGACGTTCAAGGGTGCGAATAGGGCTTTTGGCTTGGCAATGTGCTGAACGGAAAGTTGTAAAATCATGTTGTCCTACAAGCTTTTGCGCAGCTTCATGCATGGCTTCAGCATGAAGAGGTTTTGGTATCCACCACACGCGTTTGGCATTTAAAGCTGGTGGAGAGCGACGATTAAGTATTTTAAAAAGATAATGGCGTTTTACAGCGGAAAATCGTGCATCAAAGTCATCAGGGACATTTTCTACATTTAAGATTGAAATCGCCTCTCCCTGTTTACGTAAAAGAGCATTGAGCGCGTCACGCACAGTATGGGAGAGCCAGTTTTTTTCAAAATCAACATGCGCAACTTGTCCCGTAGCATGTACGCCCGCATCGGTTCTTCCTGCTGTTGTTATGGTCAATTGTTGTCCACTAAAGCAAAAAATTGCTTGTTCAAGAGCTCCTTGTATCGTGTGAAGTTTTGCTTGACGCTGCCAACCAGCATAATTTGAACCATCATATTCAAGAGTGAGTTTAAAACGTGGCATCTTAAAAAACAGCAGAAATATGAGCACCTCGCAAAAAGGTTGCGCACTCAAGAATTTTACCGCCAGATCTTTGGAGAGAGGTTATTTCTATCCGTCCTTGCCCACAATGGATAATCAAAGAATCTGGTTCTATCCGTCCAATTTCAAGAGAAGGACCTGTTGTTAAGCGACTATCAAGAATTTTTACACGTTCTTCTCGTCCACCGATATTCATGTTGCACCAGCAACTAGGAGAGGGAGAGAGCGCGCGAATATGCCTATGAATAAACTCTGCAGGTTTTGTCCAATCAATGCGGGTCTCTTCTTTTCTAATTTTGGCCGCATAGGTAATGCCTTCCTCTGGTTGTGGGGTCAGTTTAAGTTGTCCTTTTTCAAGAGTTGATAAAGTCTCTACCATAAGTTCTGCGCCAATATGTGAAAGTCTGTTTGAAAGCTCAGCAGTGGTGGTGTTATCAGTAATGGGGATGGAGCGAGAAAGAGCGATAGGCCCCGTATCAAGTCCTTCATCCATTTTCATGATCATGATACCTGTTTCTTTATCACCAGCCATAATTGCTCGTTGAATAGGCGCAGCACCACGCCAACGTGGTAAGAGTGAAGCGTGGGCATTAAAACAACCAAAACGCGGTGCTTCGAGAATAGCTTTAGGTAAAAGGAGTCCATAAGCCACCACAATAGCAGCATCAACAGAAAGTGCTGCAAATTGCTCCTGTTGTTCGATTGTTTTGAGTGTTTGAGGCGTAAAGATGGGAATAGATTTCTCTTTTGCTACGGTGTGAACAGCGGAGGGGATTAATTTCAGCCCTCGACGTCCTGCTGGACGAGGGGGTTGACTATAAACAGCAACAACATCATGACCTGCATCCAATAAAGCATGTAAAATAGGAACAGAAAAATCTGGTGTTCCCATAAAACTTAATCGTAAAGCCATTACAAAACTGCTTCCTGCATGTTTTTTTCTTTTGCACGTTTTTTAAATTTTCGTATCACCATATCGCGTTTGATCTTTGAAATGTAATCAATAAAAAGGCGCCCATCTAAATGATCAATTTCATGCTGCAAGCAAGTTGCTAAGAGATCGTCTGCTTCAATTTCTGTTTGTTTTCCTTCACGGTTCTGATAGCGAACACGAAGGCGTTTAGGACGTTCAACCTCTGCAAAATAATCAGGAATAGAAAGACAACCTTCTTTGTAAATATTACGCTCATCTGAAAGCCATAAAATTTCAGGGTTGATAATAACAAGTGGTTTTTTCTGCTCATCTTCAGAATTTCCAGAGACATCTATAACCAACATACGTAGCGGTATACCAATTTGAATAGCAGCAAGACCAACGCCTTTAGCATTATACATGGTTTCCAACATGTCATCCGCAAGTTTTTGGAGAGCTGAATCGACCTGCTCAACAGGTTTGGACACTTCCCGTAAAATCGGATCAGGTAAAGTAACTAAAGATCTCATTGGCATAAGTAGAGATTAATCAATGGTTTGTTATTGGTCAATATTGAATAACGGATTCTTGCGTTTTTTTACAATAAGAGCGTTATATTACAATTTATGTTTGATTCGTTTTTTTCCATACTTGCTGGTGATTTTTTTTCTAAACTAATGCTTTTGCTTTTATTTATACTTGTCTGTTTGGCATTTTTTATGTTGATACATTCTTATCGAAAAAAAGCATTTTTGGAAAATGAAATTGCTGAACGCGCACGTGAGGCACAAATGCAGATGGCTACCTTGCTGAAAACACAAGCTGAAATGCAAGGACGAATGCAAACGATGGCGGAAATTTTTGGTCAACGGCAGGCTGAATTGAATAAATCACTCAGTGAGCAACTCAATGGGATGACAACAAGCTTAGGCCAAACACTTCAGGTACAGACCAAATCCACTTATGAAAATTTGAATCGTTTGCAAGAGCGTTTAGCAGTGATTGATGCAGCACAAAATAATATTCAATCGCTTACGGGACAAGTTGTTCAGTTGCAGTCCATTTTAAGCAATAAGCAGACGCGTGGTACTTTCGGTCAAGGGCGGATGGAAGCAATTATTGCCGATGCCTTACCAACAAACGCTTATGCTTTTCAGGCTGTTCTTTCCAATGGAAAGCGCCCAGATTGTCTCATTCATATGCCCAATAAAGCTCCTTCTCTTGTTGTTGATGCTAAATTTCCTCTGGAAGCTTGGAATGCTATGCGTAAGGCAGAATCAGCGCAAGAGCGTCAAGAGGCAGAACGCCAATTTCGTACCGATATGGAAGTTCATATTCGTGATATTGCACAAAAATATTTGATTCCTGGAGAAACCCATGACACTGCTTTCCTTTTTGTGCCATCTGAATCGATTTTCGCAACAATTTATGAGGACTTTGAGGCATTGGTACAAAAATCCAATAGAGCCCATGTGATTATTGTTTCACCATCTTTGTTGATGCTCTCTGTCCAAGTGGTACAAACCATTATGAAAGATGCGCGTATGCGTGAACAAGCGCATTTAATTCAATCAGAAGTAGCAAAATTGATGGAAGATTTTGGACGAATGGATACGCGTGTTCGCGCACTACAGAAGCACTTTCATAAAGCAGGTGAAGATATAGAGGGAATTTTGATATCGTCCTCCAAAATCATGAAACGGGCAAATCGCATTGAAACTGTCGAATTAAAAGAAAATTACTCTGAACCAACAAAAATGACAACATTGGCTCAGTCGCAAACATTGCGTTTTGCTGATGAGGAATAAAGCAAAGCAAGCTTCTTAGATATTACAAGTTAGATCATGTTCTTTATTGATTGGTAATCATTTTTTAGTATCTCTATCTTGTTTTATTTCTTAAACGAGAGGAATAGGAATATGCGACACCTTTTGTTTTTAGGGGCACTGGTGTTTTTGCTAGAGGGATGCGCAACAACCACTCCCATCCACACAAATAATGCTTGTGCTATTTTAGCACAAAAAAATGGTTTTTTTGACAATTGGGGTAAGGTGTCTCAAAGAGCGGAAATGCGCTATGGAATTCCTATGCCTATTATTCTTGCAACCATTAAGATGGAATCGAGCTTTCGTCACAATGCACGTCCTCCACGCAAAAAACTACTTGGTTTTATTCCATGGAAGCGTCGGTCGACAGCTTATGGTTATGCTCAAGCGCTTGATAGTACATGGGCAATGTATCTTCGCTCTACAGGAAAGTCTTTTGCATGGCGTACGAATTTCGCAGATGCTGCTGATTTTGTTGCTTGGTATCATAGCCAAAGTGTTCAACGCAATGGGGTGAGGTTTGATGATGCATATAGCCTTTATTTAAATTATCATATGGGGCATGGTGCTTATGCACGTAGTGGTGGGCATGTCAGTGCTGCGCTTTCACAGACAGCACAGCGCATGGCAAGGATATCGAGGCTCTATGAACAGCAATTAAAAAGATGTGGATGGCATTAGGGAAGATTTTTGAAAATCTCAATCAGGGAATTGATGGGATAAAATTATTCGAAAGCAAAATTCCACATGATATGATAAAATAGTGTCGTTTTCTGATCGTTCAATGAAATAAATTGTTATTTTTTAGAATAAACTCAAGCGACAGAAAGCTTTTGCAATACACAATATATTTGAAGATACTCTCGACATTTTTACTTCCTTTGTTAAAAAAAATTATAATAGAAACCATTTTCTATTTAGTGTTGGCATTTCGCATTGGGCTAAGTACTAGAGGTTATTGAAGAAAAATTTTAAAATATAATATCATTTTTTATTTTCATTATGCGTATTACTGGCTGATTATTATATGAATATTTTCTTTGTTAAGCGTATAAAATAGCAATTAAAACAAATGCAATTCGGGCATCATAAAAAGGGTAAAATATTCAATATAAAAAAACGAGAAATGCATTAAACGAAAAAACGTTGTTTTGTATAAAGAGGGCGCTACAGTCTTCAAAAAAACTAAGTGTATTTAGTATTGTATGAAATAAAACATAGTCGTCCATCCAGTTCATCTTAATTGAAAGAAGTTATCTTATTGTATTGTAAAAACACTCCCGTTTATAGGATGATAAGGTATATGCAACTTTATACACAATGAATATTCAGGGTAGGGAATATTCAGAGAAAGATTTGTAACGCCTATGAAGTAACAAGTCAGTCTCCAATGTTGTGATAGCTTTTGCATTTGAGAATATTTATGAGAAGCATTTTTATTCTTTTTCTTAAATGGTTTAAGCATATTGATTTATAAAGATAATATATCGTTATTCATATTAAAGTAAGAATCTCGAATGGCGTAGGGTTTTATCGTTTCAGATCTCTTGAGGTTGAATCAATAAAACCATTGGCTTGCACATAACAAGCACAATGGGTATGTGGATAAAAACTGTGAAAGAAAAGACTAAAAATGTTTTTTTATGAACATACATTCTCAAATGTAAGAATTATCCGTAACATTGGGAATTAGCACATATAATGATAGCACCACTTTGCTCTTACACCTCGACCTTGTTTATGACGTGCAAGGAAAAAAATTAATTGATTCAATATATTATTTAAGTGTTAATATACCTTAGTATTGAGCAGGTATACGCTACTCAAGGTGGATAATTTTTAATTGGCAGAACATCTGATCAGGCTAAAAATACTCGAAAAAAGTTCTGATTCGCAATAATTGAGAAGTATATTTTAATATTTTATTCTCTACTCTTTGTTTAAGTACTTCATATCTTTTAAAAAGATACCGGTAACCAACATATTATGATATTTGTGGAAATATTGTGGTAAAGGAAATTCAAATTTTGTCCTTTAAGACAAGGCGCAGGTTAAACAGCTCATTTTCTATTTCTGTGCAAAGCATAAAAAATTATCTACTTTCACGGTTGCGACAGTAAATTTTATAATCCAACAAATGATTAAAAATGTATTATAATATCATTAAGATGCAAGGAACAGGCGCTATTGGAATGATAATTAAATAGCACATAAACCTTTTAAATTGATGCACACATCTTTTATTATATGCACACATCTTTTATTATAATTGATTCCCTTGATAGAACAGTTGGTCTTTTTGGTGGAGCTAAGCGGGATCGAACCGCTGACCTCTTGCATGCCATGCAAGCGCTCTCCCAGCTGAGCTATAGCCCCTATAAAAACAAATTGTCCCAAAAAGACAGTATACAATTCCAGCTTTTCTAGAACGATCAAAATTGAAGATCAAGAAGAATTTACATTCAATAGAAAAGATGTCCTCTTTTACTTCTTTTAAGCATCGTCATCATTAGAAACACCGCCTCCGAGAATATCAGTAACGTCATCATCTTCATCGTCACCATCATGAGACAAAAATGTATCATCATCATCACCAAGATCTACATCACTATCTTCTAAATCAGGAAGATCGTCATCTTTAGAATCCACATCATCATCTTCAAGAAGCATAAAAGCAGATTTTTCAAGTGCTGTATCAAGCTCTTCAGTATCAACTTCTTCTTCATTGTTTGCTTCAGCTGCTGCAACTTCAAAGTAAGAACGCGGATAAGAAATCCCTGTATAGGGCGACACAATAGGATCGCGATTTAGATCGTAAAATTTTTTTCCTGTTTCTGGATCAACACGTTTAGTTCCAAGTTCTTGTTTTGCCATAAACCGTGCCTCTTTGATTAACTATTATTCCATTAAAAGATAAATTTTATGGTGCTTAATCGAAAAATAATACCTTTGTCAAAGATAAATACACTGTTCCACAGTGATTTTTTCATGACGTCTTTTAAAGCATGTGCTAAAGGATGCACAATTTCATAAAAGTTAGATAGAATTAAATAGAATTTCCATGCAAAAAGCAATCCCTATAACCACCTATAAATCGAGTAGTCTCTCTGGAAAAATTCAAATACCAGGAGATAAATCAATCTCTCACCGCTCTCTTATATTGGGAGGATTAGCAAGTGGTGAGACATATATTCATGGATTACTTGAAAGCGCTGATGTACTCAATACAGCTGCTGCTATGCAAGCTATGGGTGCCTGTATTATTAAAAAAGATGACTTCTGGATCATACGAGGAACAGGGAATGGTTGCCTTTTAGCTGCACAAAAACCTTTAGACTTTGGAAACGCTGGAACAGGTGCTCGTTTGGTTATG
Organism: Bartonella sp. AP4SXKL; assembly: GCF_042195845.1. Lineage (NCBI taxonomy): Bacteria > Pseudomonadati > Pseudomonadota > Alphaproteobacteria > Hyphomicrobiales > Bartonellaceae > Bartonella > Bartonella sp. AP4SXKL. The sequence continues at coordinate 220,867 of NZ_JBHIPA010000001.1, forward strand.
GGAATGGTTGGTCCGTATCATATGAAAACAACCTTTATTGGTGATGCTTCTCTCTCTAAACGTCCAATGGGACGTATCCTTGCTCCACTGCGTCTCATGGGGGTTGAAATTGAGGCAACGCGCGACGATCACCTTCCTTTAACGCTTTATGGTCCGAAAATGGCTAATCCGATTCGTTACCGTGTTCCAATAGCTTCCTCCCAAATTAAATCAGCAATCCTGCTTGCTGGACTCAATACCGCTGGCATTACAACTGTTATTGAACCAGTTCTGACACGAGATCATACGGAAAAAATGTTAAAAGCATTTGGTGCGCAACTTGAAATAGAAAAAGATAACGAAGGTGCGCGTTTGATTCATCTTAATGGTCAACCCCATCTTACTGGACAAACGATTCATATTCCGGGGGATCCTTCTTCTGCTGCTTTTCCAATTATCGCAGCCCTTCTTGTAGAAGACTCTGATATCACCATTGAAAATGTTTTGATAAATAACTCTCGAATAGGACTTATCGAAACATTGTGGGAAATGGGTGCTCAAATTGAATTTTTGAACCGACGTCAAACAGGTGGAGAGGATGTTGCTGATCTACGGATAAAATCATCGGTCCTTAGAGGCGTTACGGTGCCCAAAGAACGTGCTCCATCGATGATAGATGAATATCCTGCTTTGGCAGTAGCAGCAGCCTTTGCAGAAGGCAAAACAGTTATGCTAGGAATTGAAGAATTGCGTGTAAAAGAATCAGATCGATTGTCTGCTGTTGCTCAAGGATTAAAAATTAATTGCGTAGACTGTGAAGAAGGTCAAGATTTTCTTATTGTTTATGGAAAAGGTTCTGCCAAAGGTTTGGGGGGTGGGTATGTTGCCACACATCTTGATCATCGAATTGCTATGTGTTTTCTCATTTTTGGGCTTGTATCAGAAAAACCTGTTACCATTGATGATAAACGAATGATCGCTACGAGCTTTCCAGAATTTATTCCTTTTATAAAACAACTTGGGGGAAAAATCGCTTGAAGCCTTTTGTTATCGCCATTGATGGACCTGCAGCCTCAGGCAAAGGAACCTTAGCACGCAAAATTGCTGCACATTATCGCCTTCGCCATCTCGATACTGGTCTTACTTATCGTAGTGTTGCTCATACGCTTTTACAACAAAATTTAGCTCTTAATGATGAAAAAAATGCTATTATTTATGCTAAAGAACTTGATTTTAATACCTTAAATCCTTCTCTTCTTTCTTCTCATGAACTTGGTGAAGCGGCTTCAAAAATAGCAATTAATCCTGCTGTACGCAAAATTCTTGTCGAAAAACAACGCAACTTTGCTAAAGTTTTGCCCGGCTGTGTGCTTGATGGGCGTGATATCGGAACTATTGTTTGTCCTGATGCCGATATCAAGTTTTATATTCTAGCCAATGTTCAAACACGCGCCAAACGCCGCTACCAAGAGATTTTAAAAAAAGGTGTTCAAGCAAATTATCATGAAATCCTAGCTCAACTTGAACAGCGCGACAGTCGCGATATAACGCGCAAACAAAGTCCACTAAAACCAGCAAAAAACGCCCACTTGCTTGATACGTCAGAATTGAGTATAGAAGCAACATTTGAAATTGCATGCAGTTTTGTTGATCCAATCATAAAAATGCATATAATTGGATAAATTCGTTAAGGTAACTTCCAGCCTAGCGCTAACTTTTTTCCTTTATTCAAGGAAAAGGCTAGGGAGTTACTTATGTTAACACTAACCTAGCGCTCATACCTTATAATACAAGGTATATATTAGGAGTTCTTATGTCACAATACAATCCCACAACAGCGGATTTTGAAGCCCTTTTAACAGAATCTTTTCAAACTAATGATCTTAATGAAGGATCTGTTGTTAAAGGTCGTGTTATTGCAATCGAAAAAGACATGGCCATTATTGATGCTGGTCTTAAAGTCGAAGGACGTATTCCTCTCAAAGAATTTGGAGCTAAAGCAAAAGATGGTTCTTTGCAAGTTGGCGATGAAGTTGAGGTTTACATTGAACGCATTGAAAATGCGATGGGTGAAGCTGTTTTATCGCGTGAAAAAGCACGGCGCGAAGAAAGTTGGGTCCGTTTGGAGGAAAAATTCAATGCTGGTGCACGCGTTGATGGAGTGATCTTTAGCCAAGTAAAAGGTGGTTTTACAGTCGATCTTGATGGTGCCGTTGCTTTCTTGCCTCGCAGCCAAGTTGATATTCGTCCCATTCGTGATGTTTCACCCCTCATGCATAATTCACAGTCCTTTGAAATTTTGAAGATGGATCGTCGTCGTGGCAATATTGTGGTTTCACGTCGCACTGTTTTAGAAGAAAGTCGCGCTGAGCAACGTTCAGAAATCGTACAAAATCTTGAAGAAAACCAAATCGTTGAAGGTGTGGTGAAAAATATTACAGATTATGGTGCCTTTGTTGATCTTGGTGGGATTGATGGTCTCTTGCACGTTACAGATATGGCATGGCGGCGTGTTAATCACCCATCTGAAGTGCTCACAATTGGCCAAACGATTAAAGTGCAGATTATTCGCATTAATCAAGATACGCACCGTATTTCTCTTGGAATGAAACAGCTTGAAAGTGATCCTTGGGAAAGCATCAGTGTCCGGTATCCGATTGGTAAAAAAATTACGGGTGCTGTTACCAACATTACTGATTACGGTGGTTTTGTTGAAATTGAACCAGGAATCGAAGGGCTGATCCATGTTTCTGAAATGAGCTGGACAAAGAAAAATGTTCATCCTGGAAAAATTCTGTCTACATCACAAGAAGTAGAAGTGGTTGTTCTTGAGATTGATCCTTCTAAACGGCGTATTTCTCTTGGCTTAAAACAAACATTTGAAAATCCATGGGAAGCTTTTGCCAATAAATTTCCTATCAATTCGCAAATTGAAGGAGAGGTTAAAAATAAAACAGAATTTGGTCTGTTTATTGGGCTTGAAGGCGATGTTGACGGTATGGTTCATTTGTCTGATCTTGATTGGAACCGTCCTGGTGAACAAGTTATTGATACTTATAATAAAGGCGATATCGTTAAGGCTGTGGTCCTTGATGTTGACATTGAAAAAGAGCGCATTTCTCTTGGAATTAAGCAGCTTTCCAGCGATAAAGTTGGAGAAGCAGCTGCTTCTGGCGAATTGCGAAAAGGTGCAGTTGTAACATGCGAAGTGATTGCTGTTAACGACAATGACATTGGTGTGAAATTGATTGACCACAACCTTGAGACAACCATTCGGCGTGCTGATCTTGCGCGTGATCGTGATGAGCAACGTCCTGAGCGTTTCGCAATTGGGCAAAAGGTTGATGCTCGCATCACAGCATTTGATAAAAAAACACGTAAAATTTCAGTATCGATTAAAGCTTTAGAAATTGCAGAGGAAAAAGAAGCTGTTGCACAATATGGTTCTACAGATTCAGGTGCTTCTCTTGGTGATATTCTGGGTGCAGCTTTGAAAAAACAAGAACAAGATTAATCATCAATCATTAAAGTTGGTTTTATTATTAAGGTCACTCATTAGGAGTGACCTTTTTATTTTATAAAAAAATTGTCTGCTTATTTTTAAATTATTGAAACAAAAATTATAAATGCTTGCAAATAAAAACAAAAAGTTTGTTTTTTGTCTAACAACGGTTCACTATTCAGATAAAATGCTTAAAATTTAAATAAAAAACAATGTAATTGAATAACAATGGGACACTATGACGTGCATAATACCTTTCATAAAGTGCTTTTTTTCTCAAAAAGAGAAAAAAGATCATTTTATTAATACGGATTTTCCTCTTCGTGCAATTTATAAGGTACAGGAAGATCTTTATAACTTAGGGCATGATATAGCTTCTGGTAAAGAAATTTTACTCCCTGAATATGAAGGAGTAGGAGATTTTCGCAAGAGATTGAATGAAAATGCTAAACTTATTCTTCATGCCTTTCATACCAGTGATTTTGCTGCCCGAAATGATGAAACCATCGCACCATCTGCTCAATGGCTCATTGATAATCATTACACCATTGATAAAACCATACAAAAGCTACGTCGTAATCTACCCAAGTCCTTCATAAAGCAACTTCCTCTTTCTACACACAAAGCCGGAATACCACGAATTTTTGCTTTAACTTGGCTTTATATTGCGCATACCGATAGCAGCTTTTCACAAGAAACACTCACTGCTATGACCAACGGATTTCAAGAAATTTGTGCGCTCACAATTGGTGAATTGTGGGCTCTTCCTTCAGTTATGCAAATGCTGCTCATTGAAAATGTCCGTCGTCTTTCAGTACGTATCGAAAAAGCGCGACATATGCGCCATCTTGCTAGTCAAGTAGCTGATAAAATTTCTCTTGTAGAAAATAAAACAAATCTACACTCTCTTTTTACGCAGTATAAACCATTTACTGTTGATCCAACTTTTTCAGCACATTTATTCTATCGCCTGCGCAGTGCATCTGTCGATTCAACCGTAGCATTAACTTGGCTTGAAAAGCAATTGAAAAGCCAAGGCAGTAGCTTAGAGATTGCAACAGCTGATGAACATACCCGACAAGCAGCAGATGGTGTGACCATGGGAAATATTATCTGTTCTCTTAAAGCTATAGATGATGTTGATTGGACAGCATGGTTTGAAACAGTGAGTTGTGTCGATTCTATTTTGCGTAAAAATAGTGATTTTTCTGAAATTGATGCTCACTCACGCAATATTTATCGACAAGTCATTGAAAAAGTTTCTCGCTTTTCGCCTCTTAGTGAACTGGAAGTTGCACATAAAGTTGTAGAAATGGCAAATTCCACTTCTAAAGATATGCCTCATCATTCTTGTGTGGGGTGGTACCTTGTTGATGATGGTCGTGGCATATTTGAAAAGGCTTGTGGGTATATTCCGCCCTTTCTCATAAAATGGACACGCGCTTCCTGTTGCTCAAAATTGAGAGTCATCGCCGTTCCTGTCTCTTTTCTGACGCTTGCTCTTTTGCTGGTAATTTACGCCCTTTTACAGCTATCTGGCATGACACAATGGATGTCTTTTTGCTTTACTGGATTGGCGCTTTTTCCTGCTATCGATGCTGCTTTTGCTTTATTTAACACTGTTGTTTCGTGGTTTGTCCCATCAAAACAACTCATTGGTTATGAATATAAAGAAGGTATTCCAAAACATGCACGGACAATGGTTGTTGTACCTACTTTGATGACATCACGCGCTGACATTGATGAACAAGTGCGCAATCTTGAAGTGCACTATCTTTCCAATCCTAAAGGTGCCATTCATTTTGCACTCATTACAGATTGGGTGGATGCTCCATTGAGAGAAACGCAAGATGATCTTGATTTATTGCACTATGCGCAAAAGAGTATTGATAAACTCAATAGTCGTTATCATCGTGATGAACTTCCGCTTTTCTTCCTTTTACATCGCCGACGCCTTTATAATACAAGCGAAAAATGTTGGATGGGATGGGAACGAAAGCGAGGAAAACTTCATGAACTTAATCGGCTCTTAAGAGGCGATAAAAATACAAGCTTTTATCCTCCCAATCCACATCTTCCCATGGATTGCCGTTTTGTTATGACGCTGGATTGTGATACACGTCTTACTCCAGAGAGCGTCGCGAAACTTGTTGGAAAGCTTAACCATCCACTCAATTATCCCGTTTTTGATCCACAAAGTGGAAAGGTTGTAAAGGGCTATAGCATTTTACAACCACGCATTATTCCTTCTCTTACAACAGGAAAAAAAACATCAATTCTCCAACGGGTTTTTTCTATAAACCGTGGCATTGATCCTTATGTTTTTGCTGTTTCTGATACTTATCAAGATCTTTTAGGAGAAGGCACCTTTATCGGTAAAGGTCTTTATAATATTGATGCATTTGAACAAGCGCTTGATGGCAAAATTAAAGAAAATACTATTCTTAGCCATGATCTCTTAGAGGGAGGTTATGCTCGTACTGCTCTGGTAAGTAGCATAGAAGTCATTGAAGACTATCCAACCGCTTACAATATTGATGTTATGCGTTATCATCGTTGGGTCCGCGGTGATTGGCAGCTTTTGCCTTATCTTTTTCCCCACCGTCAAATAAGTTCCGTGACGCGTTGGAAAATGCAGGATAATTTACGTCGTTCTCTCACTCCACTTATGTGGTTAATCGCAGCATTTGCAGGATGGGCTTTTTTGTCTTTAAAGAGTGCAATCGTCTGGCAACTATTCTTGTTGTTTAGCTCCTTCATTTCACCCATTCTATGTGTATTAAAAACGCTTGTCTCATCCAATATAGATCATTCTTTGCGTGGACATTTTCAATTAATTTGGAACAAAATTGCTCTTACAAGCGCTGATATATTTCTTAAAACGACGTTCCTTGCTTATTCGGCGTATTTTATGACCGATGCGATTATTCGTACACTCTATCGTATGACGATTTCAAAACAGCATCTTCTTGAATGGAAAACTTCTGCCGCAACAAAATCAATACCCAATAGTTTGCGTTTCTATGTTTTTACAATGGCACCAGCATCGCTTATTGGTATTCTTACTATAGCACTCCCTCTTTTTTCTGATAGTTTTGCAAGCTTGGTTGCTTTGCCTTTTGGGATAGCATGGTTTTTTTCACCCTTCATTGCTTGGATTGTGAGTCAACCTTCAACCTTTCAAGATAGCCTTTATCTTTCTTCAAAAGATGAAAAAAAACTCCGTTCTATTGCACGGCGGACATGGCTTTATTATGCAACCTTTGTCAATGCACAAAACAACTATTTGCCTCCCGATAATTTTCAAGAAGATCCTGAACCTCTTGTTGCTCAACGTACATCGCCTACGAATATTGGGGTTTATCTCCTTTCTATTATTGCTGCACGTGATTTTGGTTGGATTGGTTTTGAAGAGACCATTACCCGTATTGAATGTACATTACGCTCTCTTGCAAAAATGGAAAAGTTCCGCGGTCATCTCTATAATTGGTATGAAACGGATACACTCAGGCCTCTTTTGCCTACTTATGTATCAACCGTTGATTCAGGAAATCTTGCCGGTCATTTGGTAACACTCTCTTCTGCCTTAAGTGAATGGGCTGAAAAACCTCATGTTTTTTTTCAAAGTGATCGAGAAGGCTTATCGGATGTTCTTGCTATTCTTGAAGAAACTGTCAGAGAAATTCCAGATCATCAACCCAGTTTACGCTCTTTACGCCAAAAAATCGAAGAAAACATCACTCGTTTTCATGATTCTATCTTCACTTTTATAGAACAAGAAAATACGATTCCTTCTCACATCATAGATCTTTCACTTGCAGCCCATGATATTGTGCACTTAGTCGGTGAACTTGACCACAAAATTCAAACGATAGAATCTGCTCGTGCGCTTTCTTGGGCTAAATGCCTTATCGACACCTGTAACGCTCATCATAATGATGCGACTGCTCATTGTGATACTGAAAAATTACGTAAAAAACTAAACAGGCTGGCTATAATGGCAAGGCAAATAGCCTTTGATATGAAATTTGACTTTTTAGAACAGCCTAAACGGCATCTCTTATCCATTGGATATCGTGTTCAAGAAAACAAACTCGATGAAAATTGTTATGACCTGCTTGCTTCAGAAGCACGTCTTGCAAGCTTTTTTGCCATCGCAAAAGGAGATATAAAACTTAAACATTGGTTTCGTCTTGGTCGACTTCTCGTACCCATAGGTGGGAAAGGTGCACTCCTATCATGGTCTGGATCAATGTTCGAATATCTTATGCCATCTCTCGTAATGCATGAACCTTTAGGATCTCTCCTAGATCAAACAAATCGATTGATTATTCGTTGTCAAATACAATATGCCCATAAACGGGAATTGCCATGGGGTATTTCAGAAGCCGCATTTAATGCTCGCGATCATTTAATGAATTACCAATACGCTCATTTTGGTATTCCAAACCTCGGACTCCAACGTGGTCTTTCACGCAATGCTGTCATTGCTCCCTATGCCAGCCTTCTAGCGGCACAATATGCTCCTGCTTGCGCTGTCGCTAATTTAAAACGACTCCGTGATCTTGGAGCTTTAGGAACATATGGTTATTATGACTCTGTTGATTTTACTCCAACACGCGTGAAAACAGGGGAAAAATACGCCATTATACGTAATTATTATGCGCACCATCATGGCATGTCTATCCTTGCTCTTAACAATGTTATTTTTCAAGGGCGAATGCGTGATCGTTTTCACCGTGATCCCGTTATTGAAGCAACACAATTGCTCTTACAAGAAAGAGCGCCTCATCTCATTCCTATTATTCATACCAAAGCTGTTAATCGTATGCGCAATAAGTCTCAAGCATTTGACGCAGCCCCTTTGCGCATTATTACAAACCCGTTACTCAAACCACGAGCAACTTTACTTTTGTCTAATGGCTTTTATTCTACCATGTTAACAGCGAACGGTTCTGGTTACAGCCGTTGGCACGATTATGCGATTACGCGCTTTATTCCTGATGCAACAGAAGATCAACAAGGTACTTTATTCTTCTTACGTGATACGCATAGTGGACGGTGGTGGTCTGTTACTGGTGAGCCAACACGTGTTATTGAAGAAGAAGCTGTCAGCATTTTTACAGATGAAAAGGCTGAATATACAAAAATGGTTGATGGTATTAAATCAACACTTGAATGTCTTATTACATCTGAAGGATGTGGCGAAGGGAGACGTATTCAACTGATGAATACGACAAATAAAGACCGACTCATTGAAGTGACTTCTTATGGTGAATTAGCGCTTGCCACGATGGATACAGACCAAGTTCATCCTGTTTTTTCCCGTATGTTTATAGAGACAGAAATTACTGAAGAAGGTAAAACAATTTTTGCCAAAAGGCGCAAACGCTCGCCTAGTGATCCTGAAATCTATGTTACCCATTTTGTTTCTAGTACAACAGATATTCTCCAAGAGACAGAAGCTGAAACAGATCGCTCTCTGTTTATTGGTCGGGGGCGATCCATTCATCGACCCGCTGCATTTGACCAAAATGCTCGTTTCAGTAACAGTCAAGGTTGTGTTCTTGACCCTGTTATGTCATTGCGATGCCGTATAAAAATTTCAGCCCATGAAAAAGCAGAACTTATTTTTTGGACTTTTGCTGCTCATACAAAAGAAGCGCTAAATAATCATATTAAACATTATCGACAACCTGATATGTTTCAAAAAGAACTTTCAATGGCATGGACGCGCTCACAAGTCGCACTGTATCAGAGCGGAACCCAGCTTAAAGAAGCTATTGTCTATCAAAAATATGCAACACCGCTTATTTATCCAGAAAGAACGTGGCGTCTTCCTTCTGAAATATTAGCAAAAACGCTAGGAAAACAGTCTAATCTTTGGCCCATGTCTATCTCAGGAGACAATCCACTCTGTCTTCTTAGATTAAATAACGAGGGAAATATAACTGTACTGCGCGAGCTCCTTAAAGCACATGAATATTGGCGTATGCGTGGACTCATTGTTGATTTGGTCATTCTTAATGAACAAACATTTTCTTATATACAAAGTACACAACGCGCTCTTGAGTGGGTCTGTGAATCTTATTATCACCACACGCAAAAAGCAGATGAACGCCAACATATTTTCATGCTTCGACGCGATCAAATGAGTGAACAGAGTTTTAAAACGCTTCTTGCATCAGCGCGTATCGTTCTTGATGCCCAAAATGGCTCTTTATCTGAACAACTTAAACGACTTGATGAGAATGATTTTAATCTCACAGTTCGTAAAAATTATCAAGAACCTTATGATCAATTAGACTTGCCAAGATATAACGAAGGACAGCAATTTACAACACAAACTGAACAAAATCTTTTTTCTTCCATTGGTCTTATTAGCCAACAAAAACCATCCTCTTTTCTCCCAAATGGAGAAGATCTAAGGTATTGGAATGGTTACGGTGGTTTTAATCAGCACAATCATTATGTAATACGTCTTCATGGACGTACCACTACACCGCATCCGTGGATTAATGTCATTGCTAATCACAGATTTGGTTTTCATGTCTCTGCTGAAGGTGCAATTTTTACTTGGGCTAACAATAGCCGCGATTATCAACTAACTCCTTGGGCGAATGATCCAACGTCTAACCGACCAGGAGAAGCTCTTTATCTGGTTGATCGCCAGTCTTTAAAACGTTTCTCACCCGTTTCTACTGTTGAATGTGACGAAAATATTGTCTATGAGGCGTGTCATGGGTTTGGATTCTCAACTTTTAAATCAACACATTCAGAAATCGCATTAGAACTGACTCATACACTTGATCCCGAAAAACCTATTCGCTTTTCACGTCTTATCCTTACGAATGAAGGGAAAAAACCACGCAGTTTACGCCTTTATAATTATGTTGAATGGGTTTTGGGAAATGTCCGTACAAAATATGCCCCCTTTATTGTTTCCTCTTATGAGACCAGATGGGGTGCACATTTTATTCAAAATCCCTATCACATCGAGAAATCTCAACAAGTTACATTTTTATCAGCATCCGAAATGCCAACCAGCACGACGACCAATCGCGCTGAATTTATTGGTGCAACGGGAACCGTAACACGTCCAAATGCGATCCGTAAAGCCGCTGCTCTTTCAAATACCATTGAAGCAGGATGTGATCCTTGTTCAGCATTCGCCTATGATATTGATCTTCAACCAGGGCAAACAAAAGAAATCATCTTCTATCTTGGCAGTGCTGAAAATAGGCAAGAAGCTGAAAAATTACTCAATCAAGTACGTGCAAGTGATTTTGAAATTCAGCTCACAAAACAAAAACAGCAATGGAGTGATTTTGTTTCTCCTTTCCAAGTCAAAACACCTGATGCTTCTTTTAATCTTATGGTCAACCATTGGCTTCCTTATCAAATCTACGCATGCCGCATCATGGCACGCGCAGGCTTTTACCAAGCGAGTGGTGCATTTGGTTTTCGTGACCAGTTACAAGATAGCTTGTCTTTGTTATTGCTGGAACCACAATTAGCACGTGAACAATTGTTAAATGCAGCAGCGCACCAATTTCTTGAAGGTGATGTGCAACATTGGTGGTTGCCTGACACAAATGCTGGTGTTCGTACATACATTTCTGATGATATCGTTTGGCTTGCATATGCAACAGCTCTTTATGTCACTACCACTGGTGATGACGCTTTTCTTGATACGCTCATTCCTTTTATTGAAGGTGATGTTCTCAAAAGTGGGCAACAGGATGCTTATTTTCAACCCACCCAATCCCCAAAGGTTGCAACAGTTTATGAACATTGTGTTTTAGCTTTAGACCTTGCCATTAAACGCTGCGGACCACATGGTCTCCCTCTTATTTTAGGTGGGGATTGGAATGATGGCATGAATTTGGTCGGTGTGGAAGGAAAAGGCGAAAGCATTTGGTTAGGATGGTTTCTTGGGTACACATTACAAGCATTTATCTCTTTAGCCAAAAAACGTGGTGACAATAGCCATATGCAAATATGGAGTACGTACCTTGAACATTTAACAAAATGCCTAGAGAAAAATGGTTGGGATGGTGCTTGGTATCGACGTGGTTATTTTGATGATGGAACACCTCTTGGCTCTAAAATCAATGATGAATGTCAAATTGATACCATTGCTCAATCTTGGGCTATCATTTCTCAAATGGCATCGCCTGAACGTCAAAAACAAGCAATGACATCAATGTTGGAACATCTCTATGATAAAAAAGGCGGACTCATTCGCCTTTTTTGGCCGCCTTTTGATAAAAGTACGCTCGAGCCTGGTTATATAAAAGGTTATCCTCCAGGAATTCGAGAAAATGGTGGTCAATATACGCATGGTGCCATTTGGAGTATTTTTGCGTTGGCTGAAATGGAACAAAACGATAAAGCTTATGCTTTATTTTCTATGATAAACCCAATTACCCATGGACAAGATCCTGAAATTTATCGTGTTGAACCTTATGTAATGGTCGCAGATATTTATGCTGTTGAACCACGATGTGGTCAAGGCGGTTGGACTTGGTATACAGGTTCAGCCGGTTGGTTTTATCGCGCCGCAACACAAGCTATTCTTGGAATACAGCGTCAGGGAGACCTATTGTTTTTGCAGCCACATTTACCCTCTATTTGGCCAAAATATGAAGCAACAATGAAGTTTTATGATGCCGTTTATTGCATTAAAGTAAAATGGGGACCTAAAAATATGCTCTATATTAATAGCAAAGAATATACCGAAGTTCATATAGGGATAAAGTTACAAAAAACAGGTCAGCATGAAATTATACGTATTGTCAAATCTTAAAGATTAAAGATGAAAAAAGAGAGCAGACTTTTTATTCTTGTCCAAAACTGTAGAGTTGTTATATTGCACCGCCTATATTAGCCGTGTTGGTGCATAATATTTTAGATTTTATGAAAATGAAAGAAAAAGGTTATGAATCATCCGGATATTGCTAGACGTGTTTACAATCACACTTGGAAACTTGATCCCATTATTCGGTCACTTCTTGATACGGATTTTTATAAGCTTCTAATGGTGCAGATGATTTGGGGGTTATATCCTAATGTTAATGTTACTTTTTCCCTCATAAATCGCTCTAAAACAATACGTCTTGCCGACGATATTGATGAGAGTGAATTGCGTGCCCAACTTGATCATGCTCTTAGTTTGCGCTTTACAAAAAAAGAAATGATTTGGCTTGCTGGTAATACATTTTATGGACGCAAACAAATTTTTGAACCGGATTTTCTTCAGTGGCTTGAGAATTTTCAACTTCCAGAATATGAACTCACCCGCAAAGATGGCCAATATATCCTTCATTTTCATGGACCCTGGGCCCATAGTTCCATGTGGGAAATTCCTGCTCTTGCTATTATTAGTGAATTACGTTCACGTGCTGCTCTCAAAAAACTAGATCGTTTTGCTCTTGATGTACTTTATGCGCGTGCTAAAGCAAAAATGTGGAGTAAAGTTGAACGTCTCAAAAAATTGCCTGATATTAAAATATCTGACTTTGGGACAAGGCGTCGCCATTCTTTTTTATGGCAGCGCTGGTGTGTGGAAGCATTAAAAGAAGGCATTGGTCATTCTTTTACTGGAACTTCTAATGTTCTTCTTGCCATGGATACGGATTTAGAAGCTCTTGGAACCAATGCACACGAATTGCCTATGGTTATTGCGGCTCTCAGCAACAATGATGATGAATTACGCAGAGCTCCGTATCAAGTCTTGCAAGATTGGAATCGTTATTATGGTGGAAATCTTCTCATTGTATTACCTGATACCTTTGGTACAGAAGAATTTTTACGCAATGCACCAGATTGGGTCGCTGATTGGACGGGTTTCAGACCCGATAGTGCGCCTCCTATTGAAGGTGGTGAACGTATTATTCAATGGTGGAAAGAAAAAGGAAAAGATCCACGCAAAAAACTTTTAATTTTTTCTGATGCTCTTGATGTCAATACAATTGAAAAAACCTATCATCATTTCCATGGTAAAGTGCGCATGAGTTTTGGATGGGGCACGGATCTTACCAATGATTTTACAGGCTGTGCACCTCAGGAAATCGAAACTCTTGATGCTCTTTCCCTTGTTTGTAAGGTGACCTATGCCAATGGTCGACCAGCCGTAAAACTTTCAGATAATCCTGAAAAAACGATCGGTGATTCAAAAGAAGTACAACGTTATCTCAATTTTTTTGGTAATAAAAAACGAATTGCTAGACCTATAAAGACATAGTTTCCGGTTCTTTAAAACAAGTATATTGATCCATCATATTGTTTATAAGATTGATTTTTGTCCTACCCTAAGGACGAGGATTCTTAACCTTTGCTGGTCTGTAAACAGTTCGGCTGTTTTTGAGCAGATTCTACTTGGCCTACCACGCATACGCTTCACTTACATAAGGCGCGATAGATAAGACTTAAAAATATTTACGACGCATTAAAAAAATACTTAACGGGCCAAGGAAGTTTAGCCAAGGAGATTTTCTCATTTTAACCCTGTTAAATCAAGCACACTCATCTCCTTGCATGTATGAAGGTTTTCAAGTTCTAAGGGTTATTGTTGTAGTTTGACAGTAGGTTTTATACTAAGTGGGAAGAGGTTGGATTAAGTAGGAATACGTGGTAATTTGTTGTTTTTATGTACAATTTTGACCATTCAATGCGCGTTTTATCAAAATAGATTTTGACACCTAAAATTGCAAAAATTACCGAAAATCAGAAAAAAGTGCGTTTCCATAAGTAAAAATGAGAAAAGGCTTTCAAAACCCTTTGAGAACATCTTTAAACTCTTTGAAAAAATAAATTGGTACAAAATCTAGTGTCAAAATATACAAAACCAGATGACAAGCTATAATTGTAGCATTAGGAATTACTAAGGCAACATTGGAGGATGACAAATAGCATGGTGACTATTGGTGTGCATTTTGAAAGGCAAGGATGATGGTGCTCAAATAGATTTTATACACGTTACAATGAGATTTTACTTTATCCATGTATGGTCTGCTATTATGAAATGAGTAAAGTGTTGGGAGATGTTTCATTAAAATAAATGTGTAAATAACATGATTTGGGAGACCTTTTGTTTTACGTGAGGGGCATGACTTTATTAAAAACAGAGAATGCAATAATATTTTTATTTCGAATAAGCTTTATACAAAGACAGAGAAATTATTTATTCGCATATTATAATAAGAATGCGTGTATATATAAAACCATTTGAAAAACTCTGTTGTTTCTTATGAATTATTCTTAAGTTAATAACAGATGTAACATTAAAGATTGATATAATAGACCGGCTTCTTAACTGTATAAGTATAAAAATGATGGTGTTTAGTAAGCTTTGTATTATATCCTCATTAAGAGATATGAAAACAAACGAAATGTCTTTTAGAAAGAAATGACTATCATATCAATGACTTTTTAATGATGTATATGTAGAGATTCATACAAACATGCTTTACAAAAATAATGACTCTCTTCCATGAATGTGATTTATCATTGTTTACCAAGTGAGAACATTTTGAGTGTTCATAAAAATTATTTCACAAACATATTATTAATTAATTGCGTTCAAAAAGCTTGCTATTTCATATGCATTTTGGAAATGGAGAGCTTATATTCAAAACTTAAAAGTTCTCATAGTTTTTACAAATAAGTTGAAGCTAAAAAGAGTATCCCATAAAGCCTTTTTTATCATTAGGAAGATGGACGTGTTACAATATAAATGGCAATCAGCAATAATATAACCGCAACAAGTAAAGAAATCCACAAAGGAGGGTGTAGCATTACAAAAAAGGATAAAAATCCTCCTGTCATACTCATCATTGCAAAAACTTTAACGAATGGAGAGATTGCTTTTTTTTCTTCCCATCGCTTAATAGGGGGACCAAAAATACGATGATTATTCAACCATTGATGAAAACGTGGAGAAGAACGCGTAAAACACCATGAGGCAACCAATAAAAAAGGCACAGTTGGCATAATAGGTAATACGACACCGATAATACCTAATATAACCATCGCCCACCCTGCTATATAATAGCAGATACGTAAAGGGTGCGATATCTTCAAATCTTTTTTCATTTTCTCGTACTATTTTCCTCTACGCAAAACCCTATACAAAAACATTGTATCTGTTTTTTTCTGTTTACATGTCTGAGTGCACAATTACGCTCTACCCCTTCATGCGTAAGTGTCTTTGCTGTTATAAGTTCCTTGAAAATACCGAATAGCTTACACAATATTATAATCATTTTAAATGATTTCAAGAAAAGAGGAGAGATTTTAGAAAAACAAAAAAATAAAAAGGCTGCAGAAGAAATCAATGCAGCCTCTTAATTAAGAATGCAGTGTTGGGGGGGGGAGAAAATTTACTGCATTCACCTGCTAGATATTAGGAGGAAAAATAATCTAGCACTCGGGACTCTAATTAAAATAAAAATGAGAAACAATATATAAAAATGCATGGCTGATATGCATGAATTTTAACACTTTCAAGTCTCTTGAACTGTGTTTCGACGAAAGAAAATCATCATGAAAATAGCCATAAAAATCAACGTCAAGATCAACACAATTGTGGAAGCAGAATCAGAGCCGATAAATAAGCTGAGATAAATCCCTAAAAAACCAGAAAAAGCTGCAACAAGTATCGCGATCATTAACATAAAAGAAAACCGCTTTGTGACAAGATAGGCAATTGCTCCTGGTGCTATCAGTAAAGAAATAACGAGTACGATCCCTACAGCTTTCAAAGCCGCAACAATTGTAAGAGAAATCATCGTTAGCAGGGTATAGTGGAGTAGAGATATTGGTAACCCCATTGCACGTCCTTGAACTGTGTCAAAAATATACAGCATAAAGTCGCGCCATTTTGCTGCTAAAATAAAAGTGACAACAGCGGAAATGATTGCCGTCTGCGTTATATCAAGCCAGTTAACACCCAAGAGATTACCAAATAGAATATGATTCAAATCTAAGCTACTATAAATAGACGTGGCTAAAACAAGCCCCAAACCAAACATTGAAGAAAAGACCACACCCATCACCGTGTCCTGTTTGATACGGCTATTGCTCCCTAAAAAACCCGTTAATAGTGCACACACCATTCCTGCAACAAAAGCACCGCAAGTAATCAAAGTCATTGTAATATTCTCTGGACGCATATGCTGAAACCAAGCAAATGGCAAAGAAGTTAAAAATGCGATTACCCATGGTGTTGTCATATAACCAACAACAACACCTGGAAAAACTGCATGAGAAATGGCATCGCCTAACAGCGCCCATCCTTTCAAAATAAGAAAACAGGAAAGCATCGCCATGGGAATAGAAAGAATCATGACAATAAGCATACCCTTAAGCATAAAAGAAAACTGAAACGGAAGCAGTAATTGATCAATCATGATAATATTACACCCTTTTTTGCCGCATTTATGCGTAAGCGCGCAGCAATAAACCCATGTTTAGGAGCAAAAATAAAAGCCAAAACAAATAAAGATGCTTGAAAAAGCACTACAACCCCCCCCGTTTGTGCATTCAAAAAATAACTCACATAAACACCCAAGACACTTGTGAAGGTTCCAATTACAACTGCAATAACCAAGATGTTTACGAAACGATCACTTAAAAGATAGGCCGTTGCCCCAGGTGTCACAACAAGACAAATGACTAAGAACGCTCCAACGGTTTGCATCGCAGCAACAGTACAAGCGGCAAGCAATGTGAAAAAGAGAATCTTTAAAAATTTTACGTTTAATCCAATGGCATGCGCATGCGTTTCATCAAATAATGACACAAGAAGATCTTTCCATTTCAAAAGCAATATAAGCAACGAAACAAAGCCGATAAAAGCCAATTGTAGAATATCTGTTGAACTCACTGCTAAAATATTTCCCAAAACAATCGTATCAATATTAACAGCCATTGGTTTTAATGATTTGAGAAACAACCCAAAGGCAAAAAAGGAAGAAAAAATGAGCCCAATAATGGTATCTTCTTTAAGCTTTGTCCGGTGGTTAAAAAAGAGCATTGCTGCTGCTGCAAGACCACCAGAAAAAAAAGCGCCGAGTGAAAAAGGTAACCCTAAAAGGTAAGCTCCTGCTACACCAGGAACAATCGAATGGGAAAGTGCATCACCAATCAATGACCAACCTTTTAACATCAAAAAAGCTGAAAGAAAGGCACAAACACACCCAACTAACCCAGAAACCCACATTGCATTCACCATATATTGATAGCTCAGTGGCTCAAGCAACCAAGAAATCATGCAACGTGCTCCACTCTTTCAATATCTTCACAAACGCTAGACTGCTTTCTTCCCATGAAAACATCATTTTTTTTTGTGGTTTGAAGATCAAAAATATGGTGATGCAAAGATCCTCCAAAAGTTTTCTCCAGATTTTCCTTTGTAAAGATTTTTTCTGTTAACCCAGAAGCTAAAACAGTACCTTTTATTAAAACTGTATGATCACAAAATTCGCGAACAGAACCCAAATTGTGAGTTGAAACCAAGATCACTGCTCCTTCTTTACGGAGATCTTGTAACAAAGCAATGATTTTATCTTCTGTTGTAACGTCAACCCCTGTAAACGGCTCATCTAATAAAATAGCTTTTGCTTTCTGTGCAAGCGCGCGCGCTAGGAAAACACGCTTTTTCTGTCCACCAGAAAGTTCTCCAATTTGGCGCTTGGCAAAAGCCAACATATCAACGCGTTCTAAGGCAATACGAACGGCCTCATAATCTTGTGTACGGGCATAGCGAAAGAAATTCATATGACCGTACCGCCCCATCAATACAACATCTTCAACCAAGACAGGAAAATTCCAATCAACATCTTCACTTTGAGGAACATAAGCAATAAGATTTTTTTTCAAAGCTATATTAACGGGCAAATCAAACATACGAATTTTTCCCTTTGAGGGGCGTACAAACCCCATAATCGCTTTAAATAACGTTGACTTACCGGATCCATTAACACCAACCAATGCCGTAATAGAACCCTTTGGACTTTCAAAATTCACTTCGCGTAAAGCTGTATGTCCATTACGATATGTTACCGTTACTCCTTGGGCAAAAATTCCACATTCCGTCATTGGTTTTTTACTCCCTCTACTAAAGCATTGCTAATACGCCCACTCGTGACACGTAATAAATCAATATAAGTGGGTACCTCACCATTTTTCTCACTTAAAGAATCAACATAAAGAACACCACCGTATTTAGCTCCTGTTTCTCTGGCAACCTGCTTAGCAGGCGCAGGGGAAATAGTGCTTTCAGAAAAAACTGCATGAATATTGTATTTGCGAACCATATCAATAACATGCTTGACCTGCTGTGGTGTTCCTTGTTGGTCAGCATTGATGGGCCATAAATAAAGTTCTTTTAGATCAAAATCACGCGCCAAATAGCTAAAAGCCCCCTCACTGGTCACAAGCCAACGTTTATCTTGCGGTACAGCTTCTAATTCAGCCCTAATTGGATCAATCGTTGCACGAATTTTCTGTTTATAAATTTCAGCATTCTGTTTATAAATTTCAGCATGTTCAGGATCATATTTTACAAAAGCATCGCGAATATTATCAACGTAAATCAAAGCAGAGGTCGGTGACATCCACGCATGAGGATTGGGTTTACCGCTAAAGGGGCCCTCACCAATTTTAATGGGTACAATACCTTTTGAAACAACAACACTTGGAACATCCTTGATATTTTGAAAAAACTTTTCAAACCAAAGCTCTAACTCTAAACCATTCCACAATACAAGGTTAGCTCCCTGAGCACGCATAAGATCGCGTGGGGTGGGTTGGTATTCATGAATTTCCGCACCTGGTTTTGTAATGGATTCAACATCAGCGGCATCACCTGCTACATTGCGTGCCATATCAGCAATGATAGTGAATGTCGTAACAGCTTTAAATTTACCAGCACACAAAGCAAAATTGGGTGTAAAAAAAATAACACTTCCAAAAACTATGGTGAAAAACGTTCTTACGTTCATTGATTCTCTCTTTCCTTTATATGCCTTCTTTTTATTGCAAATAATTTGCATTATCATTTAGCAATAGCAGTTATCTTTTACATTTGCAATGAAGGATTAAGAGAAAAAATAACTTTTCAAGATGTTTAAAAACAGTTTTTTCATATTGAAAAAACTGATGATTTAAGCAGCTTGTTTTGGTAATAAAATCCCCTTTCAAGAAGCTCTATAGCTCTTGAATGCCAAACAAAAAGGGAGCACGCAAAGATGCTCCCACTTCATGTAAAATATCTCATAAAAAATGAGAATACTCAGTAGCGCAAATATGCACCTGTCATTTTGGTAACATTATCCACGATCTTTGAGGCAAGCTTTTCTAAATCTTCATCTGTTAAAGTCCGTTCTATGGGCTGAATAGTTACTTCAATTGCAACAGATTTTTTATCTTCACCAAAGCTTAAATCTTCAAAAATATCAAAAACCTGCACTGAATGAATAAGTTTTTTATCAGCTCCACCTGCCGCACGAATAATAAGAGAAGAGGCAACAGTTTTATCCGCTATAAAGGCAAAATCACGCCGCACCATTTGAAAAGGTGAGAGTTTCAAAGGAGGACGGCTTTTGGTCGTTTTTTTCTTTGATTCTGGAATTCGATCTAGAAAAATTTCAAAGCCGCATAAAGGGCCACTGACATCTAACTTTTCTAATGTAGCAGGATGAAAAACACCAAAAAAACCAAGAATAATCTTTGATCCAAGTTTTATGACACCTGAACGACCAGGATGATACCAATCCGGTGCTCCAACTTCAATCTGCACTTTCCCAACATCCATATCGCATGCTTCTAAAATAGCTAAAGCATCTGCTTTGGCATCAAAAACATCAACGACGGTTGCATTTCCATTCCAAAAACGCCCAGCCCCTTTAAATTGCTCTGTTCCGCGACGAATTCCACTAACAACACGGTGTTGTTTATCAGGGGTGTCGCCCTCATAAATACTTGAAACTTCAAACAAAGCAAGATCGGAAAAACCACGATCAGCATTTCTTTGTGCCGCCATAATCAAGCCAGGTAAAAGGGAAGGACGCATCATTGACATATCAGCAGCAATAGGATTAACTAATTTAAGCTCTTCTTGACCTCCTCCAAAAGCAAGAGCTTGATTTTCAGAAATAAAAGACCATGTCACCGCTTCTTTCATACCACGTTGCACTAGAGCCAAACGTGTAGCACGTGAACGAATTTGTGCGCATGTTAAAATTTGATCTTTTCCTTCTGCAAAGTTTTCCAAAGGAATAGGTTTAATTTTATCTAACCCATAAATTCTCATAACCTCTTCCACCAAATCGGCTTTACCCATAATATCAGGGCGCCATGATGGTACTTTTACCGTAACGACTTCTCCTTTTCCTTCAACAAAAAATCCAAGTTTTGTTAAAATAGAGATGACTTTTTCAGGTTCTATTTCCAAATTTGTTAAACGTTTAATTTCAGAAAAAGGAAAAGCGATCTGTTTGATTTCTTGTTGCTGATAGCCAACGATCTTCTTTTTAGATACTTCACCACCACAAAGACGTAAGACCAATTCTGTTGCAATCTCAAGTCCTGTTTCTATAAAAGCCGGGTCAACACCTCGTTCAAATCGATAACGTGCATCACTAATAAGACCTAATGCTCTTCCTGTTTGTGCAATGCTTCGCGCATCCCAAAGCGCCGATTCAATAATAATGCGATGTGTTGTTTCATCACAACTCGTTCTTTCACCGCCCATGATACCGGCAATCGAAACAACCCCCTCGTCATCTGCAATGACACAATTCTTAGGGCCCAGATGATAGATTTTTCCGTTCAGTGCTTGAAGCTGCTCTCCTTCACGCGCGCAACGTACACACAAATTACCTTTAATTTTATCTGCATCAAAAACATGGAGCGGACGACCAAGGTCAAAACTGATGTAATTGGTCATATCAACAAGCGCATTAATCGGTCTCAGACCAATTGCATTCAAACGCTGTTGCATCCACTGTGGTGATGCACCATTTTGAACATTGCGCACTTCACGCCAAGCAAAACCTAAACATAATGATGAATCTTGCGAAAAATCTAATGAAACATCGAGAGGTGTTTCAAAGGAAGGATCAAATTTTGACAAGGATAATTCTTTTAATTTTCCCATTCCAGCGGCAGCAAGATCACGTGCAATACCACGAACACCTGTGCAATCGGAACGATTAGGGGTCAAACCAATATCAATAACCGGATCATCTAAACCAGCATAAGCTGCAAATGAACCTCCAATAGGTGCATCTTCTGGAAGTTCAATAATCCCATCATGCTCATTTGATAATTCAAGCTCCGCTTGTGAACACATCATCCCAAAACTTTCAACACCTCGGATTTTTCCTACAGATAATGTTACATCAAGTCCTAGAATATAAGTGCCTGGTAGTGCCAGAACACCAACAAGACCTGCGCGTGCATTTGGTGCTCCACAGACAACTTGAACAGGTGTGGAAGTCCCTGTATCGACTGATAAAATTTGAAGTTTATCTGCATCAGGATGCTTTATTGCTGTTAAAACTTTTGCAATCACAAAACCTTTTAAAGAAGACCGATCATCAACGTAATCAACCTCAAGACCTATAGCGGTTAATTTTTCACAAATTTCATTCAAAGATGCATTTGTTTCTAAGTGATCTTTTAACCAGGACAATGTAAACTTCATTTTAAAACCTCACATGAAAGCGATGACTAAGATCACACATTTCTATTAGGAAAAAAAGCAGGCATATCAAAGCAACGAAAGCCATAATGGTCTAACCAACGCAGGTCAGCGTCAAAAAAAGCCCGCAAATCAGGCATACCGTATTTCAACATGGCAATACGATCAATGCCCATGCCCCATGCAAAACCTTGATATTCATCTGGATCTAAACCAACATTTTTCAACACCTGGGGATGCACCATTCCGCATCCTAAAATTTCCAACCAATCCTGCCCTTCTCCGAACTTTACTTCTGAACCAGAACGATCACATTGAATATCTACCTCCATAGATGGTTCGGTAAAAGGGAAAAAAGAGGGACGAAAACGCATTTTTACAGAGGGAACTTCAAAAAATGCTTTACAAAAAGTTTCATGCAGCCACATCATATGTGCAATGGTGGAGGTTTTATCAATGACAAGACCCTCGACCTGATGGAACATGGGAGAATGTGTTGCATCCGAATCCATGCGGTAAGTTTTTCCAGGAATAATGATTCGTATCGGTGCTTTTTGTTTTTCTAGTGTGCGAATTTGTACGGGTGATGTATGGGTTCGCAATAATTTTCGTTCTCCCATTTTATCAACATCAAAAAAGAAGGTATCATGCATTTCACGCGCTGGATGCCCTTCAGGAAAATTCAATGCTGTAAAATTATAATAATCTGTTTCAATATCAGGTCCCTCTGCAAGAGAAAAACCCAACTTTGTATAAATGGCAATAATTTCCTCAATCACTTGTGAAATAGGATGAATGCGTCCCCGTTCTATAGGTGAAGAGCGAACAGGCAAGGTAACATCAACTGTTTCACGAGAAAGACGGACATCCATTGCCTGTCTTTTCAGAAGATCACGCTTTTGTGCCCATAATTCTAAAATGCGATTTTTTAATCCATTAAGAACTGGTCCAACTTTATGGCGCTCGCCAGCATCCATTTTTCCTAATTCTTTTAATTTTTCAGAGATACTACCTTTTTTACCCAATGCTGCAATACGCACTTCTTCAAGTGCTTGTTCATCACCTGCTGCCTCTAAGGCTAAACAAATTTCTTGTTCTAGACGCTCAATATCATTCATATTTTTGCCTATTTTTTAATAAAGAAAAACCCGCACTCGCAATAGCCAGCACGGGACCTCGAATAAATGAATGCTTTAAGAGAACACGACTGGCTTATTTGACAGCGCCTTCGAAAGCATTAGGTGTCGTATCTTTTAAATATTCTAAAGCTTTTTTTGCCGAAGCAACTAAAGCAGAAAATGCTTCTGCCTCATGGATTGCTATATCTGAAAGAACCTTACGATCAACCTCAATACCGGCTTTTGATAAGCCATCAATAAAACGTCCATAAGTTAAACCTTCTGCGCGAACAGCCGCATTAATTCTCTGAATCCACAAAGCACGGAAAGTACGTTTCCTATTTTTGCGGTCACGATAAGCGTATTGCTTTGAACGATCAACCGCTGCTTTAGCTGCACGAATGGTATTTTTACGACGACCGTAAAAACCTTCAGCCTGTTTAAGAACTTTTTTGTGCTTAGCGTGTGCTGTCACACCTCTTTTCACACGAGCCATATTATAATCTCCTCAAAATCAAAAGCGTAAGGTTTAAATACCATTCGGCAAATAATGCTGAATGACTTTTTTAGCATCTTGTTCACACAAAACCATTGTTCCACGTGCATCGCGAATAAATTTATTCGAACGCTTAATCATGCCGTGGCGCTTACCGGCAGCTGCTACTTTAATTTTGCCTGACGCAGTGATTTTAAACCGCTTTTTAGCGGATGATTTGGTCTTCATCTTGGGCATTTTGCTACTCCGTACATTAATTTATTCAATCAAACATTTTATTCACTCAAGCGGACCAACGCTTGAACAAGCATTTAAACAGCCACGGCATGCCCTGCCGGGCGGCTCTTAAAGACGTTTTCATAAGCTAGTATACACAAAATAGCAAGACCGTATTACAAAAAAATCGGCGCTCCATTGCCGTGAAGCTCAACCAAAGGTGCTGGAATTGCATTTGTTTTGATGGCTGCTTTACATAAATCGGCAATAATGCATTGCGTACATTGTGGTTTACGGGCTTGACAAATATAGCGACCATGTAAAATCAGCCAATGATGCGCATGGCGAATATAATGAACCGGTATAATCTTTAATAATTTTTTCTCAACAATTTCTGGTGTTTTTCCAGGCGCCAAACCAAGACGATTGCTTAAGCGAAAAATATGTGTATCTACTGCCAATGTAGGCTGACCAAAAGCAACATTCAAGACCACATTAGCCGTTTTGCGCCCCACTCCAGGAAGGGCCATGAGTGCTTCACGCGTATCGGGTACTTGACCGCCATAATAATCAATTAAACAGTTGCAAAGCGCATAAACATTACGTGCTTTTGCACGCCAAAGGCCAATTGAACGGATATGATTTGCTATTTCTTCTTCCCCTAATGCAACCATTTTTTCCGGTTGATCAGCAAGGCAAAATAATTCTTTTGTCGCTTTATTAACGCTTACATCTGTCGCTTGAGCCGAAAGCACAACGGCAACTAAAAGTGTAAAAGTATTTATGTAGTTAAGATCACTCTTAGGTGTTGGGCGTTGCACAGAAAAACGGCGAAATATTTCCGCAATTTCATCTTTATTATACAATATACTAGATAAATTTCGCACCTTTGATAATTTTATGTTACTTTGAGGCATTGAACTCTCTTAAATCTTCTCTCTTGAAGTTATCATTCACGCTCGCCATATGAGAGGAGTGCAGCGAACACTTTTATAGAGTTTGGTCAAGTAAAGCCGTTTTAAAGAGGATACTCATGAATGACACATGTGACGCCTTTCTCCAATCCTTTTCTTTTAGGGTTTGAAACCGTAGAAAAAATATTGCAACGTATCGGTAAAGCTGATGAGGCTTACCCAGCCTATAATATTGAACGTTTGCATAAAAGTGATGATGCAAATCATATCCGGATAACTTTGGCTGTTGCTGGATTTAAGATTAACCATCTTAATATTTTACTCGATGATAATCAATTGGTTATTCATGGTAAACAAACAGACAACCAAAATCATCAATATTTATATCGCGGTATAGCTGCGCGACAATTCCAGCGAACCTTTGTTCTCGCGGAAGGGATGCATGTTACAAATGCAGAGTTGAAAAATGGTCTTTTATCAATTAATCTGTATCAACCAAAATTAAAAAAAGAAATAAAACAGATTCCAATTAAAGTCAGTAGTGGTGAGTCATAAAAGTTAAGGCGTAAAGGAACAGTGAAATGGGAGAACACAAACAAAACTTGTCGTTTCAGAACACATCCTACTCTGATGCGGGACAGATTGCCTATTTAAAAAAAGTTTGTACAGATGATCTGGCTAAAAACTTTCCAGATCTTCCACCAATGACCCCAGGCATTACGATATGGGCTCTCTTTGGTGAAACAGGTTATCCTATCATTTTATCCGATGAGCGTTCTATCGCCCTTGCTGGAGCCAATGAGCATGAACTACAAATTGTAACTCTGCACTAGATTACCTTACGAGAAAAAGCTGTACTCTTTATAAATTCTATCTGTTTTTTCGTAAAGGGTGTAATGTGAGTTATAATTATATTAAGTATTGATTTATATTCATAATTAATTTTTTACAACTGGAATGAGAGTCCCGAATATCATAAGGTTCTCTCATTTGAGATCTTCTTATATTGAAACAATTAAAGTCACTTGCTTGATGTCATAAGCAGGGAGAGCCATGTGGATAAAAACACTTGAAGAAAGGAATAAAAATATCTCTTTTTAATTGTCTCAATTACCAAGGACGTTCACGATATGGGGATAAAAAATGTATGATGGTGTCAGTTTTCTTCTTCATAAGTGTGAAGATGTCCCTTATAGATTTATATTATTCACGGGGGCTGTTATACCATTCATAGGCGCTATCGTGAAATGGGCTCGAGTGCATTGAAAGATGTCTCTTTAAAATGAGTATAAAGGCTATACAAGTGTATTTTGTTTGGTGTGTTTTGTTCTTCCTGAGGGGAGTAGCTCTATTGAAGAGTGTAAAAACAAAAGCATGAGATAATGCGTCATCATTATTTAAAAGATATTTTTATGAATGCGTTTGAAAGGTGTAAAGCTGAATTATAAGGAGATGATAGATTTTTATCACGATTTCTTTATATTCTTTCCAATTCCAGAAATTACGCAAACAGATAGATGCAATATGCTAACCAAATCTGGCATACAAAAATCTGGAACAGTTCGTGTTATACTGAAGCGTTTTGATATTTGTCTCAAACGTGGACTTGCACAGGGATTAGATGTTGATTAACAGGTAATAAAAAACAAAGGCTTTATGAAAAAGTTTATGCAGAGCTTTTAATTTTGTGCTTCAAATGCCGCAGTACAAGGTATTTTTCTCTTTTGAATATTAAAGCTCTTGTTTTTATAATGAAGTTACAGCACAACAAGCAAAATGGAATTATTTGAGGGGAAAAAAATAATGCCTTCTTACCGTTCAAGAATATCAACCCACGGGCGTAATATGGCAGGAGCCCGCGGACTTTGGCGTGCAACAGGGATGAAAGATACTGATTTTGGTAAACCCATTATTGCGATTGCGAATTCTTTTACACAATTTGTACCAGGGCATGTTCATTTAAAAGATCTTGGGCAATTAGTCGCACAACAGATAGCAGTTGCCGGTGGTGTTGCGAAAGAATTTAATACCATTGCTGTAGATGATGGAATTGCGATGGGGCACGATGGAATGCTCTATTCGTTGCCCTCACGTGAAATCATTGCTGATTCTGTAGAGTATATGGTTAATGCACACTGTGCAGATGCACTTGTTTGTATTTCTAATTGTGACAAAATTACACCTGGTATGTTAATGGCTGCTTTACGGTTGAATATTCCGACAATCTTTGTTTCAGGCGGTCCTATGGAAGCAGGTAAGATTAAATGGAAGGATCAAGATCTAACGGTTGATTTGGTCGATGCCATGGTTGCAGCAGCTTCAGAACAAAATTCAGAAGAAGAAGTTGCTGAAATGGAGCGTGCTGCTTGTCCTACATGTGGTTCTTGTTCAGGAATGTTTACGGCCAATTCTATGAATTGCTTAACGGAAGCATTGGGGCTTTCTCTTCCCGGAAATGGATCAATGTTAGCAACACATGCAGATCGACGAATGCTTTTTGAAGAAGCTGGAAAACAGATTGTTGCATTGGTTAAACGTTATTATGAAGAAGATGATGAAACAGTTTTGCCGCGCTCTATTGCTTCACGCAAGGCTTTTGAAAATGCAATGACCGTTGATATTGCCATGGGGGGATCAACCAATACAGTACTGCATCTTTTAGCTGCAGCGCAAGAAGGTGAGGTGGATTTTACCATGACGGATATTGATCATCTTTCACGTTGTGTTCCTGTTTTATGTAAGGTTGCTCCTGCTGTTGCAAATGTACATATGGAAGATGTTCATCGCGCTGGTGGTATTATGGGGCTTTTAGGTGAACTGGATGCGGCAGGACTCATTGATACATCAACTTATACGGTTCACGCAAAAACAATGAAAGAAGCTCTTTACCGCTGGGATGTAAAGCAAACTAATGAGCCAACAGTTCATGCATTTTATCGTGCCGCTCCAGGTGGTATTCCAACACAGACAGCTTTTAGTCAATCTTGTCGCTATGAGACCCTTGACCTTGATCGTGAAAAAGGTGTGATTCGCGATAGGGAACACGCATATTCACAAGATGGAGGATTGGCAGTTCTTTATGGGAATCTTGCAAAAGATGGCTGCATTGTAAAAACAGCAGGCGTTGATCAATCAATTTTAACTTTTAAAGGTCCGGCAAGAATTTTTGAAAGCCAAGATTCAGCTGTTTCAGCTATATTAACTGATAAGATTAAAACAGGTGAAATTGTTTTAATCCGTTATGAAGGCCCACGTGGTGGACCTGGAATGCAAGAAATGCTTTATCCAACGAGTTATCTCAAATCTAAAGGATTAGGCAAGGTTTGTGCACTTGTTACAGATGGACGTTTTTCAGGGGGAAGTTCAGGGCTCTCAATAGGACATATTTCACCAGAAGCTGCTGAAGGAGGAGAAATTGCGTTGGTGGAAGAGGGGGATATCATAGAAATTGATATTCCAAATCGTAGAATTCATATGTTGGTGGATGACGTTGAGATGAAGCAGCGCCGTTCTAAGATGGAAGCAAAAGGAAAAGGCGCTTGGCAACCGATTGAGAAGCGTCAGCGTAAAGTTTCAAAGGCTCTCAAAGCCTATGCAGCGATGACCACATCTGCTGCAAAGGGTGCAGTACGTAATATTTGATGAGTTGAATAGAGATAGTGCTCTGATTTTTTGCATCTTTTGCACGATATTCTAAGCTAATTATTTTATGAGTTTATGAACTTATCAGAATATTTCGAGTCATGATGAGTATGATTAAAAAGCTATCAATACAACTAAAAACTGCGGTAGATTGCTTATTTTAGCAGCTATGTAAGACAGATACAGTATAATTACTTTTCATATCATATTCCAATCTTATATGAGATTATGATTTCTTATTACTCATAATTTATGAAAGATATTTATTGTACTGGTGGCATTATCTTGTTGTACCGTAAAAACACTGTCATTTAGAGCTGTGATATACGGCATCTTCCTTAAATATTAAGTGTGTTTTTAGTGTGTGGTGAATATTCTTAGACTTGTTTGTAAAGCTTTGAGTTTAAGAGAAGCACATGATTAGGAAGTCAAGGAAAATCCGTTAGAAGCTGGACTATTTGCAGACTTTATTCGAATGAAAATCCTTATCCATTAAGGTGTGGGAAGGAGTTGAAGGATGTTTATGAAAATAAAGTACAGCTGTGATATATCTGATTATATGTTTCATATGAAAACAGTAAAAGAGCTCTTTATAACTTAAAATGTGAAGAAAATACGAGACCCATTATCTATGAATTTATTATGCAAAATGGGATGGCATTCCAACACCAACAGCTTTAAACTAGAAATGTTGCTATGATAACAATAATATCGATCGTGAAAAAGCATAATTCACTAAATATGGCGTATTTGCAAGGTGGAGGAGATTTCATGACAATCTTTACAAAAAACGACTATCTTGTAAAAATAGTCGATCTTGACCAATTTTTTGTATAAGAGCCAATATTAATCTAAGGGAATATGAAATATAATGCATAGGGTTTTGCCTATAGGCAATTACACTTATCAAAATATATTATGTAGAAAAGCGATGGGAATACGATAAATAACTGTTTATGCTGTGGTATATCAAAAATGGTTACGTTATCTCCTATTAAGAAGGTTTTTTAATAAAAAATAACATCTGTTTTCTATAAAGGGTTACTCTTTTCAAGCTGTTTGAGGTGGTAAATTGCTTCTAAAGCTTGTTTAGGAGAGAGTTCATCGGGATGAATATTTTTTAAAGCTTCGTGAAGTATACAATGTTTGTTTTTTGCTTCATTGACGGGAGATGTTGCTTTAAGAGAAAAGAGTGGTAAATCATCAATGAGTTTATGTCCTTTTCCAGCCATTTCGCCTTGTTCTAATTGATGGAGTACATCTGTTGCTCGTGTAATAACGGCTGGGGGAAGTCCAGCAAGCTTTGCGACTTGTACACCATAGGAACGGTCAGCGGCTCCTGGTGTGACCTCATGAAGAAAAACTACATCACCATCCCAATTTTTGACTTTCATGGTTACATTATGCAGTCTGTCAAGTTTTTCGGTAAGTGCAGTCATTTCATGAAAATGGGTAGCAAGAATAGCACGACAATGGTTAACTTCATGGAGATATTCAACAGCAGCCCAAGCAATAGAAAGTCCATCAAAGGTTGATGTTCCACGTCCTATTTCATCAAGAATAACAAGGGAATGGTGGCTAGCATGATTGAGAATCGTTGCTGTTTCAACCATTTCCATCATAAAGGTTGAGCGCCCTCGTGCAAGATCATCGGAAGCCCCAACGCGACTAAATAGGCGATCAACGACACCAATATGTGCTGAAGTTGCTGGAACGAAGGACCCCATTTGCGCCATAATAGCAATAAGAGCATTTTGCCGCAAAAAAGTTGATTTTCCTCCCATATTAGGCCCTGTCAACAGCCAGATTGCTGCATATTGCTGATTTTCTTGCACAGAGAGATCACAATTATTGGCAATAAAAGGTTCTGCTGCTTGTTTGCGGAGTGCTTGCTCGACGACAGGATGGCGTCCTGCTGTAATGCGAAAGGTAAGTGAAAGATCAATTTTAGGGCGGCAATATCCTTGTTCTTCAGCAAGATATGCTAAAGCGACAGATACATCTAAAATAGCAAGTGCTTCAGAGGCTTTGCGAATAAAATCAACTTGTTCGGTAATTTCATGAACGAGAATATCAAAAATCTCTAGTTCAAGTGTCAATGCGTGATTGGCAGCATGGGCAATACGGCTTTCAAGGTCAGCGAGCTCTGTTGTCGTAAAACGCATAGCGTTTACCATTGTTTGCCGATGAATGAAACGTGCTTTAGCTTGTGGATTATTTGTAAGAGCAGATGCTTGTGTACTGGTTACTTCAATGAAATAACCTAGAATATTATTATGCTTTATTTTAAGCGTCTTAATAGCTGTTTCTTGGGCATATTGCGCTTGAAGCTCAGCAATGACACGGCGAGATTCATCACGTAAAGCACGCATTTCATCGAGCTCTTTATGATAATTAGAACGAATAAAACCACCATCACGTTTAAGGAGTGGGAGATCATCAGCTAATGCTTGTTCTAAATGAAAGTATAACGCTGTGGGTAATTTTGAGAACACCTGTTGTACATCACTTATTTCTTGAGGCAGAAGCTCATTATCAAGAAGTTGATGCAATTCACGAATGATTTCAAAGCCACGCTGGATTGTCGCCATATCACGGGGACCTCCTCGTCCAAGAGCCAAACGTGAAACGGCGCGGGGCATATCTGGTCCCCCCTTTAAAATAAGCTTTATCGCTTCTGCAAGAGAAGGATTACGTAGAAAAAAATCGATAGAATCCAAACGCGTATCAATAGCTGAAGGAGTTGTGAGGGGAGCAATAAGGCGGTCAATAAGAAGGCGTGATCCTCCTCCTGTTACAGTGCGATCAATAGCTTTTAATAAACTTCCATCCCGTTGACCTGATGTCGTACGAATAAGTTCAAGGCTTAGTCTGGTTGCAGCATCAATAAAAAGAGTTGCACTTTCATTTTGGCGCTCAGGCTGCATGAGGGGAGGGCGATGCGTGATTTGTGTTTTTTCGATATAACGAATAGCAGCTACAATTGCAGAGAGTTCACAGCGTGAATAATCGGCAACGCCTTCAAGAGTTGAGAGTTTAAAATAATTGCAAATATCGCGTTCAGCGGTGAGTGCATCAAAGAGACAAGCAGGTTGAGGTGAAACGATACGATCAAGAACACTAAAAAGTGACTTGTGAGATTTATCATGAAAAAATGAATCAGAAACAATGATTTCTTGTGGATCCACACGCATAATATCTGCTAAAAGTTTTTCTTGGCGGCTCTCTGTTACACGAAATATGCCTGTTGAGATATCAATCCAAGAAAGAGCAAATTCCTCTCCATCATTGGTTTTTATACGGGAAAGTGTCATCAAATAATTTGCGCGTGTTGGATCAAGGAGTTTTTCTTCTGTTATTGTTCCAGGTGTTACAAGACGAACAACATCACGCCGAACAACAGATTTTGAGCCACGTTTTTTTGCTTCAGCAGGATCTTCTATTTGTTCACAAACAGCAACTCGGTAACCACAAGCAATCAGTTTTTGTAAATAATCATCTGCAGCATGAACGGGAACACCACACATAGGAATATCTTGTCCTAAATGTTTTCCGCGTGCTGTGAGTGTGATTCCTAAAGCCTGAGCAGCTTCAATCGCATCATTAAAAAATAATTCATAAAAATCCCCCATTCGGTAAAAGAGAAGGGAATCATGATGGACGGCTTTGATTTCTATGTACTGCTCCATCATAGGTGTAAGACGTTCTTGAGAGGAAGCAGATGGGGAGGCAGGCTGTGGAATTAAATTATTTTTATGATTGTTTTTTTTATCCATTTGTACGAGGCCTGTTTCCTTTAAGTGAAGTTTTTACTCTTTTTTGTTTACTTCAATATCTATTTATCTCTAAATTGCAACGCATCATCAGATTTGCTAAGGCAAGAATAGCGATTTCTAATATATGAATCAAATTTAATGACTATACGCATTATCAAGCAAAATTTACACTGTTTTTGGAGAAAATAAAGTGAGATGAAAAAGAGCGAGCAAGATCAGAAAATGTCTCAAACTGTTTACAGTGCGAGCGAAAGAGAAGCTCTAGATTTTCATAGTCGTGGTCGACCAGGAAAGCTTGAGATTGTTGCAACAAAGTCTATGGCAACACAGCATGATTTAGCACTTGCTTATTCACCAGGTGTTGCCGTTCCAGTTAAGGCAATTGCTCAAAATCCAGCGCTAGCTTATGATTATACAGCAAAAGGCAATCTTGTTGCTGTTATTTCAAATGGTACAGCTATTTTAGGGTTAGGCAACTTAGGGGCACTTGCCTCTAAGCCGGTCATGGAAGGCAAAGCAGTGTTGTTTAAGCGTTTTGCGGATATTGATTCCATTGATTTAGAAATTGATATAAACGATACAGAAAGTTTTATCAATTTAGTGCGTCATTTAGAACCTTCTTTTGGTGGAATTAATCTTGAAGACATTAAGGCGCCAGAGTGCTTTATGATTGAAAGCCGCCTACGCGAGGTGATGAATATACCTGTTTTTCACGATGATCAACATGGTACAGCGATTATTGTTGCTGCGGGTGTTCTCAATGCTTTGACTTTAACAGGGCGCGATAT
Source organism: Bartonella sp. AP4SXKL (assembly GCF_042195845.1). Taxonomy (NCBI): domain Bacteria; kingdom Pseudomonadati; phylum Pseudomonadota; class Alphaproteobacteria; order Hyphomicrobiales; family Bartonellaceae; genus Bartonella; species Bartonella sp. AP4SXKL. The sequence continues at coordinate 254,007 of NZ_JBHIPA010000001.1, forward strand.
GCAAAATACGCGGTTAGTCTGTAATGGTGCTGGTTCTGCAGGGATTGCTTGTATTGAATTGATTAAAGCGATGGGCTTTCGTTCCGAAAATATCATATTATGTGACACAAAGGGTGTGGTCTATGAAGGCCGCAAAGAGGGAATGAATCAGTGGAAATCTGCGCATGCTATTCAAACAGATAAACGTACGCTTATGGAAGCAATGGAAGGTGCAGATATATTTTTTGGGGTCTCTGCTAAAGGTGCTCTTACTCCTGAAATGGTAAGATCCATGGCACCCCAGCCGATCATTTTTGCTATGGCTAATCCCGATCCAGAAATTACGCCGGAAGAGGTTATGCAAGTGCGTCATGATGCCATTGTCGCAACAGGACGTTCCGATTATCCAAATCAGATTAATAATGTTCTTTGTTTTCCTTATATATTTCGTGGTGCGCTTGATGTGCGTGCAAGAGTTATTAATGAAGACATGAAGATTGCTGCGGCAAAGGCTCTTGCTAATTTAACGCATGAAGAAGTGCCTGACAGCGTTGCAGAAGCTTATTATGGAAAGCGATTAAAGTTTGGTCCTAACTATATCATCCCTGTTCCTTTTGATCCGCGTTTATTTACGGTTGTTTCAATAGCGGTAGCAAAAGCAGCAATGGAAAGCGGTGTTGCGCAAAAGAACATAGATGATTTAGAGGCCTATGAGCGCGATTTGAATGCGAGACGTGATCCTACTTCCTCGATGATGCGTAGGGTTTATAACCATGTTCGTCAAGCGCCAAAACAAATTGTATTTGCAGAAGGTGAAGAAGAGCAAGTTATGCGGGCAGCCGTTTCCTATGTTCATCAAAAATTGGGACAAGCAATTTTGGTTGGTCGTGAAGAGCAAGTAAGAGAAGCGGCTGTTATCGCTGGAATTGATCTGGAGCGTGAAGGTATTTCTATTATGAATGCTAAGCTTTCTTGCCATACAGATGCTTATGCGAATTATCTTTATAAAAAAATGCAGCGTCAAGGTTGGCTGTTGCGTGATTGTCATCGTCGTATCAATAATGATCGCAATTATTTTGCTGCGTGTATGGTGGCACTAGGAGATGCTGATGCGATGGTTACAGGGGTGACACGCAATTATGAAACAGCGTTGATCGATATACGTCGTGCAATTGATGAAAAACCAAAAGAACGATTGATTGGTATTTCAATGGCTATTTGCCGTGGACGAATTGTGTTTATTACGGATACAGCCGTTTATGAAAATCCTAATGCTGAAGAACTTGCAGATATAGCTGAACAAGCAGCTTCATTTGTGCGAGGATTTGGATATCAACCACGGGTAGCATTTTTAGCATTTTCTACATTTGGTTATATGAAAGGGAAGACGACGCAGCAAATTCAGGATGCGATTAATATTTTACATGAACGCAAAGTTGATTTTGAGTTTGATGGAGAAATGAGTGCTGATGTGGCACTCAATTCCAAATTGATGCAGCAATATCCATTTATGGGATTAACGGAGCCTGCTAACATTTTGGTTATGCCTGGATATCACGCATCTTCCATTGCAAGCAAAATGTTACAAGAACTCGGTGAAGCAACTATCATTGGTCCTATTTTAATTGGATTGGAAAAATCTGTCCAAATTGTACCGTTTAGTGGGAGCGATACAGATGTTGTCAATATTGCAATGCTTGCGGCTTATCATGCCGCAAAAGTCGTCTAAAGGAAAAAAGCCCCTAATATACCAATAATATATCAAGGGGCTTTTTGATAGCAAAAAAATAAATTTTTTAAGAGGGCTGTATTTGATTGTCTTTTTGCTCTTCAGAAAGACGCTTTTGGAAGAGTGCTGCAAAATCAATAGGATCAATCCACAAAGGTGGAAAACCACCACTTTGAGTAGCATCAGATATAATTTGGCGAGCAAATGGAAATAAAAGACGGGGACATTCAATAAAGACCAGTGGCATAACATGTTCTTGTGGAATGTTTTTAAGGTGAAAAACACCACCGTAAATAAGTTCTACATGAAATAAGGTTTCAGTTTCATCATTGGCTTTGACGGAGAGAGACAAAACGACATCATAATTGTCATCACCAATTGGGTTAGCATTGACGTTAATATTGATATCAATTTGTGGTGATTTTTCACGTGCACGTAATGAACGAGGAGCACCAGGGTTTTCGAATGATAAATCTTTTAAATATTGAGTTAATACAGCAAAAACCGGCTCTCCACCACTGTTATTCATTTCATCTTCGGCCATACGACAAACCTCTTCCATTATAATATGTATATTTATTTTAGATCTAAAGACCAGATTGGTTATCACGCCTTGCAAAAGGTTGCAAGAAATGCGCTCTTTATCTTGAATATTTTTTTAGTTTGTTACAGATTTTTTAGGCATTTCAATGGTTATCATCATTTTTGCGCCATGGAGATTCTGTCGTATCATGAATTGTGTAATCTTCTGCTTTTAGATCAATTATTTTTTCAGAGTCATTTTTTCTTTTAGTATTGGGATTCATTTTGTTTTTTAATGATGCAAAGAAATGCCAAGCAACAGAGCGAATTGGTTTAATAAGAAGTAATATTCCCAAAAGGTCAGTTACAAAGCCGGGAAGAATAAGTAAAATTGCACTAAACATGATGAAAGCATCATTAATAATATTATTCTCTAATGTGCGTCCTTGGATAAGTTCATTTTGTATATTTTTTAAGAGGCTAATCCCTTGAATTCGCAATAAAACAACCCCAACTATGGTTGTGAGAATAACCAAGCTCAAGGTTGCCAAAATACCAATTTCTTGACCAACAAAGATAAAACCAGCAATCTCGATTAAAAGAATGCAAAGAAAGATAACAACAAAAAAACGAGGATTTATAGAATAAAGTTTTATCACATGAAAGTTTCCTTCTAGATGAGTAGGGGGAGAAATTCTTAAGAGAACTCCGTTTAAATACAAAATCTATAAAAATATTTGAATGATAAGATTCCTTATTTTACATATTTATTGATAAATGGTATTGACTGCAATGTTTATTAGAGACTTAAGCTTTGGAGATTGACAGCGCCTATGGAATTTGACGTTATACTTGTCATAGCTCTTGTTGTTATGGTTGTTATTTTTGTGCAACTCCGTAATGTATTAGGGAAACGAATTGGGTTTGAAAAGCCACCCTTTGATCCTTATTCACGACGTTCTAAAAAACAAGTTGAAGCAGAAACGGCTGATAATATTGTTTCGTTCCCTCATCAGAAAAATTCACAAAAAGACGACTTTAGTGAAATTGATAAAATTTCACCGGAGGGGAGTGTTTTGAATAAAAATTTGCGGGAATTTCATAGAATTGATCCTCATTTTTCTCCTCAACTTTTTATAAAAGGTGCACAAATTGCGTATGAAATGATTGTAACAGCTTTTGCCAAAGGTGATCGCAATCAACTTAAAAGCTTGCTTTGTCAGGATGTTTTTGAGAGCTTTTGTATGGCTATTGAGCAACGAGAAAAAAATAAAGAAAGAATAGAATTCACTTTTGTTGGAATTAATAAGGCCGAATTTGTTGCGGCGGCAATACAAGAAAAAGATGAACTTTTAACGATACGTATTGTCAGTGAGATGATTTCTGTTACTTATAATGAACAGGGCGAGCGTATAGACGGTGATCCTGATGCTATTGTAGAAATCAGGGATATTTGGACTTTTGTTCGCAATAGTTTATCGTCAGATCCCAACTGGAAGCTTTTTGCTACAGAAAATGAAAATTAAAATACTTTTTGTTTTTCTTCCATAAGCATTCAATGATTTATGAGAAATTAAAATGTCCTCAAGTAAATGGAGACAAAAAAGAGATTTATTGGCTTCACAAGATCGTCTTTTATGGGAGATGGTTTGTCGTACGATAACACCGCTTCACGGTAAGATGCTCTCTTCTGCTTCAGAAACTATTGCAAATATTAATGATAAAAAACAGCCTGTAACTCAAATCTCCTCATTGTCTCAGGAAAATCAACAACCCTCGACAATTATTAAAAGAGAAAAGAGGTCAGTTACACAAGCACAAAAGATTCATTTCTTTGATCATGTTGCATATCGTAAAATTTCCCAAGGTCGTTGTCCTCTTGAGGCGCGTCTTGATCTCCATGGTTATATACAGGAAGAAGCTTATTTTTTCTTAAAAAAATTTCTACAGTCCTCTCAGCAGAGAGGATTGCGTTATGTCCTTGTGATTACAGGAAAAGGACGATCCGTTGGGAGCGATGGAGCTTTGTATAGATTTGTTCCGTATTGGTTATCAACACCAGCTTTTCGATATTATGTCCACGCGTTTGAGCAAGCAGCGCGTCAGCATGGCGGAGAAGGTGCGCTTTATGTTTGGTTGCGCCGTTTTGTGTCGGGAGAAGGAAAGTGATGTTATTGTGGTCGCTCTAGATTTTATATTTATTTATACTTATAATTTATTGTTTTTGTATATTTCGTAAGAGCCTTGAATACAATATTCCCTTCTTTATAATTTTTTATAAAAAATTATAAAGATATTATTTTACATTCTACGTATTGCTTCACGCTTTTGTTTATCGCATTCTTTAACGGGGCACATCCCTCACGCAAAACAGAATGACATTGAATTGCATGTATTCACAGGCTTGTTTTAAAGAAATATCTCTCAACGCTCCCAAGCCTATTTTGCGACGGCATCCGTGAAGAGTATAATGATAAATCCATGAAGCACCCCCTATCTTTATACTTAATAAAAGGGCAATCTGGCATCATCATACACTTTGCCATCTCCCAATGTTGCAACAACCCTTTAAGTCCTTGGCACTTGAAAGCATTTATAAGAGGCATGCTTTTCTTTAAGTGTTTTTAACTCTCCACAGTTCTCATCTCGCTCGTGACGCCCAAACAAAAGATTTTGATTGATTCAATATAAGAGGACTTAAAATGAGAGAGATATAAATGGATCTCATTCAGGTTGCAAAGCGATAAATTATTTTTATAAACCACAGCATTACTCTATTAAATACACGAAGCATAAAAACATGAGAAATTGAGAAACTAGCTTATTCAAAAGATGTCGCTATGGATAGTGTTAAAAGCAGTACAACTAAATTAAAGAAAATTGTGAAAATAAACAGGAATATAACTTTACAACACACAGCTGCGCTATAGCACCAAAAGATACAGTTTCGTTGAATAGTTTCATGAAGAAATTTTTTCATTCATTAAAAGCTCCATTAAATTTCTTTCTCATAATAATTCGATAATTAAAATTTAATAGCGAAGCGCAGAAGGCGTAGAATACGAGATTCAATTGAGGATATTACACTCTTATCCGACGTCTTTCAGATATTGGTTGAAATGCTAGCTTAGCATGAAAGGCACAATAGGGGCTATTTTCATCAGAATCTGCACCACAAAAATGAAAATCTGCTGATAATGGATCGCCAACCGGCCATCTACATGTATTTTCACTCAATTGTAGAAGATTAAGTTGACGTGATATAGGCACAACTACATTGGATTTTGTGGACATATCAACTTCTTTTACATCTTCCACTACAAATTCTGTCTTTAAAGCGGTTTCTTCAATACTTACAGATGATGTGTTTATTGGCGATACCGTGGATGTGTTGCGACGCACACGTGGAGATGATGGGCTGCTACTTCCCACGGGAGTTTTTTGCGCACGCGTGGTGCTTCCTTGTGCTGTCTTACCACGTCCTGGTAACTTTAATCGATGTACTTTGCCGATGACTGCATTTCTGCTGACCCCACCCAATTGAGCAGCAATTTGACTTGCACTTAACCCTTCACTCCAAAGCTTTTTAAGAAGCTCAACGCGTTCACATGTCCAACCCATACCAGCACTCCATTCCGATTACGTCACTAAGATGCTCTCCCCCGTTGCATCTTCAAATGTTTAAATAATGTTTTCATTACGCTGAATGAAAGAACTTTACACTCTACGTGAGCATAAAAAAATCATCCAACCTGTGGATTTACAAATCAAAACACATCATCTTGCTTATTATATTGTAAATTACAATATGCACTCACTCTATGACAAGAGTCTTTACCTCTTAAAGAGTTTATTTAGAATGTTTTCCCCAACTTGCAAATCAATCATAGGTTAAACTTTCACTTTTGTTTAAGGCTTTTTCCCAAAATGCTTATTTGTAGAACCTTCATTGACTTTTTTTCAATTGGTGTAATGATCTATTCTATAGGTGTAATCACTAATCGTAATGAAATGTTGAAAGCACCGTAACGAAATATACCATGCTGTTTTATTTGTAGTGTTGCTTTGTATATATATATATTGAAAAGACTAAAATATAAAGGGAATTATGATGGATGCCGTCTCTATACAACCACTTTATGAATGCTTCGCAAGACGAAATTTGCATTTTGAACAAGGGCATGGTGTATGGCTTATTTCCGATAAAGGAGAACATTATCTTGATTTCACATCTGGTATTGCTGTTAACGCATTAGGGTATTCATATCCAAAATTGGTTGATACGCTCAAAATACAAGCTGAAAAACTTTGGCATATTTCTAATATTTTTCAATCTCCTGAACAGGCATCTTTTGCCACGCGGCTTTGTGCAAATAGTTTTGCGGATAAGGTTTTTTTCTGCAATTCAGGTACTGAAGCATTGGAGTGCGCATTCAAAACGGCACGCCATTATTACTATGCTGCTGGTCATTCAGAACGCATTGAAATAATTACTTTTGAAGGGGCATTTCATGGACGTACACTTGCTGCACTTGCTGCGACTGGGCATGAAAAATATCTTGAAGGCTTTGGACCTAAAGCTGGTGGATTTATTCAAGTACCTTTTTGTGATGAAGTCGCTTTGCGTAACGCTATTAATAAAAATACCGCCGCTATTCTTATTGAACCTATTCAAGGAGAAGGAGGAATACGAACGGTCCCTCATGAATATTTAAGATTTTTGCGCAAAATATGCGATGATAATGGTCTGTTATTGATTTTAGATGAAGTCCAAACGGGTATAGGACGAACAGGAAAGCTTTTTGCTTATGAATGGAGTGATATCACGCCTGATATTCTTACCCTCGCAAAAGGATTAGGAGGGGGATTTCCATTAGGTGCTTGCCTTGCAACGGATAAAGTTGCAAAAAGCATGACACTTGGGACACATGGCTCAACCTTTGGAGGAAATCTTCTTGGAATGGCTGTAGGAAATAGTGTTCTTGATGTTTTGTTAGAGCCAAGTTTTCTTAACCATGTTCAGCGTATGGGGGATAAACTAAAAAGTGGACTTTTGCACATTCTCAATATCTATCCTGATATTATCTGCGCAGTTCAGGGGATGGGGCTTATGTTGGGTATTCAGTGTATTGTACCTTCAAATCTTGTCGTTAATGCTTTGGAAAATGAATATCTCTTAAGCGTTGCAGCCAACAACAACGTTGTGCGCTTATTGCCTCCTCTTATCATTAGGGAAGAAGAAATAGATGAAAGTTTACATCGTATTGAAAAAGCAATAGCGTATCTTTCACAAGTAAACAAAGAAAGACAAATATCACACACATGACAAATGCTCTTCGTCATTTCACGGACTTATCCATTTTAACGCCAGCAATAGCACGTGCACTGATCGATTATGCAAAGATCCTTAAAGCATCTTTTAAAGCAGGAAAAGGTTCAAAACCTTTTATAGGTAAAACACTTGCGATGATTTTTGAAAAACCATCCACACGAACCCGTATTTCATTCGATATCAGTATGCGCCAGCTTGGCGGAGATACAATCATGCTCACGGGTTCAGAGATGCAACTTGGTCATAGTGAAACCATAGCTGATACGGCGCGCGTTTTATCCCGTTTTGTGGATATCGTGATATTGCGAACAACGAAACACCAACGTATGCTCGAATTGGCACAATATGCACAAATTCCTGTCATTAATGCCCTTACAGATGATACACATCCTTGCCAAATTCTAGCAGATATCTTAACCTATGAGGAGCATCGGGGGCCAATTGCTAGCAAAATATTTGCGTGGATGGGGGATGGTAATAATGTGCTTCATTCCTTAATTGAAGCTGCAGCTCTTTTTGGTTTTCATTTGCGTATTGCCACACCAAAGGGCAGTGAACCACAGGAACAATTTGTACATTGGGCACGTGAGCGGGGAGCACATCTTATGCTAACCCATGATCCCCAAAAAGCGGCTCAAGATGCTGATTGTATTATGACCGATACATGGGTCTCCATGGGACAAGAATTTCGTGCTCGCAGTCATTCTATTTTTCAGCCTTATCAAGTCAATGAATCTCTCATGAAATTAGCAAAATCTGATGCTCTTTTTATGCATTGTCTTCCTGCTCATCGTGGTGAAGAAGTGGTTGATTCTGTGATTGATGGACCGCACTCCGTTGTTTTCGATGAGGCTGAAAATCGTCTTCATGCTCAAAAAGCAATTCTTTCTTGGTGTTTACAAGATGCGTTTTTCTCTCCACAATAGCCTCCCTACAACAAATTATATAAAAAAGGCAAAGCTATGAGTGAACAAGCTAAAGATGAAGCCTCTCTCAACAACAACTTCTTGCATGAAGATGATAGTGTTATTCCCTTTCAAGTTGAAGAACTTGATATCCGTGGACGTGCCGTACAACTTGGGGAAACTTTAAATTCTATTCTCACAAGACATCAATACCCTGAACCGGTTTCTTATCTTCTAGCAGAAGCTTTACTTTTAACGGTTCTGTTTGGAACTTCTCTAAAACTTACGGGAAAATTTATTTTACAAACTCATTCCGATGGACCAGTTAATATGTTGGTGTGCGATTTTTTGCCTCCTTCAAGTTTACGTGGATACGCTCGTTTTGATAAAGAACAGCTTAAACAAGCCATAGACAATGGTCAAACCTCTTCAGAAACACTTTTAGGAAAAGGCACTTTAGCTTTCACAATTGATCAAGGTCCCCATATGCAACCCTATCAAGGGATAGTTGCATTAGATGGATCAAATTTACAAGAAGCTTCTCGTATTTATTTTGATCAATCAGAACAAATTCCTACCGATATCCGTCTGGCTGTTGCTATATTAATTAATCGTGACCAACAAGGAAAACAGCAGAAAAGCTGGCGAGCTGGAGGTATTTTGATCCAACTTTTACCCCAAGAATCGTCTCATCATAAAATAGATGCCCCTCATCAAAAGCGAGAAGAAACGAAAACTCATACCCAATTGGATAACCAATGGCAGGAAGCTAAAATACTCATGGCAACGATTGAAAGTTCAGAATTAACAGATCCCCAAGTCGGTAGTAAACAGCTCTTGTTCCGTCTTTTTCATGAACAAGGTATTAGAGTTTTTAACCCTTTTTCTCTTGTCGATCAATGTTCTTGTTCACACGAAAAAATTAAAGGAATCCTAGAAGGCTTTTCTATTGATGAACGCAATAAAATGGTTAAAAATAAATATATTTCAGTCACATGTGAATTTTGCTCAAAAACATATTGTTTTACACCGCAAGAATTTTTAGAAGAAAAAACATAATCAAATATTTTTCATAAAAAATGATGATTGCAACAAAAGCCTATTTTATTTGCGTCATAAAAGTTTACGCATAAGCTCATATGAACTTCTAGAATATTTCTTGTCTTAGAGTTTTTTTAGTGTATACGAGTGATCGTTCTGTTGAGATCGGTAATTACGTCATAGAGTGCTTAAAAAAGAGTTCTCTGTAAAATATATTTTCTCTTCTCGAAAAAGCTTCTTTTGTACTTTTTACATCTCAAAAGTTTATTTCTTACAATGAATTCTTTTATAATTTTCATTGATAAATTGATTATGTACTCATAACTTATCTTCTCTGTTAAATGAGACTTTTTGATTGTAGTCATATTTTCTTACTCGAATTTATCTTATTAAGACTCAATAAAGCTTATTAGTTATAATCATAAGGGAAATTATCGAGAGAATAAGAATGTATAGATTCAATATAGACTTTATGGAGTCTATTACGAACAGATAAGTGTAATGGGAATAAATATAACAATGACGCTGCAAAAGAGCAGATTTATTATTTTATAAAGATGAGAATAGTGGTGAAGTCCCCTCATAACAATGTGTATTTCAGATAAAAAAGCGGAGAAAAAATACTATATGATTTTGAAAACAATAGTTGGTTGCTGTCACTAAGCTAACGATGGTTCTATAGCAATATTGTTTTGTCCAAATAATCAAAAATAAAGCTCCCAAACAGATATTTCTTTACACATGTTTTTGAATCAACAATGGTAATGCTCTTGTAAAATTTTTCTAAGAAGAATGATGGTCCGTATAAATAAAATAGCATACATAGCATGATAAAACGTTATGTTTTTACAAACCTGCATTATTTTTCTTCTGTCATAATCGCTTGTTCAATTTTTGGTAGAATTTTTTTTTGATAAATTTGCCATGTTAAGGGACCAACATGTTTGGCAATAATGATGCTCTCTTTATTCAAGAGAAAGGTTTCTGGAGGTCCATATATTCCCCAATCAATGGCTGTATATCCTGAAACATCAAAGCCAATAAATTTAAAAGGATTACCAAAACTGTTTAAAAAGCGCAGGGCGTTTGTTTTATTGTCTTTGTAATTAATACCAATCAGATCAAAACGTTTATCTTGTGCAATTTGCATAAGAATAGGATGCTCTTCGCGACAGGGCAAACACCAAGAACCCCAAAAATTGACCAATGTGACACGTCCTTTAAACTGTTTTGAATTGAGATAACTGTCTTTATCAAGAAGAGGAAGATAAATATTGGGAGCAGGTTTTTCAGCTAATGCGTTTGGGAGAAGAGAAGAATCTTGAAGGTGTTTTTTATCCATAAAGTTGAAAAAAAACATCATGAGAAGAAGAAAAAGCACAAATGGTCCAAAAAAAACAAGCAGAACAGGCAAAGATATATTTTTTTTAAGTTTTGGAGGGATGTTTTTCATTATACTTTTCTTTTTGTGACAGCTCTTTTTTGTTTAGCTGTTGGAGAATTTTTTTTTGGTAGAGGGCTTTGCAAAGAATATATCCAATAAGACATAAGAGGGATATTGCAGAAAGCACATAGCTTAAAACAACAATTTGCTCGTGTTTAAGGGTGCTCAGGAAAAAATCAATTTTCTGAGATAGATTTCCTAAAAGTCCGCCGTGGATGCCATTTAGGTCGAGCATGATGAAGCGTCCTGTTGTTGTGCACGACGGGATTTTTTAATCTGAAGTATTCGGATATAATGACGATTGATTTCATTTCGCATAGCCATCAAATAAAGAGCAATAAACATAAAGATGAAACAAAAGAGCATTGTTATAAGGGGCCATAACATAGCATTGTCGATTGTTGATCCTCCAGCACGTAACAATGATGCTGGTTGATGCAATGTATTCCACCAATTAACGGAAAATTTAATAACAGGGATATTAACAAATCCAACAAGTGTAAGAATTGCAGTAGCACGAGCGGCTTTTACTTGGTTGTCAAAAGCACGCCCAAGCAGGATAATGGAGAGATAGATAAAAAGCAGAATTAAAACTGATGTTAATCGTGCATCCCAGACCCACCATGTTCCCCATGTAGGTCGCCCCCAAAGCGCTCCTGTCATGAGAGCCAAGGCGGTAAAAATTGCCCCAATAGGCGCTCCACATTTAAGTGCTACATCAGCAAGATGATATTTCCAAATCAGATTTCCTAAAGCCGCTGCACTCATCGTTACATAGCAGAATGTAGACAACCACGCAAAGGGTACATGAAGGTACATAATCTTAACAGTAATGCCTTGTTGATAGTCATCAGGGGAATGCATCACTAGAATAAGCCCTAAGATAAGGAAACACAATGTTATGCCGGCCAACCAAGGTAAGACGACTCTGCTTATTTTCATGAAAAGGGTGAAACTTGCAGGGAGTAACCTGATTTTATATGTACGAGATAGTTTATTCATAAAATTCATAATAGGCAGAGTTTTGCTATGCGGCAATCATCTTTTATTATTCTGATAAAAGTTTAAGCGTTATCGCAGCAACAAAAGAGCTAAAGAGACTCAAAAGAAGTGAAAAAGCGCTGAGAAGAGCTAGAGAAGTGAGAAAAGAGGTATTTGGGTTTATTGGGGCTGTAGCAGCGGAAACACCAAAAATCATAATTGGAATGATCCACGGCAAGATAATGATAAAAATAAGCAAAGTACTGTGCAACAATGAGGTTGCGAGTGCAGCGCCTATAGCACCAATAAAAATAATAGCTGGTGTTCCGCATAAAAGGGTAAGTATTGTTGTAAAAGTTATTACTACATCTAAATGGAGCATGAGGGCTAAAATAGGTGTGGCAAAAATAAGAGGAAGCATTGTTCCTACCCAATGGGCAAGACATTTTGTAAAGACAATTAGTGTAAAACTTTGTCTTTTTCCTGAAAGGATAAATTGGTCGAGATTACCATCATCGCGATCGATTTGGAAAAGTTTGTTCAGATTGAGGAGTCCTGCAAGAAGGGCTCCAAACCACAATATACCTGGTCCTATTTGTGCAAGAGTTTTGGGATCTGGTCCAATGGCAAAGGGGGTTATGACAACAACAGCGATAAAAAACAATAATCCTGTTAGTGAAGTGGCTTGTAGCGCTAATAATAGTTTAAGATCACGCCAGAACAGTGCTTTCATTTTATTCTCTCCTAGAGAGGTAAAAATTTTTCCAGAGCGATTTTATGGTTTTCTGGAATGCCTATGGAATTATGAGTTGCAGCGATAATCATACCACCTTGATTGAGATGACGCTGGAAAATACGAGCGAGGAGTTTTTGAGCATGGTTATCAAGCCCAGATATTGGTTCATCTAAAATCCAAAGAGGACGATAGGAGAGCAAAAGGCGAGCAATAGCTACGCGTCTTTGTTGTCCAGTTGACAGAGCGTTAAAGGGTAAATGTTCAAGGTTAGAAAGACCAATATCGGCAAGAGCTTCATGCGCAAAACGTAAATGTTGACCGTAAAAATCTGCCCAAAATTGCAAATTATCAATGACAGATAAGAGAGGTTTCATAGCATTTTGAGGACCAAGATAATGACAAGCAGTTGCAACAGGGTATATTTGATCATGGTCTTTAAGTATTATATGACCTTCAGCAGCCTCAAGAAGACCGACAATGATTCGGAGTAATGTAGACTTTCCGATACCATTAGGACCGGTGATTGTCATAAGTTGCTGTGAAAATAAACAAAAAGAAAGACCTTGAAACAGAATTTCCTCGTTTCTGTAAGCGGCTAAATCTTTGCCTGATAACACCATGTGATTGCCTATTTTGTTTTTATTTTCATATTCTTTATTGCATTATAGAATAAAAAACACATTTTTTATGCAATTGTACCTAGAATAGTTCTAGAAATAGTTCTATAAGGGATACCTTACATCAATATCTGGTGTAAAATGGTTTTTGGCGCTGATTTCCGCATTATGCCTAGAGGGTGGAGGGGGAAATGGATGGCGGAGGTAATTGCGTCTGCGCTCAAGCTGCGACCTTGACTCGTAGTTTGTGTTGTTCATTCCTGGAAATTGGGTGGTTATAGTATGAGGGTGGACAGTCATGACTCAAATTGATAGCTTTAATTGTCGTAGAGTATTAAATGTTGGTGGCAAAGAATATACTTATTATAGCTTGATTGAAGCGGAGAAGAACGGACTTGAAGGTGTTTCTCGTTTACCGTTTTCGATGAAAGTTATTCTCGAAAATTTATTGCGATTCGAAGATGGTCGCACAGTTAAAAAAGAGGATATCTTCAATGTTGCTAAGTGGTTAAACGACAAAGGGAGCGCTGGGGCAGAAATTGCTTACCGTCCTGCACGTGTTCTTATGCAGGATTTTACAGGTGTTCCAGCAGTTGTTGATCTTTCTGCAATGCGTGATGCTATGGTTAAACTTGGCGGTAACGCTGAAAAAATTAATCCTCTCATTCCCGTTGATCTCATCATTGATCACTCAGTTATTGTTGATGCTTTTGGCAATTCCATGGCTTTTAAGGAAAACGTTGAGCATGAATATGAACGCAATGGTGAACGCTATCGTTTCCTTAAATGGGGGCAACAAGCCTTTCAAAATTTTCGCGTTGTTCCTCCAGGAACAGGGATTTGTCATCAGGTTAACTTAGAATATTTAGCACAATGTGTATGGATGAAGAATGAAGAGGGCTGTGAGACGATTTATCCTGACACCTGTGTGGGAACTGATTCGCATACGACTATGGTAAATGGTTTAGGGGTTTTAGGTTGGGGTGTTGGTGGTATTGAAGCAGAAGCAGCAATGTTAGGCCAACCTGTTTCTATGTTGTTACCTGAAGTGATTGGTTTTCGTCTAACAGGTAAACTTAAGGAAGGTGTAACAGCCACCGATCTCGTATTAACGGTGACCCAAATGCTACGTCGGAAGGGTGTTGTCGGTAAATTTGTTGAGTTTTTTGGTCCTGGTTTGGAGCATATGACGCTTGCTGATCGGGCAACGATTGGAAATATGGCACCTGAATATGGAGCAACGTGTGGTTTTTTCCCAATTGATAAGGAGACAGTGCGTTATCTCAATATGACAGGGCGTGATGAAAGTCGGATTGCCTTAGTGGAGGCTTACACCAAAGCACAAGGGATGTGGCATGATGAAATGGTGGCTCATCCCATTTTTAGTGATACAATTGAATTAGATATGGGAACCGTTGTCCCTTCTATGGCTGGTCCTAAACGTCCTGAAGGACGTATTGCATTGGAAAATGTTGGGCAGGGTTTTGAGAAGGCATTGGTCGAAGACTATAAGAAGACTTCTGGACAAGATAAGCGTTATCAGGTTGAGGGTGAAGAATATACGCTTGGTCACGGTGATGTGGTGATCGCTGCGATTACGTCGTGTACGAATACATCGAATCCAAGTGTTCTTATTGCAGCGGGTCTTTTGGCACGAAATGCTGTGGCAAAGGGTCTTAAGAGTAAACCATGGGTAAAAACTTCTCTTGCACCTGGTTCACAAGTCGTTGAAGCTTACCTTCAAAATTCGGGTCTGCAAAAAGATTTAGATGCATTAGGATTTAACTTAGTAGGATTTGGGTGCACAACATGTATTGGGAATTCTGGTCCTTTGCATCCAGCTATTTCCAAAACGATTAATGACAATGGTATAATTGCATCTGCGGTTCTTTCAGGAAATCGTAATTTTGAAGGGCGTGTTTCCCCTGATGTGCAAGCGAATTATTTAGCTTCACCACCATTAGTTGTTGCACATGCGCTCATCGGGACGGTGTGTAAAGATTTAACCAAGGAGCCTCTAGGTGAAGATTCAAATGGCCACCCCATTTATTTGAGAGATATTTGGCCAACTTCTCAAGAAATACAGGAGTTTATCGAAAAAAATGTCACGCGGAAGGTTTTTGCCGAAAAGTATGCAGATGTTTTTAAGGGAGATGAAAATTGGCAAAAAGTTCAGATTCCTACGGGTTCTACCTATTCTTGGGATGAGCAATCCACCTATGTACGCAATCCACCTTATTTCGATGATATGCAGAAAACACCTGATATCTTACCAGATATTAAAGATGCACGGATTTTAGGTTTATTTGGTGATAAAATCACGACGGATCATATTTCTCCTGCTGGTTCTATTAAAGCAGCTTCTCCTGCCGGAAAATATTTAATGGATCATGGTGTTAAAGTGGCTGATTTTAATCAGTATGGAACGCGTCGTGGGAATCATGAAGTTATGGTGCGTGGGACCTTTGCCAATATTCGCATTCGTAATTTCATGTTAGGGGAAAATGGTCTAGAAGGAGGTTATACGGTTCATTATCCGTCAGCGGTAGAACAAACCATTTACGATGCAGCAATGGCGTATAAACAAGAAGGTATTCCACTCGTTGTTTTTGCAGGTATTGAATATGGTAATGGATCATCCCGCGATTGGGCTGCCAAGGGGACCAATCTTCTTGGTGTCAAAGCAGTGATTGTGCAGTCTTTTGAAAGGATTCATCGCTCTAATCTTGTTGGTATGGGCATTGTCCCTTTTGTTTTTGAGGAGGGGCTAAGTTGGAAATCTTTAGGCTTAAAGGGAGATGAAAAGGTGACAATTGAAGGGATTCATAACTTGAAACCTCGTCAAAAGACTGTAGCGAAAATTACTTTTTCTGATGGTACGGTAAAAACCGTTCCATTATTATGCCGTGTTGATACTGAAGATGAGCTAGATTATTTGCATCATGGTGGAATTTTGCAATATGTCTTGCGTAAGTTAGCCGTTTAAATTCTTTTGTTTGTTAAGGAATATCTATTATTAAGCTATAAAGTTGCGGATCAAAGAGTTTGGCTTCGTTTTTTTATGGCTATCTTTGAAAATCTAATTGACGTTAGCTTTAGGATTGCGCTATAACCCACACGGTTATAGGCAGCTTTATAGTTTTGCTTGGGTTGGATTTATTTATATTGGTAGAGTTGTTATTGAGACTCATTTTACCAAGGTGTTGAAAGAGAGATTATATTTATGGCGAATACACCTTCTGCTCGAAAAGCGGTGCGCAAGGTTGCGGCGCGCGCACAGGTTAATAAGGCCCGCCGTTCACGCGTTCGTACTTTTATACGTAAGTTTGATGATGCTTTAGCGGGTGGCGATAAGGCATCTGCAGAGATTGCATTTAAGAATTTTGAGCCTGAAATTATGCGTGCAGTTTCTAAAGGGGTTTTTCATAAAAATGCTGCTGCGAGGAAAGTATCGCGTTTAGCTAAACGTTTGAAGGCTCTCAGCGTTTAAGCTTTTTCTCCTTTAATTGAGAACAAAGCCAGTATCCATAAGGATGCTGGCTTTTTGTTTATTATTTCAAAAAGTTTCTATTGAAAATAAGAATCGATAATGATTCTCCACTTGAAAAAGGAGAGAAAGTTTATAGGGGGAGGTATGGTTATCCACAAGCTTTGTGGATTTGTACAGAGTCTTTTTTGTCAAGCATTTTATTTTTTTTTTTAAATCTGAAGAGATTCTTTAATTATTGGTAAATTTAGAGAAAAAAAATGAATTGAATCAATATTTTTTTCAGTCCTCATTAATATAAGCATTTTTTTCGGGTTTTTTGATTTTATTTTGACCTCTTGCATTTTACCTCTGCTGTTTTGTATGGTTCTTATGAAGACTAAGAAGCATGAAGGGGTCACATCAGCGCATTATTCTGTATTTTGTTGAATACAAGATGTTTTGATTTAGGCTTTTCGAAACTTTTGTGTTGGAGAGGTTTTCTGACGGTTTTTTAGTTTTCTTAATGGATATGTTTACCATTTTAGAAGGGTGGGTCATATCATGAGTGCAAGTAAATCTTATTGGTCATCTTTGTTAGTAGGGTTGTGATGAGGCTATCCTAGGGGAGGGTGAGTAATCTTATTTGGGGTAGGGCGTTTTGCCTTCGCTAGATTTATTTTAGTTGTTTGGCAGGACAAAATTTTATTTTTATCAGGATGGAAGATGGTGGATAAATTGAACTCTAAAGCTAGTTCCTTTAAAAGGGTTTCGGTAAATATCCTGTCGGCAGAGAACATAATAAAGAATAGGATGACGGAAAGTGATGAGAACGTTTGTAGAAATGCTTCTATAGGGCATTCTATTGTTTCAGAGGAGGAAAGTGCGGCGGCTTTTATACGTGTTATGGCGCAATTAAAGGTGCAGGTTGGTGTTGAGGCTTATACCAGTTGGTTTGGACGTGTGAAGCTTGCTGAATATAGTCATACTCTTGTAAAGCTTTCTGTTCCTACTGCTTTTTTGCGTTCATGGATTAATAATCACTATGGTTCTCTTTTGACTCATTTATGGAAACAAGAGAATTCAGCAATTCTTCGTGTTGAAGTTATTGTTCGTGGTATGGAACGCGTTTCAAGAGATGTCGTTTGTAAAAGAAGTGTTCCTCCTGTTGTGCTAGAGGAGCAGGCGACTTCATCTTTTGTTGAAAGTTGCGCAGAGCATTCAGTTAAGAATTCTCAAACGGGAGTTTTTGGATCTCCACTTGATTCTCGCTATACTTTTGAAAGTTTTGTTGAGGGGGCTTCTAATCGTGTTGCTTTAGCAGCTGCGCGTTCCATTGCAGAGGGGCATAAAAGTGCCTTACGTTTTAATCCTCTTTTTATTCACGCATCTGTTGGCTTAGGAAAAACACATTTGCTTCAAGCGATTGCTGCTTCTGCATTGAAGCGTTTAACGTCTGCGCGCGTTATTTATTTAACTGCTGAATATTTTATGTGGCGTTTTGCAACAGCTATTCGTGATAATGATGCTCTTTCTTTTAAAGAACAGCTTCGTGATATCGACCTTTTGATTATTGATGATATGCAGTTTTTGCAGGGTAAGTCGATACAACACGAGTTTTGCCATTTGCTTAATATGTTGCTTGATAGTGCAAAACAGGTTGTTGTCGCTGCAGATCGTCCACCAGCAGAATTAGAATCGCTTGATCTTCGCGTTCGCTCTCGTCTTCAGGGAGGGGTAGCTCTTGAAATTGAAGCACCAGATTATGAAATGCGTTTGCAAATGTTGCGCCAGCGGTTGAAGGTGGCACAACAAGATGATGGCATGGTATCAATTTCTGATGATATCTTGGAATATATTGCGAAAACGGTTTTAGGGTCGGGGCGTGATATTGAAGGTGCGTTTAATCAGCTCTTGTTTCGTCAATCTTTTGAGTCTGATTTATCTTTAGAGCGGATTGATGAGTTATTAGGTCATTTGACACGTCCTGGTGAACCTAAGCGTATTCGGATTGAAGAAATTCAGCGTACGGTAGCACGCCATTATAATGTTTCTAAACAGGACTTGTTATCTAATCGTCGAACACGTACGGTTGTGAAGCCACGGCAAGTTGCAATGTATTTAGCAAAAGTATTAACTCCTCGCTCATTACCAGAAATTGGGCGCCGTTTTGGTGGGCGTGATCATACAACAGTTTTACACGCTGTGCGTAAAATTGAAGATTTGGTTTGTGGTGATCAGACCTTGGCTAAGGAACTTGAGTTGCTTAAGCGGTTGATTGGAGAACAGGCTGTATAGTGTTTATCGTTTCTTTCTTTGGAGAGACTTTAAAGAATTTAATGAAAAGATTTATTTTTTCTTATGCAGGAGTGACTTGCCATTTTAAGAGAGGTTTAATAAACTCTAGCAGGCGATTCTTAAAGAGGGTCTATTCTTTAAGTCTAAAGAATTCTTATAGTTTTTAGTAAATCATACGGGGCTTTTATGCGGATTACAGTTGATCGCAGTCAATTTCTCAAGTCTCTTGGTCGGGTTCACCGTGTGGTAGAGCGCCGTAATACTGTTCCTATTTTATCGAATGTGTTGATTGATGCAGAAAATGGCCGTGTACAGTTAAAAGCAACAGACCTTGATTTAGAGGTTATGGAATCTTTTGCAGTTAATGTTAAACAAGCTGGAGCAACAACTGTTCCGGCACATTTGCTCTATGATATCATTCGAAAACTTCCTGATAGCAATGAAGTTGTATTATCCCTCGATGAGAATCAAGCAGGTACAATGTCCGTTGTTTCGGGTTGTGCACATTTTCAGCTTCAATGTCTTCCGAAGGCAGACTTTCCAGAGTCGCTTCCTGGGCAATTTGGTTATCGTTTTTCTTTATCGGCATCAGGCTTAAAACATTTACTTGATTGTACACAATTTGCCATTTCTACTGAAGAAACCCGTTATTATCTTAATGGTATTTATTTCCATATTATTAATGATGGTGTTTTGAAATTGCGTTTGGTTGCAACTGATGGTCATCGTTTGGCACAAGTTGAGATGGAAGCTCCTTCGGGAGTTGAGGGAATGCCTGGTGTTATTGTTCCCCGTAAAGCTGTAGGAGAATTGCAAAAACTTCTTTCAGAAGAAAATGATAGCGATGTATGTATAGAGCTTTCGGAGACAAAAATTCGTTTTTCTATAGGCTCTGTGATTTTTACATCAAAATTAATTGATGGAACATTTCCAGATTATCAACGTGTTATCCCTCTTGGAAATGATAAAGAATTAATTGTTAATAGGCAGGACTTTTCTTCTGCAGTTGATCGTGTTTCAACGATTTCAAGTGATCGGGGGCGTGCAGTTAAATTAACGATTGAGCATGGACAGTTAAGGCTTGTTGTTAATAGCCCAGATTCGGGCAGTGCAGAAGATCAATTATCAGTAACTTATGCATCTGAACCGCTTGAGATAGGATTTAATTCACGTTATCTTTTGGATATTGCTGGGCAGCTTTCAAGTGATGAGATGGTTTTTATGTTGGCTGAGGCTGGAGCACCAGCTCTGATTCGTGATAATGATGATGCGGATGTGCTCTATGTACTGATGCCTATTCGCGTTTAGGGGCAGTTGTTTTGCAATGCATGGCCAGTCATGTGCACAAAGTGGCAGTGAGGCAGCTGAAGCTTTTACGTTATCGCAATTATTCTTTTTTCAATATTCATTTTTCTGGTCAGCATGTGGTTTTTACTGGCCATAATGGTGCTGGTAAGACGAATCTTTTAGAGGCGTTATCTTTTCTTTCTCCTGGTCGTGGTTTGCGGCGTGCTGTTTATTCTGACGTTAGTTTTGTAGATGGTGGTGGTGGAGGATTTGTTGTATTTGCGCGTCTTGAATGCGCTCTTTATGGTGAAGTAAAGATTGGTACAGCTTTTGAGATTAGCGATAACAGTCGAAAGGTCCATATTAATGGTATGAATGAGTCGAGTGATTGCCTAACAGATTATTGTCATATTAGTGTCCTAACACCGTCTATGGATGGTCTTTTTACAGGTCCTTCACTTGAGCGCCGTAGTTTTTTGGACCGTATGGTTTTGGCGATTGATCCCTTGCATAGGCGCCGCATAGCCGATTATGATAGAGCTATGCGCGCACGTAATCGTTTGTTTTTAGATGGAAATGAAGATTGTGCTTGGTTTGATGCTTTAGAAAAGCAAATGGCAGAATTGGCGACAGCTATTTCTGCGGCGCGTGTTGATGTTATTCGTCTTTTAAATGACATGTTTACACAAATGCCCTCACAGATACCTTTTCCACGAGCTTTTTTGCAAATTGATGGTTTTTTAGAAACAGCTCTTAGTGAAATATCAGCAACTGAAGTTGAAGAACAATTTTGTGATCGATTGCGGCATAATCGCGCAATGGATCGTGCTGCTGGTCGGACGTTAGAAGGACCACATCGTGCAGATTTGCAGGTTTTTTATGCTGATAAAAATAGAGCAGCAACATCTTGTTCAACAGGTGAACAAAAAGCGCTGCTAACAGGTTTAGTTTTGTGTCATGCACGTCTAACAGGTATGATGTCGGAAAGATCTCCCATTCTTCTTCTTGATGAAATGGTTGCCCATCTTGATTCGCATCGACGTGCTGCTCTATTTGATATTCTTGATGATTTAGCTGTACAAACATTTATGACAGGAACAGATCGTCTTTTATTTGATGACTTAAAAGGACGCGCAGAATTCTTTGAGATTAAGGATGGAGCTTTATTGCCGTAAAAACATGCTAAATATTTTTTTAATAAGTGATAGGTCTGAAAGAAAAGGCTTGCTATGTCAGAGATAATAACGATTTTAAATGGTCCTAATTTAAATTTTCTAGGTCAACGTGAGCCAGAAATTTATGGAACTGAAACTCTAGAAGATATTGAAAAAAGATGCAGAGAATGGGCAAAAAAAAATGATATTATAATAAATTTTTATCAAAGTAACTATGAAGGGCAATTAGTGGCATGGATACAAGAAGCAATAGAGGCAAGTTCTGGATTGATCATTAACCCAGCGGCTTACAGTCATACATCTGTTGCACTTCTTGATGCCCTAAAAATGTTTTCAGGGCCGAAAGTAGAAGTTCATTTATCTCATATTTATCAGCGTGAAGCTTTTCGTCACCATTCTTATACATCTGCAGGTGTAGACGCTATTATAACTGGGTGTGGAGGTGATGGATATCGGTTTGCACTTGAGTATATTGCAAAACAATTAAGCAAAACAATTAAATTGTGATAGGTAAAGAGTAAGCATTTAATAAGAGTAATATAGGCATTTAATTCTCTTGATAATTATTTTCAAATCTGTACAATGTGAGGTATATATTTATGACAGTTTTTAGTGCGTATGACGGGGGTAAATAGAGATGAAAAGCTTTGTTAGACAATTAGAAATGCTTGTGATTTTAGGGGGAGCACTGCTTTTGTCTGGTTGTAAAATTGATGTTATGCAGCCATCAGGTTATGTTGCACGTCAACAGCTCATTTTGATCGTTGTTTGTGTGGTGGTGATGCTTTGTATTGTTATCCCAGTTATGGTGAGTGTGGTATTTTTAGCTATAAAATATCGTGCATCGAATATGAAAGCGGACTATTCTCCTGATTGGGCACATTCAAATAAAATTGAAGCATTGATGTGGGGTATTCCAGTTGTAATTGTAATGGTTTTAGGTTCATTAACAGCTTATTATACCTATAAGCTTGAACCTACAAATCCTCTTCCAGTGGAAGTTGTAGGTGAAGGAAAGCCATTACAGATTGATGCTGTTGCTCTTGATTGGAAATGGCTTTTTATTTATCCTGAATACGGTGTTGCATCGATTAATGAGATTTATGCGCCTGAAGGACGTCAAGTTTTATTGCAATTGACGTCAGAGAATTCTGTCAATGCTTTTTGGGTTCCCAAATTGGGTACAGTTCTTTACGCTATGCCGCAGATGAATGCTAAGTTGCATTTGGTCGCTGAAGAGCAAGGAGTATTCAAAGGAGCCTCAGCAAATTATAGTGGTGATGGTTTTTCGGGTATGCGGTTTAAGTGGCATTCTGTGTCTTTGCAGGATTTTGAGGATTGGATTGTAAAAGCTCGGGCTAATGGTCGAGTACTTGATCGTTCATCTTATCGTCAACTTTCTATTGCGCCTCGTATGGGTGATATTGCTGCGAAGGAAAAAGATGCTGAAGTTCGTTATTTTGCACCTGTTGAGAAGCGGCTTTACTATCGTGTTGTTAATCGATGTGTCGATGAAAAGACGGTATGTAATGAAGATTTAATGAAACGTGCTGCTGCTCAGACGCTATGGGGTGCACTATGTTCAGTATTTGATCCTGATGTTATTTAACAGAGTCAATAAAGTAAAGAGCCCTTTTAACAAAGGTTTCTTTTAAACTTGAATTTCATTTGAAATGGGTTGAGAAATGTTTGGAAGACTTACAGATCCTACGGCAGGTGCTTTTCATGCGCTTGCACATGAACCGATCGTTTTGTATACATGTATTGCGATTGTTTTGGTTGGTTTAATTGCTGTTATTGCTCTAACAGTACTTGGGTGGTGGGGGATTCTATGGCGAAATTGGATTACAACGGTTGACCATAAACGCATAGGTATTATGTACATCGTTCTTGGAATTATTATGCTTGTTCGCGGTTTTGCGGACGCACTTATGATGCGAACGCATCAAGCTTTAGCTCTTGGGAGTGAAACAGCAGGTTATTTGCCCCCTGAGCATTTTGATCAAATTTTTTCGGCGCATGGTACGATCATGATTTTTTTCATGGCCACGCCTATTTTATTTGGTCTTTTTAATTATCTTATACCACTTCAAATTGGTGCGCGTGATGTTGCTTTTCCCTTTGCAAATAATCTAGGTTTTTGGATTACGGCTGCAGGGGCGATATTGATTAACATATCCCTAGGTGTTGGGAATTTTGGTCGTGGTGGTTGGTTGATGTATCCACCTTTTACAGAATTGCAAACGAGTCCAGATACAGGGGTAGATTATTATTTATGGTCACTTCAGCTTTCTGGTATTGCAACAACAATGGGATCAGTGAATTTTATTGCAACGATGATTAAAATGCGTGCTCCTGGAATGACAATGATGAGAATGCCTATTTTTTGTTGGAGTGCTTTTGTCAGCAATGTTCTTATTGTAGTCATTTATCCTGTTTTGGCTGTAGCATTTGCACTCTTGGCATGTGATCGTTATTTGAACATGAATTTCTTTACCAATGTTGGTGGCGGAAATCCGATGGTATGGATTAACTATGTTTGGGTTTTTGGTCATCCTGAGGTTTATGTTTTGGTTGTTCCTGCTTTTGGAATTGTTTCTGAAGTTGTATCAACTTTTTCTTCAAAACGCCTCTTTGGTTATACTTCAATGATATGGGCCATGTTGGTTATTTTGATTCTTTCGCTTCTTGTTTGGGGCCATCATTTCTTCACAATGGGTGGGGGTGAAGCTGTAAATACCTTCTTTAGTATTGCTACGATGATTATTGCAGTTCCAACCGGTGTAAAAGTTTTTAATTGGCTGCTTACGATGTATAGAGGTCGGATTCGCTTTGAGCCTCCTATGCTTTGGTGCATGGGTATGATCTTTACATTTGTTGGTGGTGGATTAACAGGTGTTTTATTATCTATTGTTCCTGCTGATTGGCAGTTTCATAATTCGCTCTTTTTGATAGCACATTTCCATCATACAATTATTGGAGGTGTGGTTTTTGCGTACTTAGCGGGGATTGCATTTTGGTTTCCAAAAGTTTTTGGTTATAAACCAAATCGCATACTAGGTATTACATCTTTTTGGTGTTGGTTTATTGGTTTTTACCTTGCCTTTTTCCCGGTTTATGCGCTTGGTTTAATGGGGGCGACGCGTCGTCTGCAGCATTACATGGAACCTAGTTGGCAGCCGATGTTTATTATTGCTGCATTGGGTGCTTGTATTATCTTACTTGGTATCCTTTGTTTTGTGCTACAGGTTGTTTTGGCGATTTGGTACGGTATTAAGCATAAAGGGCACTTACCGGTAACATTAAATGATTCTTGGGGTGATGCACGTACACTTGAATGGTTTACCTCTTCACCGCCTCCTTCTTATAATTTTGCCCTCCTTCCAAAGATACAGTCTGATGATGCTTATTGGAATATGAAGAAAAGTGGTTATCAACGGCCGACAAGTGGATTTACAAAAATTCATATGCCATCGAATACATCGGCTGGAATTATTGCTGGCTTCTTCTCATTAGTTGTTGGTTTTGCGCTTGTTTGGCATATTTGGTGGCTTGTTGCGGTTGGACTGGTTGGTTTTATTGCAACGCTTGTGTGTCATTCATTAACAGGTGATCATCATGGTTACTATATTCCAGCTGAAGAAGTGCAAAAAACTGAAGATGCCTTTACGGCTGTTCTTAAAGAACAAGGAGTGACAGTATGAGTGCTGTAACAATGAATAACGCGAGTACTATAGATGAACTTCACCACGATAGTAGCTCGGTAATGACGTTTGGTTTTTGGGTCTATATTCTTTCAGACTTAATCCTGTTTTCGACACTGTTTTCAAGTTTTGCTGTATTTTCTGCTTCTTATGGTGGTGGTAAAGCGGGCAGTGAGTTTATAGATTTAAAGTTTGTTTTGGTTGAGACTGCTTTCTTGTTGTTTTCGTCCGTCACTTATGGCTTTGCAATGGTACAAGCACATAAAAATAACATCAGTGGTGTGCGTTTATGGATGGCTATTACCTTTGGATTGGGGTGTTGCTTCATTGGTATGGAACTTTACGAATTTCATGAACTTTTGAGTGAGGTTTTTTATTTTGATCCAAATGCTTATGCGGGTATTGATCCTGCAACAGGTTTACAGCTTTTTGGACGGGAAATTCTCTCTGCTTATTGGTCAGCATTTTTTGCTTTGGTTGGCACCCATGGACTTCACGTAAGTGTTGGCCTTCTTTGGATGGTTGTGATGTTTTTTCATCTTCGTCGTAATGGCTTGGATCAGAACAATAAAACACGTTTAGCATGTCTTTCCATTTTTTGGCATTTACTTGATATTGTATGGATTGGTGTTTTCACCATGGTTTATCTATTAGGAGCGTTGTGATGAGCGTGCAAAATGAAACACATGGTCCCAGTACTGGTTCCTATTTGGTTGGTTTTATTCTGGCTGTATTTTTCACTTTGGGTTCTTTTATTCCTGTGATGTATGGAATGATGGAAAGTTGGGCAGTTAGTACAAAGGTTGCGTATCTTATTGGGATGGCGATTATTCAGATTATAGTACAAATTGTTTTCTTTTTGCACTTGAATTCTGGTCCAGACGCCAAGTGGAATTTAAGCGCGTTGTGGTTTGCTGCTATTTGCGTTTTTGTTATTATTGGGGGAACTTGGTGGGCTATTTCTCATTTGAATTATAATATGATGGGTGGTTCAGGACGTGTTATTGAACCGGAAATATCAAGTAGAGATGATTCTTCAGTGTCTGAGCAGTTATCAAACAAAGATATATCCGTAAGAAAACAGCCAGAAAAGATACAGGGCTCAGAGGTTTCGATGGAGCAAGGTGCAAGTACGCAAACTCCTGTAGATCAAGCACCTGGTTCAGAAATGCCTATGGGGCAGGGTCTAAGTACGCAAACTCCTGTAGATCAAGCACCTGGTTCAGAAATGCCTATGGGGCAGGGTCTAAGTACGCAAACTCCTGTAGATCAAGCACCTGGTTCAGAAATGCCTATGGGGCAGGGTCTAAGTACGCAAACTCCTGTAGATCAAGCACCTGGTTCAGAAATGCCTATGGGGCAGGGTCTAAGTACGCAAACTCCTGTAGATCAAGCACCTGGTTCAGAAATGCCTATGGGGCAGGGTCTAAGTACGCAAACTCCTGTAGATCAAGCACCTGGTTCAGAAATGCCCATGGGGCAGGGTCTAGGTACGCAAACTCCTGTAGATCAAGCACCTGTTTCAGAAATGCCTATGGGGCAGGGTCTAGGTACACAAACTCCTGTAGATCAAGCACCTGGTTCAGAAATGCCTATGGGGCAGGGTCTAAGTACGCAAACTCCTGTAGATCAAGCACCTGGTTCAGAAATGCCCATGGAGCAAGGTCCAAATACGCAGTTTCCTGTGGAGTAGTTGTTAGAAATATCTACGGAGCTGATGCGGCATGTATCAGCTTCGTAGAAGAAATTTGTAGGATATAAAGCAGGAGATAAGTACAAGATATCAGTGGAATGAGTATCATTATTTTGAATATACTTTTAATTTAAAAGAGAAAGTCCGTGGGGTATTTAGTATAGCATTAAAATTATTTGTAATAATAATATGCAATTGAAATCAAAAATTTAGAGAATAATCAGAAAATTTAATGAAAACCGTTGCAATGACAGTTATAGGTGCTGGTTCTTTTGGTACTGCATTAGCGATAGCTCTTGCCCGTAATGGTCATAATGTTTTACTTTGGGGATATAGTCCTCAACATATCAAAGAATTACAGGAACAACGTTGTAATCAAGTATATTTACCCGATGTTCGATTTCCTGAAAATTTATTACTTGAAGCTTCCCTTGAAACTGCAATAACGGCAAGTCACAATATATTAATCGCTGTTCCAAGCCATGTATTTCATCAAGTTTTGTATAATATTCAGCCTTATTTAGATCAGCATTCACGCGTTATTTGGGCTACAAAAGGTTTAGAACATGGTACTGGACGTTTCTTACAAGAGGTTGCTCGTGAGATTTTAGGTGAAAAAATTCCTTTAGCTGTTTTTTCTGGACCAACTTTTGCTCAAGAACTAGCTATTGGTTGGCCTACTGCAATGACGATAGCAGCTTCTGATGTTGAGTTTGGTAAAGAATTGCAGCAACTTTTTCATTGTGACAAAAGTTTTAGAGTTTATAAAAGTTCAGATATGATTGGTGTTCAATTAGGGGGGGCAGTCAAAAATGTTATTGCTATTGGTGCAGGAATATCAGATGGCATAGGTTTTGGGGCAAATGCACGAATAGCTCTTATCACACGAGGACTAGCTGAAATCAGTCGTTTAGGGGAGGCTATGGGTGCTGAGCTTTCCACATTTATGGGAATGACAGGCTTAGGTGATCTGGTTTTGACATGTACTGATAATCAGTCGCGTAATCGCCGTTTTGGAATACTTCTTGGTAAAGGAATAGATATAAAAGAAGCAGAAAAACAAATTGGTCAGGTTGTGGAAGGATACTTAAATACCAAGGAAGTATATACGTTGGCGCAGCGTATTGGGGTAGAAATGCCCATTGTAGAACAAATTTATCAAATTCTCTATTGTGGTAAAAATATAACTGAAGCGGCAAACACATTACTAAGCCGCGCCCTCAAGGACGAAATTCAATAATATCCTGTTTTTTAATAATTCCAATCGTAAAAAATAGAAACATGCTATGATAGACATATAAAAT
The DNA here is from genome assembly GCF_042195845.1 of Bartonella sp. AP4SXKL. Lineage (NCBI taxonomy): Bacteria > Pseudomonadati > Pseudomonadota > Alphaproteobacteria > Hyphomicrobiales > Bartonellaceae > Bartonella > Bartonella sp. AP4SXKL. The sequence goes on from NZ_JBHIPA010000001.1 coordinate 282,220, forward strand.
AGATTTTATTGATGGTTGTATAAGGCAGTCATATTCCAGAAAATTATAGATTCATATCATTCGATTCTTTATGAAACATGGCTGAAATATAAAAGTTTTGGCTTTTGTCTAAGAGCTATCTCTTTTAAGATAAATTATCGTTTCCACTTACACATGTTTATGTAATGTAATGAACAAGATATTTTTATTGTCTCTTAAATTCATCTCACAATGATATTTGCAAACAGAATAGTACAAGACTCATTAGGTAGAAGCATCTTATTTATGTAACGTATAAGCTAAGAATATCGGGGCAGGGATATTGTGAATCTCTGTTTTTGTAATTCTTTAAAACAAGAAGACAATCTAATTTGGGAAGAAGATGAAATTTTAAAGCTGAAAATCTGTTCCCATTTCTACAATCATTTTTAAATTCAGTTTTACGCTATCTAAAGCAATATCTTTTAAATAATGGAGATTATCTCACACCTTTATTTTTCTCATTTTCTAATGAAAGCATTTTTCTGATGTGTCAGGTAAAATAGAACGTCCAAAAAAACACGATTGCTGTTATATATTCACGTGCTTGTTTTAAAGAGACCTCTCTTAAAAATCCTAAGTCCAATTTGCGACGGTGACTGTGAATAGTGTAACCGATAAAGCTATTGTGCACATCCCCATCTTTATGTTTATGAAGGAGGAAGACGAGCATCATTACACCCCCAAATGTTGTGAGACAGCTCTTGGCACTTGAAGCTGTTCAGTAGAGATATTTAAGCCTTTTATTTTCTCACATGTCAATTCTGTTTTTTATATGCAAGAAATGATTTTTGGAATTATAACTTTGAAAGTCTAAGATTGAAAAAATGTTATTGTACTTGTTTGTGGCTGTCATTTAAACTGAAAAATAATGTGATTATAAAGATAAAAAATTGATTTATATAAATAATTCATTTTATTTTTGTATTGAGTTAATTAAAAATATATGTTTGCTTGTCACAAGCGGGTTAGTATGTGGATAAAAATTATTAAAGATACTTCTAATGAATCATCTCAAGTGTCAAGGGTTGTTTCAATATTAGAACATGGCAAGTAAAATGACGGTGTCGGTTTGTCATCTGTATAAACATTAAAATGGTGGTAAAAAAAGGATTTTATGTACTTCACAAGGATTTTTTATATGTTCTACAGGTACCATTGTGAAATGGAATGGCGTGCATTGAGAGATATCTTTAAAAAATGCATGAAGGAGAAACAGCTATAGTGTTTTTGGGTGTTCTATTTTACCTGACACATCAGAGCAATGCTTTCATTAAAGAACAATAGTAAGATTAATGATTGATTTCTTTACGCCTTCATATTCATCCTAAATTAGATTGTATTTGCGTTTCAAGAATAAATCAAACGGTAGGAATATTTTTTTCAATTTGCTACACAAAAGCTGAAACTAAGGGTTTTAATAATTCTCTAATCTCTGTTTCAAACTGCGGTGGCATGAGGGTTGGATATTGATTTATAAGCAATGGCAAAAGCGTATGCTTTAGTAAGGTAAATAACGTCATAAAATACACACTTTATCAACCATGGATTGAAGAAATATTCCGGCTTTTATAAAATATTTTGCGAAACAAGGCATCGTACATCTGGTTTTGTATTGACTTATTCTTACAAACATTTGCACATATTCCTTACGTCATATTATTATAAGTCAATACACTATTATATAGCTGAGAAAGTACTCAATACCCGATTAAAGCACTATGTACATGATTGATTTTCTTTTTTAGTGCAATGAAATAAATTTTATTCTTCTTGGGAATCGTCACTTTTTTTCAGTTCTTCAAGTATTGGCATAGACATGATGTTATAGCCTGAATCAACATAATGGATTTCACCTGTAACACCTGATGATAAGTCAGAGAGTAGATAAAGAGCAGATTTTCCAATTTCATGAATATCTACGGTACGCCGTAATGGGGCATTACGGCGTTGATGTGAAAATATTGCCCGTGCAGCTGCAATACCATTACCTGCTAAAGTTCTAACAGGACCAGCGGAAATCGCATTGACACGAATATTTTGAGGACCAAAGTCCGCTGCTAAATAACGTACCATAGCTTCTAAAGCTGCTTTAGCAACACCCATGATGTTATAATTAGGCACAACTTGCTGTGAAGCACCATAGGTAAGAGTTAAAAGTGTTCCTCCATTGGGCATAAGCTTACCCGCGCGCTGGGCAATTTCAGTAAAGGAATAAGCTGAAATAACCATCGTGCGTTGAAAGTTTTCACGTGTTGTAACATCAACGTAACGCCCTTTTAGCTGAGTTTTATCTGAAAAACCAATGGCATGGACAATAAAATCAATTGTTTTCCATTCTTTTTCAAGTTGCTCAAAGACGTAATCAATATTTTCACTTTTTTCAACGTCACACTCTAGCACTAATTTGCAGCCAAGTTTATCTGCTAGGGGATGAACACGTTTTCCAAAAGCATTTCCTTGATAAGTCAACGCTAATTCCGCTCCTGCTTGTGCGAGCTGACAGGCAATGCCCCAAGCAATTGAATGGTCATTCGCAATTCCCATAATAAGGCCGCGTTTGCCCTCCATCAAACCTTTCATATTATTCTCCGTAAGACCGTACTTTTTTCAATTACTAAGAGCTTTTGTTTATACATAACGTTGGAAAACAAGCGTTGCATTGGTACCGCCAAAGCCAAAAGTATTCGACAATACGGTATTCAGTTGTTGATGATCACGTCGTTCACGAACGATTGGCATATCAGCAAAAGCTGGATCAAGTTCTTCAATATGGGCACTTTCACAAATAAAATTATGATTCATCATTAACAATGTATAGATTGCTTCGTGAACACCTGCTGCTCCCAAGGAATGTCCTGTTAGAGACTTGGTAGCGGAAATGGGGGGGCATTGATCACCTGCTCCAAAGACACGACGGATAGCTTCTATCTCAGGAGGATCACCAACAGGAGTTGCTGTCGCATGGGGATTGATATAATCAATTTTATTATCGACTGTTGCAAGGGCCATGCGCATGCATCGTTCTGCTCCCTCTCCTGATGGGGCAACCATATCATGTCCATCGGATGTCGCACCGTATCCAACGATTTCTCCGTAGATTTTTGCACCACGTGCTTTAGCAAGTTCTAAATCTTCAAGGACTAAAACGCCAGCACCTCCAGCAATGACAAAACCATCACGATTAACATCATAAGCACGTGAAGCTTTGTGAGGAATGTCATTATATCTGCTGGACATAGCGCCCATGGCATCGAATAAAACAGATAGTGTCCAATCCAAATCTTCGCAGCCACCGGCAAAGATGCGCTTCTGTTTACCATATTGTATCATTTCGTAAGCATTACCAATACAATGATTGGAGGTAGCACAAGCTGAAGAGATTGAATAATTGATCCCCTTTATTTTAAAGAAAGTTGCTAATGTTGCAGATGCTGTGGAACTCATCGCTTTAGGGACAACAAAAGGTCCAACACGTTTTGGACCTTTTTGGCGTGTAATGTCAGCAGCTTCTACGATTGAATGTGTTGAAGCACCTCCAGAACCCATAATAATACCCGTGTGTTCGTTCGATACTTCATGCGGTTCTAGACCCGCATCAGCAATTGCTTGATCCATGGCGATGTGATTCCATGCTGTTCCACGCCCATGAAAACGTAGAGCACGTCGATCTACGAGTTCTTCTATATTAATATCGGGCTTGCCATAAACTCTGCTACGAAAGCCTAATTCAGCATATTGAGGTGCGTAAGAAATTCCGGATTTTGCTTCACGTAAACTGGTTAAAACAGCTCCAGGATTATTTCCAATTGCGGAGACAATTCCCATTCCGGTTACAACAACTCGACGCATTCATACCTCCTCGTTCCATACAGAATAGTGAAAAGTTCTTTCTGACGGAAATAACGTTCAATCTTCTTTGAATAAAGCAACGCGTAAATCGTTCGCCTTATAAATAGTCTCTCCATCTGCTTTTAGCCACCCATCAGCTATTCCTAAGACTAAATTTCCACGTCGAATACGCTTAAAATCTATTTCATATTCAAGAATTTTGGTTTGTGGAGTTACCATCCCTGATAACTTTACTTCACCTGTTGATATTGCTCTTCCTTTGCCTGGTTCGCCTAGCCAACCAAGAAAAAAACCTGTTAATTGCCACATACCATCCAGTCCGAGACATCCTGGCATGACGGGATCGCCTATAAAGTGACAATTAAAGAACCACATGTCTGGTGTAATGTCAAATTCGGCGCGAACCATTCCTTTATCGTATTTACCATCAGTTTCACTAATTTGAGTGATTCGATGAATCATTAACATTGGCGGTGCTGGCAATTGCGCATTACCTCTACCAAACATTTCGCCGCGAGCGCAGCTTAGAAGCTCTTCATATGTGTAGCGAGACTTTTGTTCAGCCATTGTTACTCCATTTATTTGCATATATCTTTATTTCTGCGCTTTTCCCAACCTACTTTTAGAGCAAATTTTAAAGAGAGGGAAATGATTTTATATCATTTTTAATGACAAAAGCCTTTTTTTATGTATTCTACATAGGTAATTATTTAAAAATGGAATACAAGATTACACCATACTATTCCCATTTTTTTGTATTTTGATCTTATTTAGCAGGAATATATTTGGGTTTGTAATTATGTCAGTGAGTGCAGACAATTTAGATATGAATGAAGAGCAGCAGTTCACAAAAGAGTGTGGAAAAATTGTGCAATATTATTCCATTTCTATGTTAGAAAAACATTTGCGTCAAAATGGTCTGCGTCCAACACGTCAGCGGTTGGAACTTGCACATATGATTTTTTCTCAAGGAAATCGTCATATTACTGCTGAAGAGCTCTATGAGGAAGCGGTGAGGGCAGGTGTACCTGTATCTTTAGCAACGGTTTATAATACGCTTCATCAATTTACGGAAGCGGGATTATTACGGATTATTGCCGTAGAAGGCTCAAAAACTTGGTTTGATACCAATACCTCTGATCACTACCATTTTTATATAGAAGGCGAAAATCGTATTCTTGATATTCCTTATAATTTGGAAGAAGCTCCCATTATTAGAAATTTGCCTAAGCCACCAGAAGGTATGGAAATTTCACATGTTGATTTAATCGTGCGATTGAAACCAAAAAATCAATCTTGTGATAGGCAGTGAGGATATTCAATGAGGAATAAAAATTAAACTTGTTGAGTTTGAGTATTCACCAACCTTTTACTTTTTCATCAGGATAGATTCCCCATAACTGGGGTTGCTGAAGCCATCCGCGCGTATTATTAATGTTTAGTTCGCACCATTGTCCATCACATTGGCGGATGTTACCAATGACGTTAGGTTCTACTTCCGCCACAAGTTCTGCGTTGTCGGTGGGGTTTTTTCGTAGCATCAGCCTTTTTGTTTTATCTTTTTGCCATGGAATAGTTATAGCAGTTCGCTTTCCCGATAAAAGCGATTGATACACCCATCCCTCATCGCCTTCTGCATCACGAATTTTGCGCCATTGATCATATTCTTGAATGATTTCAATAGGTAAGCCCTTCTTTTTGTAGGTGAAAATGATTGAATAGTTGCTTCCTGGTCCGACGCGTACATTAACGCTGGTGGGTTTAATCGAAGCAAATCGCGGAAGTGGTAAACCACTGGGCCCTAAATTTTGATTAAATGTTTGTGCATGCAACAAATGAGATGAACCCAATACAATGACTATTGCTATTAAGATACATGATATGAGTATTGAAACGCGAAACCAACGAGAATTTTGCACACCGAACTCCTTTATTTCGTCATATATTGGAAATTTAAAATCTGAAAGATAAGACTGGAAACTGATAAAAAGTATGACACATTGCTCGTTAAAGAGATCTAAACGATGAAAAAATTGCTACAAAAATATCAAAATAAGGAAAACAAAAGGTTTGTATTTCTTAGTGCTTATCTTGTTTATGAGGGGGTAGATATAAATAAACATTAGATTTTTATGTAGCTGTAAGCGTGATAAAACAGTAAAGTATATTGGAGCCATAGGCAGTTTTTGTACAGGAAATTAGGGCTAAAGTATTGCATCTCTTTTTTGAGTTTGTTTCTCAAAGTAAAAGTGCATGTATGCATACTATGAACAAAGAGCTGTTCAGAAAGGGATTATTGTGTGGCTTGAAAAGAAGTTTTGAATGAACAAAATAATACGATAAATAAAACATTTAAGCGTAAAAATATGAGCAACATTATAGAGTAGATTGATATATGAAGGGCTAATTTTAACAGGACACTTTTTCGTGATAATTCATTTATAAAATTTTCTACACTCTAATCTTATGCCATGATAATGCTTATCCGTATGGTAGATAAGCTGGCTCCATCGTTCTATTTACCAGCTTTCAATGTTATGCAGTTCCTATTATTTATAGTGTTTATAAGAAGCATTTTTGTTTTTTCTTAAATAGCTTTTATTCTATTTGCATACGAATCCCGCTTATGATGTACAAGAAAATAATCTTGATTGATTCAATATGAGAAAGTGTTGAGAAACTTTACGTTATTCAGAATTATTACTTAATATGAAAAACGATTACCTATAATAATAAATCTCCGCGTTAAAAACTTTAACTCGTTATTTAAATTTTAAAAACATTTCCATCAAAAATGGTAATAAAAGGCACATTCACCCATATTAAAATACAGTGTTTTCTCTGTTTATTGTCAATTTTCTTTTTCTCTAACTCAGTATAGAAGAAAGTTGAATGAAATAGAAAGGCTTATTCGATACACTGATGAGGGTAATTACATAAGTGATGAATAGAAGAAATTTATCAAGAAAAAAGAATCTATAGTGCAGTGGTTGAAATTCGTCATCCTTTAGAGAGACAGAATCAAGAGATATAAAAAGTTATGGAATTATATCGTTTCGTTACATAACTGAAGGGAAAGAGGATTATGAATTTGATATTATATTTTACACACAATCGCATATTGCGATAGTTATTTTTGTTTTGTAATCAGACCTAGGATGATCGAAAGATGTAGAATATTTAATGACAAAAAAGAAGTTCATCATGAAATTTGTACATAAGAAGCAGTGATGTAAGAGATATCCAGAAGGAGAAAATTATAGCGAAAAGTGATAATAAAACACCCCGCACTCAATTTACATAGGAAAAAGTCGCTTAAATATCTCAAGTGTAGTTTGTTATCTATTTTTAAAATATAAGAGTGAAATAAAAACCACCTCTATGATAGAAACCTTATTATTTTCAAATAACTAACATATTAGATAACATTGTACATAAAAACCTACACAAGCAATTCATCGCAATTGCCTATGAAGATAAAATTTTCTAGTAGCTTACTATCTATTGCTTATGCAATTATATAATATCATAAAGCACATTACTTTACCGCAACAGTCCGTCCGTTACTAACAAAACCTTCTCTTTGTGCACGCTTACGAGCAAGCTTACGTGTACGACGAATAGCCTCAGCTTTTTCACGAGCACGCTTCTCAGATGGCTTCTCATAATAACTACGCATTTTCATTTCACGGAAGATACCTTCACGCTGCATCTTTTTTTTCAACGCGCGGAGCGCTTGATCAACATTATTATCACGAACGAGTACTTGCACTATTTATCCTGCTTTTTTCAGTGTCACAAATAATAGGAAAACCTACGTCCTTTTAAAGGCATATCCAAAAGGACAGAAACTTATATCATATAAATAAGACATTTGTCTATATCGCTTTTAAAAATTCTATTTTTTTTGTAATAAAATGCTTTTTATAATGAATGATAGATTTCATGATTATAAACTTATGAAAGTCCTTGTATTTGATCATTTTCGTCAAGATGAATTTTTTCCGCCGTGGGATAATGGGGTAGTCCCGGCATGGTCATAACATCTCCACAAATGACAACAATAAAGCCGGCTCCCGCACAGAGACGAACTTCTCGTATGGGAATTTCAAAATCAACAGGAGCTCCGTATTGCTTGGGATCAGAAGAAAAAGAATAAGGTGTTTTGGCCATACAAATAGGGTAGACGCCAAAACCTTCTTTTTCCCAAGTTTCAAGTTGTTTGAGAATAGGGGCTGAGATGATGGCGCCACGTCCACCGTATAGCTTTGTTATAATACAATTAATTTTTTGAACGAGTGGAATATCATCTTGATAGAGAACTTTAAAATCAGAATCGTGCTTTTCAATCAAGGTAACGAGTTCTTGTGCAAGTTCTATAGCGCCTTTTCCACCTTGTTCCCAATGCTTACAGATAATAGCTTTGTGTCCAGTTGTTGCAACTATTTTTTGTAATGTTTTTATTTCAGCATCGCTATCGCTGTCAAAATGATTGATAGCCACAACACAAGGAATACCGTAGTGCTTCATATTTTTTATGTGTCGTAAAAGATTGGCAGCTCCTTTTTCTAAAGCGGTGATATTTTCTTCTGTCAGGTTATTTTTATCCAGACCACCATTCATTTTTAATGCACGAATAGTTGCGACGATCACTGTAGCATTTGGTACAATACCTGCTTGCCTACATTTGATATTGAAGAACTTTTCTGCTCCAAGATCTGCTCCAAACCCTGCTTCTGTGACAACATAATCAGCAAGTTTTAAAGCAGTTTTTGTTGCTATAACTGAATTGCAACCATGAGCAATGTTGGCAAAAGGTCCTCCATGAACGAGAACAGGATTATTTTCAATTGTCTGTACGAGATTGGGTTGTATAGCATCTTTGAGAAGAACTGCCATTGCACCTTCCGCATTGAGATCAGCAACGGTGATGGGCGTTTTATCATAACGATAAGCAACAATAATTTTTTTGAGTCTTTGTGTAAGGTTTTCTAAATTTTCAGAGAGACAAAGAAGCGCCATAATTTCTGATGCAACAGTAATATCAAAACCTGTTTGACGTGGAAAACCATTTGTTATGCCCCCCAATGAAATGACAATATCGCGCAATACACGGTCATTCATATCAAGAACGCGTTTCCAAACAATGCGACGTGGATCAATGTTTAGAGTATTTCCCCAATAAAGATGATTATCTATCATTGCGGCAAGAAGATTATGAGCAGATGTAATAGCATGAAAATCACCGGTAAAATGTAAATTAAGGTCATCCATTGGAATGACTTGCGCATAACCACCACCAGCAGCACCACCTTTTACACCAAAACAGGGACCTAAAGATGGTTCTCTCAAGGTAGCTATTGTTTTTTTACCAATAAGATTAAGAGCATCACTTAGTCCAACTGTTGTTGTTGTTTTGCCTTCTCCCGCAGGTGTGGGATTGATAGCTGTGACAAGGATAAGTTTACCATCTGGATTTTTATTAAGCGATTTTATGTATTCAGAAGAAATTTTAGCTTTATCATGACCATAGGGAATGAGATTTTCATGTGAAATACCAATTTTTTGTGCAATTTCAATAATATGTTGCTTTTTAGCAGTGCGAGCAATTTCAATATCAGTTTTAGGCATGGAAAAATTCTTTAAATTCAGCTTTTATTAATGTTTGAGATCTGTACTCCATGGATTAATTAGAAAAATTCATAGAGAACAGAAAAATATTAAGATATCATAGAAATCGATGATATGCCATGCAAGAGATAATGCTAAAGAAGCACAAGAAGAGTTTTATTGTTTTTTAGGAAAAAGAATCTTTTTGCTTTTAAGCAGTAAAAATACGTTTAATTCAATTAAAAATATTGCGAAAAGAAGCTTTGGTTTGCAACAAATGCTGATGACATTAATGGATACCATAAGTGTTTCATAGTAGTACGTTTGAGAAGTAGTTTATTTATTCTTTCCAACAACACACTGAAAAAGTTTCACATGGTGGTAAACCGGAATTTATGGCGGCACATCTGAAGTCCCTCTTAAGATGGGACTGCTAGGAATAAAATATCCAGAAACATCCAGTTATGGAACAATTAGAAATAAGCACGTAAAAAATTACCTAACTGAGTAGAGAGTATAATCCGGAAGAGACCAAAAACAAGCGCATAGATTGATAAAAGAAAACAACAACATACGCTACTCATGCAATCGCTACGATTATAAGCTAATAAAAGCACCTTAGAGCTGAATTGAAGGACTCATAACATCTTATTCTAGCAAAATGGCTAAAGAAACGACTCACAACAGAATGAAATAACAAAATACAAAGATAGGTAAAAATAAATCACAAAATAAAGAATTTAAAAAGTCTGACTTTATAAGAAGATATTGATAGATGGCGCACCCGAAGAGATTCGAACTCCTGACCCCCAGATTCGTAGTCTGGTGCTCTATCCAGCTGAGCTACGGGTGCATACATTTCAATTTTTTACATTGTCTAAGACAAAGGGTTCCTAATCGTTTCATTAAAGAAATGCAAGTGAAACTTGAGTCGTCATAAAAAAAATCTCTCTTTTTTTATGATATATTTTAAAAAAGGATATAATATATTATGGCTTCAGTTGGTTTTGATATGAACATTTTTTTGTCATGACCATACAAAGCAATATGAACGATAGTTAACTTGACGTTTTAATCTATGAAAGATAGTCAAGCAGAGATGAGATGTGTTTTTTGCGGTGGGGGTAAGATATATACACCCGCTGTTGGGTTTTTGTGTAAAACGCCGATATTACTGTTGAAAACTATTTCAGATGAACATGACACAGCAAGGGCGGATGTATGGCGTTATTAAAAAAGAGCTTTCCATTAGTGTTTTTAATCGTTGTTTTAACGGTTACTTATTGGGCTGGAAAAAAGAGTGCAGACCAACCCATTTCTATGGTGGATAAAACAAGAGTATCGGATAAAGCTTCAAATGAAAAAATGGGAAGGCCACCGGTAAATGTTGTCGTTGATCTTGTAAAAGTTCAAGATCTTTATGAACAACTTAACGTTCTTGGGAGTGGAAAAGCTCTTGCAGAAGTCGAGCTTACCCCTTTATCCTCAGGTGTTATTGATAAGCTTTTTGTATCAGCGGGTACAAAAGTACAAGCTGATGATGTGATTGCAAAGCTTGATTCTAAAAAAGAAGAAATAGCGGCTGCAAAAGCAAAAGTGCAACGTGATAACAATGCGTTGACGCTTTCGCGTATTCTTAAATTACGCGCCAGCAATACAGCAACGGAAGTTCAAGAAATTATGGCACGCTTAGAGTTGGATAACGCAAATTTAGTTTTGCGTAATGCTGAATTAGATCTCGATCGGCGAACAATTCGAGCACCGATTCCTGGAGTTGTTGGTATTTTGCCCGTTGATGCGGGGAATAACGTGACCCTTAATACTGTAATAGGCCGTATTGAGAATAGAGAACGTATTTTGGTCGATATATGGGCCCCTGAACGATATGTGTCGCGCATCCATAAAGGAGATGAGGTAACGGCAACGTTAATCGCGCAGCCAGATAGATCTTTTGTTGGTCATATTTATGCGATTGATAATATCGTTGATCCAGAAAGTCGCACACTTCATGTTCAGGTTGAAATCAATAATGAAAAAGATACGCTCATGTCTGGTATGTCCTTTTCTGTTTCCTTGCAGTTTCATGGTGGTTCTTTTCCTGTCGTTAATCCTCTTGCAGTTCAATGGAATAGTAAAGGGTCATTCGTTTGGCGTGTGAGAGAAGGAAAAGTAGAGTCTATTCCCGTAACAATTATTCAGCATAAAGCCGATCATGTTTTCGTGAAAGCTCCCCTAGAAAATGGTGATCAAGTTGTCATTCAAGGGGTGCAAATGCTTTATCCAGGAAGTAAAGTAACTATTGATGATCCAAAGTCTCATCAACAGCAATTATCAGTAGGTTATGGAACGGATATACAATGAGCCAAGAATTGAGCACAAAACAGCCTATGTCAAAGGTGGAGCAAGGTGGTCTCATTACCTTATTTATTCGCAGACCGGTTTTTACTCTTGTTTTGAATGCTATGATCATTATTGCAGGATTTGCAGCATGGTTAAATGTTGATGTAAGAGAATTACCCGATGTTGATACTCCTGTAACAACGATTGTGACGATGTTTTCTGGTGCATCGGCAGAAACAATTGATCGTGAAGTTACAAAAGTTATAGAAGATGCTGTTTCTCGTGTTTCAGGTGTTAAGACGATTTCTTCAACGTCTTCTTTTGGACGCTCCCGTGTGAAGATTAACTTTAATGTCGGTGTTGATTTGAATGTTGCAGCATCTGATATTCGTGATGCTCTCTCTCGTGTTACCTATTCTTTACCGAAAGATGCGGATTCGCCTTTGATTATTAAAGCAGATTCGAATGCTGCTGCCATGATGTATTTGGTTGTGACGTCACCAACAATGAGTGTTGATGATTTAACCACGATTGTAAACGATCAGATTGTTGATGCTATTTCTGCTGTTGATGGTGTTGGTGATGTACAGGTCGATAGTGCTCGCACAAAGATTTTTCAGATTGATATAGATCAAGCAAAACTTGCAAGTTATGGATTAACTGTAGCAGATATTTCACGTGTTCTTGCTGATATGACAACAGATGTGCCAGTAGGGTCATTACGCAATTCTAAGCAAACTTTAGTTGTACGTGCTACTGCACGTTTAACAACACCAGAATCTTTTGAACAAGTTGTTTTAAAGCCTCATGTGCATCTTGGTGATGTTGCGCATGTTACTTTATCGCCGGATATAGAAACAGTTATTCTTCGTATCAATGGAAAGACAGGTATTGGATTAGGTATCGTGCGTAAAGCACAATCCAACACTCTTAATATTTCTGAAGGTGTGAGAGCCGTTGTTGATAATCTCAAAAGTATTGTTCCTTCTTCTGTAAATATAGACGTTATTAATGACGATGCAATTTTTATTAAAAGCGCTCTTCATGAGGTTGAAGTTGCGTTGGTCATTGCTATTTTGAGCGTTATCTTGGTCATTTTTCTTTTTCTCAGAGACATTCGTGTAACGCTGATACCTGCTTTATCTCTTCCTGTCGCTTTGATTGGTACCATTGCGGCTATTTATCTTGTAGGATTTTCATTGAATATTCTCACATTTTTAGGACTTGTTTTAGCAACAGGGCTTGTTGTGGATGATGCCATTGTTGTTCTTGAGAATATTGTTCGGTGGCGCAATATGGGATTAGGTTCCAGAGCAGCAGCGGTGATAGGAACACGTGAAGTATTTTTTGCTGTTTTAGCAACAACATTGACATTAGTGGCTGTGTTTGTTCCTATTTCCTTTCTTCCTGGGCAAGTTGGAGGTCTTTTTAGAGAATTTGGTTTTGTTTTGGCAATTTCTATTTTGCTTTCTTCAGTTGTTGCCTTAACGCTTTGTCCAATGTTGGCTTCGCGTTTTCTCAAAGAACATATTGAGGAAAAAGAGGAAAAGTCCCATCATTTTGCTTTTTTATATAAATTAGGTACTTTTTTTCATAAGGCATATACTTACAGTTTGCATAAGTGTTTAGAAAAGCCTTGGGCTGTTGTTTTTGCTTCACTAATTTTTGCCGGTCTTTGTGTTGGAGGCTATACGAAGCTACAACAGGAATTAACGCCAGCAGAAGACAGAGCTGTGATCTTTTTGGTTATTAATGGACCACAAGGTATTTCAACACAATATTTGAACGAGCAAATAGAGCAAATTGAAGCAAGTCTACAGCCATTACGTGATGCAGGGGAGATTGCTAACAGTTACTCTATTGCGGGTGCTGGCGGTTCACCCAATACTGCTTTTTTGATTTTATTGCTTTCATCTTGGGATAAACGTTTACGGAGTCAGCAAGAAATCGTGAAAGATATTAATGCAAAGGTTAAACAGTTTCCCGCAGTTTTTGTGTTTGCTGCGCAGGGAAATTCTCTAGGTGTGAGCGGAACTGGGCAAGGGTTGCAATTTGCAATTCTTGGCAATGATTATGCAATATTACAACCCATTGCTGATAAGCTGGTAAGTGCTTTACAAGATGATCCGCGTTTTATTCGCCCACGCCTTACTGTTGATGCAACACAACCGCAATTTTTTATTGAAATCAATCGAAAAAAAGCCTCCGATTTAGGGATTGATATCACCAATTTGGGCGATACATTACAAACAATGTTGGATGGTAAAAAGATTGGTTCCATTAACGTGGATGATCATTCTTACGATGTTAAATTGATATCGCGTACAAATTCTATGAAGAGTCCTAGCGATTTAGAAAATATTTTTTTAAAAACCAAAGACAATCGATATGTTCCTTTATCGGTTATTGCGCGTTTACATGAAAAAGCTATTGCTCCTCAATTAAAACGGGAAAAACGCATGAGTGCTGTTATTTTAAGCGCAAATCTTACTCCAGATATCGCTTTAGGGGAAGCTTACCAAACTGTACAGAAAATTGCTTCTCCTTTGTTATCAAAAGGAACCTATTTGGTTCCCTTAGGGGAAGCCGAAACGCTTAATGAAACATCTTCCAATTTTATGATTGTTTTTGGCATTGCCTTTTTGATTATTTTATTGATTTTGGCTGCTCAGTTTGAAAGCTTTATTTCAGGATTCATTATTATGGCCACTGTCCCATTAGGGATTGGTTGTGCTGTAATTGCTATGCTATTAAGTGGTGTAAGTCTTAATATTTACAGCCAAATTGGATTAATTTTGTTAATTGGTGTTATGGCAAAAAATGGTATTCTCATTGTTGAATTTGCAGATCAATTACGCGATCAGGGAAGAAGCGTGCGTGAAGCCGTAGAAGAAGCAGCAAACATTCGCCTTCGTCCAGTTTGTATGACAATGATTTGTGCCATTTTAGGAGGTATTCCTTTGGTTTTGGCCAAAGGTGCTGGCGCAGAAGCTCGTATAGCCTTAGGTTGGGTTATCGTTGGTGGCTTAGGTTTAGCAACTATTTTTACGCTTTATGTCACACCGGTTGTTTATCTTTTTTTAGGGCGTTTTATAAGACCAAAAGCAGAAGAAGATTTACGTTTAACAAAAGAACTCAATCAAGTTAAATGATGTATATGATAGAAAAGATTTGAAAGTTTATTCTTGTAAAAATATCATTTTCGGATCTTATCCTTTTATTTTGTATATTCCTTCATTTTTATGTGAGCAGTGAAAATAGCGAGCAATAAAGGAGGTGTTTTCTGCTTTGTTATTGTTTGGGCATAGATTTCATTATCAATAACCGTATAGGATAAGCTTATGGGAGATAGCTTTTCGATTCGAAATGAAATGGCTTTTGAAGCCACATTAAAAGCTTTAAGAAACCATGCCGCAAAGGATGGGGTCTATGATATTCGTCGGCATTTTGTAGAAGATGAACAGCGTTTTTCCCATTTTTCCCTCAGACTTGATGATCTTCTTTTCGATTTTTCAAAATGTGGTGTGACATTTAAAACATTGCAACTTCTAGATGATTTAGCGGTCGCAGCAGATGTGTTAGGCCGGCGTGATGCAATGTTTTCTGGTAAGGCGATTAATACAACTGAAAAACGCTCAGTTCTTCATATTGCATTACGTTTACCTGCTGATGAAATTTTCATGTTGGATGGTCATAATCTTATTCGCGATATTCAAGACGTCCTTGAAGATATGGAAAGATTTTCTGAAAAGGTGCGTGATGGAAGCTATAAGGGAAGCAGTGGCGAGAGAATAAGTGATATTGTCAATATTGGTATTGGTGGTTCTGATCTTGGTCCTGCAATGGTCACATATGCTTTAAAACCTTATCATGATGGTCCACAGTGTCATTTTGTTTCGAATGCTGACAGTGCCCATATTTCTGATACTCTCTCTATTTTGAATCCAGCAACAACGCTGTTTGTCATTGCTTCTAAAACTTTTACAACGGCTGAAACAATGGTCAATGCTCAAGTTGCACGTCAGTGGATTTGTTCACATTTAGGAGAAGAAGCCGTTTGTACGCATTTTGTTGCTGTTTCAAGTGCGCTTGATAAAGTGGCAGAATTTGGCATAGATTCCACAAGAGTTTTTAAATTTTGGAATTGGGTTGGAGGACGTTATTCAATTTGGTCAGCCATTGGACTTGTTGTTATGTTTGCAATAGGTGGTGGAAATTTTCGCCAATTTCTCAATGGTGCTTTGCAAATGGATCAACATTTTAAAACTATGCCTTTGCATAAAAATATTCCTATTCGTTTTGCTCTTTTAGGATTCTGGCATCGTGTTATTTGTGGTTATTCATCACGTTCGATCATTCCTTATGCACAGCGTTTAATACATTTTCCAGCTTATTTACAACAGCTTGATATGGAATCAAATGGTAAACAAGTCTCGCTGGATGGAAAACCATTAAGTTTTTCAAGTGGTCCAATTGTTTGGGGGGATTCAGGAACAAATAGTCAACATGCTTTTTTTCAGCTTCTGCATCAAGGAACAGATATTATTCCTGTAGAATTTATTTTATTTATAAAAGGGCATGAGAAAAAATTACATTCTATGTATGAGATGTTGCTAGCAAACGGTTTAGCACAATCAAAAGCCTTGATGAAGGGGCGTAGTCTTGAAGATGCTCGGCATATCTTGATAAAAAATGGAGTTGATGAGGGTGAAGCAGACCATTTAGCACGTCATAGAAGTTTTAAAGGAAACCGTCCCAGCATTACGCTGGTTCAAGATTCATTAACACCTTTTGCACTCGGTCGTCTTATTGCGCTTTATGAACATCGCACTTTTGTTGAAGGGATTTTAATGAATATTAATTCATTTGATCAATGGGGTGTTGAACTTGGTAAAGAATTAGCAAACGAGTTACTACCAATTCTTCGTGGAGAAAGTAAAGCGGATAATCGTGATAGTTCAACATTAGGGTTGCTAGCACATATTCAAGCAAGACGTGCAAAATAATATAATTTTACAGTAGGTTTTGTACTAACTAAGCAAAAGTAGAATGAGAGAGAAATATGAGATAATTCTTTAATTTTACTATGCCTTCTCTTATTATCTGGATTAGATTTATGTAACAGAAAATCAAAAAAGTGCAAAAATTGTAAAAATGAGAATTTATTCGCAAAAACGATAAAGACCTTTGAGAGGTCTTTGAAGACCCTTTGAGCCCCCCTTAAAATCCTTCGAAAAAAATAAATTGGTACAAAACCTGCTGACAAGCTACAACCGGAAAGCTACGATTAAAGACAGTTTTAATAATATCGCTTTATAAACTGTGGCGGAGAGAGAGGGATTTGAACCCCCGATAGAGTTGCCCCTATGCCGCATTTCGAGTGCGGTGCTTTCAACCACTCAGCCATCTCTCCATAATAAAGTGAAACAAAAATCGGCACTATTTGAGTGTATAAGGGGTAGATAACCTTCAATTGTTTTTGGTACAACCTTTTTTTCTTTTTTATGGGACTTTATTGACAGAGAATAGAAATTCCTTCATATATACAAAATATAAGCGTGGGGAAATCTGCGCATATTTGTGTTGAAGAAGGTTTTATCCTTCTTTGGGATCTATTACGACTGATAAAAAGCAGCCTATTTTCCCTTATTTCAAGGCAGAAATTAAATAAGAGCTGGAGTGAACGGAAGGATAAAAAATGTTCGCAGTCATTAAAACTGGTGGTAAGCAATACCGCATTGTTGCTAATCAAGTGGTAAAAGTTGAAAAAGTTAGTGGAAATGCGGGTGATGTTGTTGAATTCAATGACATATTAATGGTTGGGCAAGAAGGTAATGCGGTTATTGGTACCCCTGTCGTTGCTGATGCATTGGTGACAGCTGAGATTTTAGAACAGGCACGTGGGCGCAAGGTTATCGCATTTAAGAAGCGCCGTCGTCAAAATTCTAAACGCACGCGTGGCCATCGTCAAGAATTTACGAGGCTTCGTGTTTTAGAAATATTAATGGGTGGTTCAAAACCTAAAAAAGTTGCTGCAAAACCGATAAAAGAAGAAGCAATTACACCAAAAGAAACAAAAGCTGCTGCTTCTGTTGAGAAGACGGCTAAAAAAACAGTTGAAAAAAAGACTGCGCCGCAGAAGAAAGCGTCTGTAGCATCAAAGAGTAAGAAAGATTAAAGGAGAGCGTCTATGGCACATAAAAAAGCTGGTGGTTCCTCGCGTAATGGTCGTGATTCAGAATCGAAACGTCTAGGCGTTAAAAAATTTGGTGGTGAAACCGTTATTGCCGGAAATATTATTATTCGCCAGCGTGGTACACGTTGGCATCCTGGTAACAATGTTGGTATTGGAAAAGATCATACGCTTTTTGCATTATCAAATGGAAAGGTTTCTTTTCAACGCAAAGGGGGTAATCGTTCCTATGTTTCAGTCATTCCTATGCTGGAGGCAGCAGAGTAATCTGTAACACTCTCTAGCAATCAACAGGATTTCATTGAATTATAGTTGTGGTTTTATAAGTATTAAAAGGGAAAGATAGAGTCTTATCTTTCCCTTTTTGCGTTGGTACTATAATAAATGTAGAAGATATACGAAAAAGGTACAATTGAGGAAATGGCTTTTCTCAATGAGGGAAAGAGTTTGTGCGATGTTATGTTAGTATTTAGTCCTGAACATATTGATATTATGATAGAATTTGTTGATAAATTTCTGTATAATAATAGTGAGAGAGACTTTCTTTTTATGCATGAAGAAGTGTCTAGTGATTTCTTATAAGAGAAGCAGTTTGTTTTCAGAAAATTATGAGAAATTTAATGAGAGCATTCTTTATGTAATCATTTTGATAAAGATGGGTCTTTTTATCGGCATTGTGGTATTGATGAGTTGTCATACTGTTTTTAGGTGGTAGTGTGGATAGGTGTGGCTATTCATTTAAAAAGACATAGGGATAAAAAATCCATAAGAAGGCAGCCAAAACGACTTTGAAAGTGACGTGCATTAAGGAATTTTCGGTAAATCAAGAGTGAAATTATATTTTTAAGGAGGACGGTGTTTAAAGATATAAAAATAACCAACGTGCAATCAGCGCCCTTCAAGAATATTTTTTCTGATTTCACTATTATTGTGTATTGTTGAAAGTAAATAAGCATAAGAGCTAGGGTTAAGGCAATCATTGCGTTTCATTTTTTACTTTATTTATCTTATTTGTAGAGTTTTTCTTTATTTTAGTAATTGATGATGGTGCTTGGGGGGGGGATGTTCGTACTTTGCAAATGTGCGACAGAGGGTATTGTGTATTTGCGATATTGATTGAAGTAAAGGTGTAGCTTAAAATATATAAATATTATATATCGAGGGTTTGATATCATAAGATGGGCAGCACGGAATTTTAAAGATGATAAGTTGCATGGAGCAATTTGTAATTATGTAATGAATTTATAAAGAGGGATAATAGGTTAAATAAACTTTGAGGAATCAATCAAAATATTAGCTGAAGTTACGGATGATTGGGAAGGATGCTTTCTTGTAGGAAAAATAATGAAAAGTTATGTTGAATAACTTAGGATAATGAGAGCGTTTCGAAAACATAGTTTTTCAGGTGATTGGTTCTGTAGAAAATGGGGTTTTGTCTTTGTAAAGTAAAAGAGTAAGAGGTAGATTTGCTTATAATGGTTTTAAGCACTTCGCTAGATAATAATATCCAATTGTTTTATCGGTTATATTGAGGTATTTAAGCACCTCACTTAGCTATATTCCGTAAAATATAAATAAAGCTGTGGTGGTATTTATAGCTTGTATTTTGGGAAATGCAGCTTTGAAAAGGAATGTGTCAGAGATATTGGTGTTCAAATGTGAGGCAATTTGAATTCATGATGAGATATGAGAAAGCAGAAGCAATGAATGTAGATTTTGCTGATGGTGAAATCTTGTCTATAAGATCTGTACAACTTGCAGCTGCTTTTGATCATAAAAATGATGCAATTTATGCTGCTGCTGAATTGCTTGTGCAGGTTGGTGCAGTTGATAAGTGTTATCTGGCAAGCATGCTTGCACGTGAAGAAACAACCAATACTTGGCTTGGAAATGGTATAGCCATTCCTCATGGTATGGCTGAAAATCGTGATTTAATTATCAAGGATGCTGTTGCTGTTATACAGGTTCCTGCTGGTGTTGAGTGGCAGGATGGCAAGAAAGCATATTTGGTTATTGCCATTGCAGCGTGTCCAGATCGCTATAGAGAAATTTGTAAAAAATTGACGTCTCTTTTATTTGATAAAAAACAGCTTGAAGTACTTGCAACAACTATGGACAAACAACAAATTGTTACAACTTTGTTTGACCAAAATATGAAGATAGAAAAAACTTTTATTGGTGACCTTTCTGTGTGTCAGGAATGGACTTTAGATTATCCAAGTGGTCTTCATGCACGACCAGCTTCTCTTTGGGTTGATTTTGCGAAAAAGGCTCAAAGTTCCATCAGAGTTCGCCATGGTCAATATACCGTTGAAATGAAAAATTTGGTTGGTTTATTGCAATTAGGAGTAAAAAACGGTGATGTTCTGATTTTTTCTACAGATGCTGCAGAAGGAGCACAACTTCTCAATGATGCCATTGCTATTGCAAAAAAAGTGAGTATTAGTGAAAAATGTCTGATGAGAGCAATGGAATCTCAAACAAAGGCTTTTCATGGTTGGTATCCACGCTCTATGCAAAAAGGCATTTCTGGTGTTGGAGCGAGTTCAGGATTAGCATTTGGTAAGATTTTTGTTTTAAGGCAAAATGATATTTCCATAATAGATCAGCCAATTGATTTTGCAGCTGGTGCAGCATGTCTTGAAAATGCTCTTACAAAAACAAAACATAAAATGGCATCTGTGATTTCTGATATTACAGTGCGTATGGGAGCAGATTCTGCTGCGATTTTTTCTGCGCAAATGGTTTTGCTTGAAGATGAAAATTTAATAGCTCAAGCTTGTCGTTTTATAGCGGAAGGTCATGGTGTCGCTTGGTCTTGGGATAGAGCGGTTCGTCAATTTTCAGATATGTTTTTTAAGGTAGATAATCCTTTGTTAGCAGCACGTGCTGTTAATTTAGTTGATGTTGGTCGACGTGTTTTAGGTGAAATCAATCCATCCTATAGATCGTTCTTTTTAAATGATATTCCACATGGTGTAATTCTGGTTACAAATGACCTTTCTCCTTCTGATGTAGCACAACTTGATTGTACAAGGGTAAAAGGATTAGCAACAGCATGGGGAGGTCCATTATCTCATACAGCTATTTTGGCGCGTACTCTTGGTATTCCAATGGTTGTTGCTGCAGGTGATGATATTTTAGCAATTCAGTCTGATATTCAGGCTATTATTGATGGCGATAACGGGTTTATTTACCTTAATCCTACGCTTGAAGACGTTGAAGATGCTCAAAGGCATATTGATACTGTTGCGCAAAAACGTGTCAGTGAAATAAATGCATGTAGATTACCAGCGCAAACGACAGATGGTCAAAGAATTCGTATCATGGCTAATGTCAACTACGCAAATCAGGTTCCTGTTGCGCTTGATTTAGGGGCTGAAGGTGTTGGACTCATGCGCACGGAATTTTTGTTTTTAGAGAATCCATATATTCCGGATGAAGAGCTACAATTTAATATATATCGGGCGATGATTACAGCTGTAGGAGATAAGCCATTAATTATTCGTGCACTTGATATTGGTGGAGATAAACAGGTTACGCATTTACATTTATCTAAAGAGGACAATCCTTTTTTAGGTGTTCGAGGAACGCGGCTTTTGTTACGTCGACGTGATCTTTTGGTGCCTCAATTACGTGCTTTATATCGAGCGGCAAAAGAGGGTGGAGATCTATGGATTGTGTTTCCGATGGTCATGTCTGTTTCAGAGATTGTCGCTATAAAAAAGATTGCAGAGGAAATCCGCAACGATGTTGATGCACCAAAATTAAAACTTGGTATTATGATCGAAGTTCCAGCAGCGGCCATTATGGCAGATGTATTAAGCGCCCATGTTGATTTTTTTTCAATTGGAACCAATGACCTAACACAGTATACAATGGCTGTTGATCGGCAAAATCCATACCTTGTGTCTGAAGCTGATAGCCTTGATCCAGCAGTTTTGCGTATGATTTATCAGACTATTCAGGGAGCTGCACAACATAAGTGTTGGGTTAGTGTATGTGGTGGTATGGCTGGAGATCCTTTTGGTGCAATGATTTTGACTGGATTGGGAATTAATGAGCTTTCTATGATATCTTGCGATATTTCTCCAGTAAAGGCGTGTTTACAGACTCATAGTTTTGAAGATATGAAAATTTTAGCACAAAAAGCATTACAATGTGAAACTGCACGAGCTGTACGTGCTCTAAGCAAGGATATAAGGTGATAAAGAACATTAAGGGAAAAGAACGAGCTCATTTTGCAGAGTAATCAGATCTTTAGTGCTGTAAAACATTATCCTTTAAGACGATTATTAACAACATATTAATTTATAATGGTAATTTATCGTTTTACATAATGAGAACTCTAAATATCGTAAGGTTTTTTCGTTTTAAATTTCTCTATATTAAATTAATAAAAATTATTCTTTTATACATTACAAGGAGGAGTAATGTATGGATAAAAACACTTTAGGAAAGAATAAATGCCTTTTATGCATTCTCTTAAATAGCAGGGGATGTTGCAACATTAGGGGATAAATAGCGTGATCGTACTTGGCTTTTCCTTTTTATTTAAGAAAAGATGATGCTATCCAATAGATTTTATACCACTCATAGACACCGTATGAGGTAGATGTGACAAGCTTTAAGAGATGTTTTTTAACAAACGTGTGGATGAGAAAGAAAATATATTTTTAGAGTATTCTGTTTTGTTATGAGACCATATCCCACTTAAAGAATGCGATAATCAAAAGTATGAAGTAATACGTAATTTTTTTTAAATAATGGAGACTACTTTAGATATTTTGAAGACTGTAACGCTGAATTTAAAAATATATGGTAAAAATGAAAACAGGTTTGCATTTTTATGATTTTGTATTTGATCAAAATGAGACTATTTTTTCATTTTAGAAAATAAAATATATTCATACATATTAAATTAAAAATGCAAAGTTTTTTTCTGAATTTTATTTTCTTTAGTATCAACTAAATATAGAAGTGTGAAATTGAATAGAGGATTTAGAATAGGGCTTATTATGTAATCCTATGAAAGAGAAAACTGATACCATCACACTATTTTACAGCTCTCAATGTTGCAAAAATTCGTGCTATTTAAGAAAATGCATAAGAGCCGCTTATCCTCTCTTAAAATGTTCTTCCCCCACATAGCATCCCTTCCTATGACGTATAAGTAAGTGATTTTAATTATTTGGTTGTGTAAAACTATGGACTGTATGCTAATTTTAAGAGAAGTATTTTTTTGTGAAGCAGAAAGTGCGTAAATGAGCATGAAAGTTTATAACTGGTGACAATCTTTTTATTCTCATTATTGTATTCTACAAACCTATCCACGAAAAAAGTTTTTTCTTAAAAAGAAGGGATGTGCTTGTTATTCAACAGATAAAAGCTCTTACTTTAATAAATGAATTTGTTTTTTGGGTTTTGAATGTATAGTTTAGACTTGCACGTTATTTCTTTCTGGGTATAGTGCGAACTTCTGGAGAGATGGCCGAGTGGTTGAAGGCGCACGCCTGGAACGCGTGTATATGGGAAACCATATCGAGGGTTCGAATCCCTCTCTCTCCGCCATTAACCTAAAACGAACTTTCATATGCCTTATATGGCATAGCCTCAAAAGCCCAGCATTTGCGGGCTTTTTCGCTATTTGCAATTGACTTCCTCTCTATAAAAACACCCCGTTTTTCTCTAATTTTTCTCCTATATATGCCCCTTTCCTGAAAAACACCGTACTTGGAAAAACGAAGTACGGAGCTTTTAGTCATGGGAAATCAAGGGTTTGGCAATTGACCAGTTCGCAGCAGTCTATGCCTAGCATTTTCAACCAGTGAGCTGACGCAGGACATTATCATCTGCGCGAATGATGAAGCGGGCTTTATAGCACTCCTCTTTACGCGACCATCGAAGCGGGTTTTCAGAAAGGCCGAAGGTCTGTTTGAGTTTGTTTGCTAATTCCTGCTTCTGCTTTTTTAGCTTATCATTTGCATCGCTATCCTGCCACGAGAGGCTTCCCCCGGTTTTTGCAAGAACCAATAGGAGTGTCCACTGGTTCGTTCTTTTTCCAGATCTCTGATCTTTCATCTTCAGATGCTCAGGTTCCAGACGTTTCTGAGTTTGTCCGCATGTCACTGACAACATCTCTGTTGCGGTAAATTCGAACACAAACTGCTCCCATGTTGCGCCTGCTGGTGTCGGGAATTGGTACTCAGATCCCGGTTTAGCTGATTTCGGCAACACCGTTTCCAACCAATTGGAGATGATGGTTTGAGCGCTGTCTCTCGCCGTGACCTTGCCTGCAGCATCAACGACGAGCACATCATTTATGCCGATGAGCTTGGATTTATGCCTGATGCTTGCGTCAGAGCTGGCAGTGCTGATAAGACTGCTGGTGGAGGCAATTAACAGAAACGTCTGATCAGCCATGCAAAGCTGATTGACAATTTTATCCAACTGCGAGGATGTCTGGCCCAAAAAGCAATAGACAGGAAAGCTATGCTCGGCTTGTGGATTGAGCACACCAAATTTCCAAAGAGCCGTTTGGCCCGTGATCTTTTCATTTTCCTCAGTAAAACCAATGGCCTCAGCAATTTTGGTCGCCAGCTTTTTATGATCTATGCGATACAGCGCCAGTTCTGATTTTTTGAGCGTGCGTCGGTCGCACTGCTTGGTATCTGATGTGCAGATGCCAACAATATCGCTAGACCCATGTTGCACGACATTCATGTAGCACCCAGCTCGGCCATTACAGGGAATGGCAGATGCCTGCTCATTGGTGATGGCAAGCAATTCTTCTGGAAAGTCTAGCCATTCAGCTTTTACACCCTTGCCACCAGAAAGCTCTGTGAGTTTATGCCATGGCGGCGATTGATACGGCGTCATGACTCTCCTGATGTGCTACGGGTTGTTTGCTGTCTTCTTCCTCTTTCTGCTCATTTACAAAGCCACGTTTCCGCAGCCATGTTTCAATCAGGTGAGAATCTTCCTTGCGATCAAAGTTGGCCATATTCGGTGTTCGCACCTTGACCATGCGTGGACGTTTGGCATTTTCAAATTTCACCGAAAAACTGGCTGAGACTAGTCTGCCAAAGTTCGGGAATTCACGATCTCTTGAGGCTAAGGACGCAAACACATCATTTGAGCGTAGCGTCTGCTTGTCATTATACGGTCCAAGAAACTGGTGCTGGATTTCTACCAGCTTTATATCTTCCAGCCCATCAATATCGGCACAAGCCAAAGCATCAACGCCGTTATCGATCAGTGGCTGCAATGTATATTTTTCTGCGCCGGGGAAATATTCAGCCTGACCGAAGAGATGTTGGCTGAACAAATCTAAATACATGGTGCGCTCTTTCTTGGCACCGGACTTATTAAAGACGGCTAGTTCATTATTGGCACGATCATAGACAATCACGTCATGAAACTCTGGGCGGTAAAAAATGGTCTTGGATTGTCCAGATTCAATCTTGCCCTCACGCTTAAACGGCATGCCATGACGGATCAGGAAGTATGTCTTGTCTTCGTCCTCTGCGCTGACAGGCAAAATTCGACAGTCAGTGCCGCGTTTATTTTTCAAAAACCAAGCGTCCATATCAGCTTCCAGCGTTCGCATGGTTTCTGATTTTGGAAGAGTAAACGTATCAGGGGACTTTTGATCAGACTGGAAATACATGAATGATTTTGGCTTGAGGATCATCGCCTCTGCGTGAGGACGCTTTAAAAGCTCGGGATCGTGCAGCCATAATGCTAAGGCCAAATCAGCTGCTGTTGAATCTTCATGCGTGTCAATATTATTGGCTTCAGCCTGTTCACTCAACTCTTCAAAATGTTCATCATCGGACATTTCTTGAATGAAAAACAAGGATTCAACGAATTCAATGTCCATATCCTCTGATGGATTCATCAGAACTTGGCAGAGCGTTTCAAAATCCAGCTCATTATCTTCATTCAGTTCAAAGCTGAACCCGCGTCCGGTCAGGTAGCTTTCATACCGTTTAAGAAAAGTAATCAGATTATCTTGTTCGATGTGTTTCAAAACGTCAGGTTGGGCAAAACGTCGTAAATTATAGGTGCTCATGTAGTTATCTTCCTTGGGGTTCGTCTAGGAGGGCCTCGGTGTCAACACCCGAGCAGACGTGTAAGACCTTCCCAATTATTTTAAGTTCATCCTGTTGTCCTATGATGATGGGTTTTCGTTTCTGATTTTCAGGGCGCAGCTCAATATGCTCCCCTTCAATACTCAGCCGCTTTACAGTGGCCTCTTCGCCAACCATGGCCACCACAATATCGCTGTTTTCAGCAATAGATTGCTGGCGCACAACAACGTAATCTCCTTCGAAAATATCAGCATCGATCATGCTGTCGCCGTGCACTTTGAGCGCAAAGCACTTCCCGCGTAGAACATTATTCGGCACCATGACCTGACCAATCTTGTTTTCAAGAGCAAGAATCGGTTGGCCAGCCGCAATCATCCCCAAAACAGGAACAGCCGTCAAGTTGGTCTTATCCGGTGTTTGTGCATGGAGGATTTCGATGGACCGCGCTTTTCGCGCCTGTCTGCGAATATAGCCTTTATCTTCCAGTCGCTTGAGCCCTTCAAACACACTGGGTGCTTTCACCCCCAATTCCACAGCAAGCTCTTGTACCGTGGGCGACATCTCCATGGCACGTTTCAGGCGCTCAATGGCCTGTAATAAACTCTGTTGTGCTTGTGTTAATCTATCCATCTTACACTCAGTTATGGTTAAGCCCTTGCTCGCCTCTTGTGAGCAAAATGCGTTTCCAGAAGACTTCTCTTTCCAGTATTTTTTCATCGGGGGGGGGGTGCTAAGCCGCTGCTCAAGCAACGCAAAACGGAAATGAGAACGGCAGTAATCAATTCCCGCTTTGTTTATCATATCATGAATGCCTTTGTTTCCCCCATGACCCGTTTCAATGTAACACTTCCATTGTGACCATATGCCTTGATCACCATAAGCAGAGCCGATGTAGCGTTTTCCCGTATGCGTATCGGTAATCGGGTAAATACCCTTAACGCATTCTAGTGCTGTTTTCCAATCTGGCCTGTCATTCTTGATCAAGACTTCGAGCTCTTCAAATGATAAGTCTATTTTATCGTATCCGCAGAATGCTCTACCGGAATATGGCTCACGCAAAATCTCTTGCACTTCAAACTTATGGTAATGTGGCTCCATATTGGTCCTAGTCGTGCGGTTGCGATAAGATGATCGGATTTTCAGACGCCCAATAAACTCTTTGCCCAAATCAGTAAGCTCAACCTCATAGCGGTCTGCATGTTTCTCCAATACTCTGAACACACCACCGAACAGCCAGATGTCGGTTTCGTAGTGAAATTGCATGAGTGAGAAAATAAGCGGCCTGTTAAAATCATTGCGGCCCGGCCAGTATTCCTGCCAGCCTTGCCATTCGTCTTTGCTTCTTCCCCATACTTCTAGCGGCTGCGAGTGCTGGTTGTATCTCGCAAAGTGAATTTTATAGTCGGCCAAATTTTCAATCGGCCATATATCTTTGAGCAAAATTGACATTTTCAAACTTCAACTATATCTTAATTAACAACCTAATATAAATTAGGCTTATGATTTTCACAAGCCTAATTTGATTCAATGCACAGCATTGACTGAACCGACAGTTTTCAAGTCATTTCAGTAAGTAACTCCTTGAACGACGCAATAATTCTCAAGGAGGTTCGCCATGTCTTCACTTTCTCCAAACCTAATAAATGAACGAGATTGCCGCAATGAGGTAGTGCATTTGCTGACACTTGGCATCCTGCGTCGCAAGATACGCCTGAACCGTCAGTTCGAGCCAACACATCCCTCTAATTCATTGGACTTCAGGTTTTTTCCAAGCATTCATGTCCATGACGAAGAACCAAAAAACCAAGGAGTTCCTGATGAGTCATGAAAACAAAGAGCTCACCGAACGGGAGCGATTACAAATCAAGCTGGGCCAACTTCCTGCCGGACTTGTGTCCGATGCAGATCGGCAAAAGGAAGTCGCCCATATTGTCGGCTTGGGCTGGCAACGCCTCCGCTTGAAGCAAAAGAAAAAAGCAGAATCGTAGGAAGTGAAGAATGGATAAAACACTTCTGGCGCGTGTGGCGGCGCTCCCAAATATGCCGTTATCCGACTTAAAGGCTTTATGGCGGGATGTGTATCAGGACGAACCACCCGGTGGCCATAAAAGCCACATTGTCCGCAGACTGGCTTATCGCCTGCAGGAGCTTGCTTACGGCGTTGATCCACAGATTGAGAACCGGATCGAACAGCAGGCCAATGATTTATTCGGCTCTGGCAAAAAAGCCAAGCCGAAACGCAAGACACAATATCAGCGGCCCATCCCCGGTATCAAACTGGTGCGGGAATATAAGGGCATCAGGTCACCATTTTAGAGGAAGGTTATGAATATGCAGGCTGCCTATACAAAAGCCTGTCCAAGGTTGCACTGGCCATTACAGGCAGCAGCTGGTCTGGACCTGCCTTCTTCGGATTAAACAACAAAGCACAAAGAGACAAACATTGAGCACAACCACACCGAAAAAACGCTGCGCGATTTATACGCGCAAATCCACCGAGGAAGGCTTAGACATGGGGTTCAACAGCCTTGATGCTCAGCGAGAAGCTTGTGAATCCTACATCGCCTCACAAAAGCATGAAGGCTCTGGTTCCAGCTTCCCGATAATTACGATGATGGCGGCTTTACAGGCGGCAATATGGATCGCCCAGCTTTAAAACGCCTTATGGACGACATCAAAAGCAGCCTGATTGATACAGTTGTCGTGTACAAGGTTGACCGCTTGTCACGCTCCTTGGCTAATTTTGCCAAACTGATTGATCTGTTTGACGAGCACAAAGTGTCCTTCGTTTCCGTTACTCAGCAATTCAACACCACCACATCAATGGGCTGATTGACGCTGAACATCCTGTTCAGCTTTGCCCAATTTGAACGTGAAGTGATCGGCGAACGTATCCGCGATAAATTGGCAGCCTCCAAACGCAAAGGCATGTGGATGGGGGTGTCACACCTATGGGCTATGTGGTCAAAAACCGTGAGCTTGTGATTGAGCCCGATGAGGCTGAGGGTATCCGCAAAATATTCGATCTATTTTTGATGACCAGAGTCGCCCACGGAAATGGCAAAGATGTTGCCGCGCATGGGGGTATTAAGCAAAAAGCGCACAACCAAAAACGGACGTGTTATCGGTGGTAAAGCACTTGTTGAAGGATATTATAAACAAAAACACAATAAAGTCAATAGGTTGTGTGAAATTATTTTATATGAATCCACTTAAGAATCCACACTTTTATGCATGATTCATTTGACCATTTTTTATATAAGATTGCCATGTATGAATAGACCCAAAAAAGCTAATCATAAAGAAGTTTAAGAAGAAAAAACAACTTCAAAATGTCCTTCAAGCGTTTTAACTTCTTTCGGATTAACAATAATCTTTATATCGTTTCCCAATTTTGCCAAACACTCAAGCATTTTCATTTCACTAATTCCTCGAAATTCTCCACTTAAGAGTTTAGACAGTTTTGGTTGAGTCATTTTCAAAAGTTGACTAGCCTGTTTTTGTGTTAAGTTCTTTTCTTTCAGAATTTGACTAATCTTATGAGCAAGTTGCGCTTTGATAAGCATCTCTCTGGAATCTGAAAAGCCAAGATCCGCATAAACATTGGAACTACCGTGAAAAACATTGATCATTTTAATTCCCTTCTAATTGTTCTGCTAACTTGAGACGTTCTTTAATCAGATTAATGTCTGGTTTTGGTGTTGCAATGCCACGGGTCGATTTTTTCTGAAAACAATGCAACACATAAAGAGATTTTTTATATTGTATCGTATAAACAGCGCGATAAGTTCCTTGAATATCGCGTTCAATAATTTCTAGAACATTGGCAGATCCAAACCCCTTGAGAACCTTAACATTTTCTCCTCTATCTCCTATCTGAGCAAGATAAAGAGCATAACCAATCCTTTGTTGAATAAGATCAGGAAGACTTTTTATATCTTTGAGTGAAGAACCAAGCCATATGATACGTTTTATTTTACTCATGATTATTAATATACCCATATGGATATATTTTCAAATATTTATTTTAATTTTGTGATTTTTTAATAACTATTATTAATAAAATTGACTTGATAAAATGGTAACAAAAAACCATAATTGTTTATTTATCTTATGAAAAGCTGCTTTGTAAAAACCAACGCTTCCAAATGTAAAAAGAACGTTTTTTGCAGATATTTATTGAATATGCATTTGCTTTTGATTGGATTGTTAAAGCTACCGAGCATTTTGATTTGTTTGATACGTTTGATAGCCATAACAAGCGTTTATAGGCTCTCTCATTCAAATGAGTGATTAAAGATCATACGCACATTTACATTCCTTTTGATAAGTTTTCATATCTCTCATAGAGCGCTTGCAATATGATACGTTTTGTATATATGCATTCATTACTCCATTGTGGATGATTCATTTTAATCAATA